>JAEWDX010000089.1 GCA_023389895.1 Bacillota bacterium
TAGCTTATCAAGAGTACCTACGTAGTATTCAAGATTCCAATCATGATGGGATTGGGGATTTACAAGGGCTTCTACAGAGATTGGATTATCTTCAAGAATTAGGGATTGATGTTATCTGGCTTTCCCCAATATATGAATCTCCTAATGATGATAACGGTTATGATATTAGTGATTATCAGAGAATAATGGCAGAGTTTGGTACAATGGATGATTTCGATCATTTATTAGCCAATATCCATCAGCGTGGGATGAAACTTATTATCGATCTCGTTATAAACCATACGAGTGATGAACATCCATGGTTTATCGAATCACGTTCTTCGAAAACGAATAAAAAGCGAGATTGGTATATTTGGCGAGATGGGGTAGAAGGAAAAGAGCCAAATAACTGGGGAAGTATCTTTGGCGGCTCAGCTTGGGAATTTAATAAAAAAACGCAGCAATATTATTTGCATTTATTTTCAAAAAAACAGCCCGACTTGAATTGGGAAACCGAAGAGTTACGAAAAGAGCTTTATTCGATTGTGAATTGGTGGATTAATAAAGGGGTGGATGGCTTTCGCGTTGATGCGATTAGTCATATTAAAAAAGATCCGTCGTTTGTGAATATGCCGAATCCCGATAAGCTTCCATACCTTCCTGCATGGGAAAAATATATGAATGTTCCCGGTATTATGACGTTTTTAGAAGAATTGAAGCAAGAAACCTTTGCAAAATACGATATTATGACAGTCGGCGAGGCGAATGGTGTCGGTGTTGATGATATTCATGACTGGGTTGATAAAAAACAAGGGAAATTCAATATGATCTTTCAATTTGAGCATTTGAGTCTTTGGGATATAGACACAAAAAAGCTCAATGTCCTTAAGCTGAAACAGATTTTATCTAGTTGGCAAAAGGCGTTAGCAGGATGTGGCTGGAATGCCTTGTTTATCGAAAATCATGATCATGCTCGAATTGTTTCAACATGGGGAAATGATCGAGAATATTGGCGGGAAAGTGCAACCGCTTTAGCAACAATGTATTTCTTCATGCAAGGAACACCGTTTATTTATCAAGGACAGGAAATAGGAATGACAAATGTTAAATTCCCTTCGATTAACGATTATCATGATGTTGCAACGAAAAATTTATATAAATATCGCTTAGAGCAAGGGGATTCACATGATCAGATCATGGAAGTAATCTGGGGTACGAGTCGCGATAACTCACGAACACCGATGCAATGGTCTGCTGATAAGAATGCGGGATTTACGAAAGGGACACCATGGATTAGGGTAAATCCGAACTATCAAAATATAAATGTGGAAAAGCAGAGGCAGGAGCCAGCCTCAGTGTTGAATTATTATAAGAAGATGATTCGTTTACGTAAAAAAGCTGATGTATTCATGTATGGCAAGTATGAACTAGTCTTAGAAGAGCATCCTTTTCTTTACGCATATATACGGACGCTTCATGATCAAAGGATCATCGTTTTATGTAATTTATCGGATCAATCATTAATGGTTGATAAATTAGATGGAATCACATATAGCAGCGCTAATCTTTTGCTGGAAAACATTGAAGTGAATGAGCATGAATCATTAAGGAGAATAAACCTGTCTCCTTATGAAGCAAGGATATATAGAATATAAAAACGTTTTGTCATAATTGACAAAACGTTTTTATGATCTAGCGCTAAGATTAAACAGTAAAATCTTTAACTAGTGTTTCTAATTCAGTTGCTAATGCATTTAAGCTTTCAGATGATTCAATTAGATCTGAAACGCTACCTTGATGATGCTTAGCATTTTTAGAAATATGATTTGAGAAGTCGGTGTTCTCTCTAGCAATATCCTTTAGTTGTTCAGCAGTTGCGGCAATTTCCTCCGCACTTGCGGATATTTCCTGTGTTGAGCTAGATATATCAAGGATCGTTGTTGAAACATTTTTTGAATAACCCTTAATTTTATTGAAAATTTCCCCCGAATTATCAACTAGCTCATTACCTTTTTTGATTTCTATATTACCTTTTTCCATGAGCAAAAAGGCTTCCTCTGTTTCAGATTGTATTTCATTAATTAAGTTTGCGATTGAATTTGCTGATTGATTGGATTCCTCAGCCAGCTTTCGAACTTCCTCAGCAACAACGGAAAATCCTTTACCTGCCTCGCCTGCACGTGCGGCCTCAATAGCAGCGTTTAATGCTAGTAAATTCGTTTGCTCTGCAATCCCAGTAATAATATCGAGAAGCTTCCCGATTTCTAAAGAGCGACTTTTCAATGTTTCGATTGAATTCGTTGTTAGTTTAAAGCGATTTCCAATTACATTCATTTGTTCTTCCAGCTGTTGAACGGATACATTTCCCTCTTCTGTAATGCTATCCATATCGACAGAAACATTGCCCACTTGGGTTGAACTTGAAGCAATTAGTTGAATCGCTTTTGATACTTCATCAATGGCAATCGAAGTATCAGTAATTGAATTTTCTTGATTTGTAATAGATAAGGTCATTTCTTCTGTAACCTGCGTAATTTCAGAAGAGTGCTTGTCTGTTTCTAAGGCAGTTTCGTTAAGAAGATCAGATGACGATTTTATCTTTTCTGCTGATTCTTTTACTTTTAGAATCATGAGATTCACGCATTCAACCATTGCATTAAAGGATTGATTAAGCATTCCTAGTTCGTCTGTGCCTGTTTTTTTCAATTTAACGGTAAAGTCTCCGCTGCTTACTTTGTTTAGACCAAGCATTAATTCTTGAAGTGGACGGAAGCTACGCTTTGTAAAGAAAATTTGTAGAATGATAGCAATAATAAGACTTGGTAATAGAACTAATAAAGATACGGTAATTAACATTTCTTGAGAGGTTTTAATCGCACTAGCATCGAAATCAATTCCGAAATATGCAAACACTTCTCCATCTTTGTCTTTCAATGGGTATAGTTCAGTCACCCATGTTCCGATATCATCTGAATAAATGTCTGTAGAAACTAAAGTCTTTTGGACGACTAGTTCCTTTACTGCTTGAACGATTTGATCTGGTTGAGGAAAAGGATCTGCAACATTTACCCCTTCTCCTGTTAAATATTCGACCAAATGAGAGGGTACTGCATAGACTGGCGTCATATAGCCATCCACTAATTCGGTGCTAAAGATATAACCTTGTGCGACTTTTGGATTATTAAGCGAAATCGTATCGAACATTTCTGTGAGTTCTTTTTGAGAAGAAGTGGTAAAATCCTTAGATTTCATTGCGTCTGAAACGATTGAATCGTCTAACTTTTCACCCCATGATGTAGCTAATGTTTCGGCTTCATTTAAAATTGAGGACTTCATTGTATTTGTTAGTACAATAAAGCAAGAAGCGGTAATTAAGATACCAATACATATAATCATGGTGATGTAAATAAACAAATTTTTAAAAATGAATGATTTTTTCTTAAACATCCGAATATATCTCCCCATTAATAAATTAAATTGTCTAAATGTAACTATTTTACTATAATAAACGTTGGTTAAAATGTCAAATAATGCTGTATATTGTAAATTGATGCAGGAGTGATAGAGTTGAAAAAAGGTCTACATAGCTTGAATCCAACGTTTCTGAGTAGTAACGAGGAGCATTACAGTCGAATGAATAATTTTAAAGGAGGGGGGACTAATCTAACGATAATAGACAAATTTTTTGAAAATGGTTCTAAATACCCAAATCGAATGGCCTTATCTAATGAAGAAAAGAGATTAACATACAAACAATTAAATGAACATTCGAACTACATAGCGCTTCAGCTGCTGAAAAAAGGTGTTAAGAAAGGTGATTTCGTCGGTGTTTTTTTAACCCGTAGTATCGAGGCGGTTATTGGCTTTCTTGGAATTTTAAAGGTCGGTGCAGTCTATGTTCCAATCGACCCAGCCTATCCCGCAGAAAGAATTGAATATATGATTGCTGATACAGCTTGTTCAGTTATTATTACAAATTCAAAAACAATGAAGCAATTGCCTAAGTTAAACAACAATCCGGCGATAATTTATTCGGATAAATTGGAATATATAGAAGAAGATGTGAGATGCGAGGAATTAGGGCAAGAAGATATCGCCTATGTTATCTATACGTCTGGATCTACGGGAACACCGAAGGGAACGATGATTAAGCATATAG
Source organism: Bacillota bacterium (assembly GCA_023389895.1). Lineage (GTDB taxonomy): Bacteria > Bacillota > Bacilli > Bacillales > Cytobacillaceae > Cytobacillus. The sequence continues at coordinate 4,139 of JAEWDX010000089.1, forward strand.
GAGCCGTTAATTTAGCCGAATGGCTGGCAAAGCATTATCAGTTTCATCCACAAACTGTAATTTCTGAATTTGCTTCATTTAGCTTTGATGCTTCGATTATTGATTTAGTCCAATCATTGTTAAATGGTGTTCACTTGCACCTCCTATCGGAAAAAGCACGCTTAGATTATCAAGTGTTATTAGAAGAAATAAATGAATACAAAATAACGAATATGATTTTACCAACTGCATTTTTCAATAGTATGGTTCCCTTGCTTCGAGCTGGAGATAAGGAAAAGCTCTCTTCCTTAGAGGTCTTAGCTCTTGCGGGGGAGGCTTTAACTGGGGAAATGGTTCGCATGTGGCAGGAGAAATTTGGGTTATCACCGATGTTGAGTAATTTCTATGGACCAACAGAAACAACGGTAATGGCAAGCTATTATGATTTGGATTTCTATTTATCAAAGGAAATAGCAAATGTTCCGATTGGAAGTCCGATTCAAAATGTAAAGCTATATGTTGTGAATGAGAATGGGAAGCTTTGCTTGCCAAACGAACCAGGTGAATTAGTCATTGAAGGTCCAGGGGTTTCACTTGGTTATTTAAATCAACTGGAAAAGACAATGGAAGTATTTCTGAAAGAAAGTGAAGCAAAGCCGTTTACATTTTATCGAACAGGAGATATTGTCAAGCTGCTGCCAGAGGGAATCATTGAATTTCTTGGTAGGAAGGATGACCAAGTGAAGATAAGAGGGCATCGTGTTGAAATCGGAGAGATTGAGAATTTCATTCAAGGCTTAGATTACATCCATGAGGTAGCTGTTGTTGCGAGAGCAAGTGGTGGCATGAAGGAGTTGTATGGCTTCTATAGGTTGAAAGAGAATGTAAATATTTCGAAGCAATGGCTAGAAAGCGAAATGAAAAAGACTTTGCCTGAATATATGATTCCTTCTTATTTAATCGAATTAGCAGAAATGCCAATTGCACCGACAGGAAAAATTGATCGCAAAAAGCTAGAGAAGATTGATATTCAATCATTTTTCGCACAGGATATTATCGGACCACGCAATCAAATTGAAACAATCCTAGTAAATGAGTTAGGGAAGGTGCTTCTGTTAGAAAAATTCGATGTTCGTGAGGATTTTTTTACTATTGGTGCTAGCTCGTTGAAAATTTTGAATGCGCTCGCAAAGCTGAAGCCACATTTTCCGATGCTAAGCTTGCAAGATTTCTATACATATCGGACGGTTGAAAAGCTTGCTGAATATATAGCGACAGCAGATAGACCGACTCAAAAGCAGAAAATGAATACGGTTAAAAGCTTAAAGGAATACCCACCTACGATTGCTCCGAAAAAGGCGAATGCTTCTAACAAGCGTGAACAGAAGGAGAAGCTGATTTTTTTAACGGGTGCGACAGGATTTTTAGGCACACATATCTTGCTTGACTTACTTCGTGAAACGGATGCGAAAATTGTTTGCCTAGTAAGAGGGAAATCTGAAGTTGAAGCGAAAGCACGGCTTTTGGATAATATAGCGTATTTTTCTCGTCATGAAATTGATGATGCAAGAATCGATATTATTTTAGGTGATTTAGCGATGGATGGGCTTGGGCTTTCGCAGGAAGTTCAAGATCATTTTGAAAAATCATTAGATTGGATTATTCATTGTGCTGCGGATGTTCGCCATTTCGGTGACGAGGAGCATTTCCATAATGTGAATGTGAAAGGTACGGAAAGATTACTAGATTTGGCTTATCGTAATCAACAAATTAAGCTTAGTTATATTTCTACAATTGGTATTCCAGAACAGCTTGCGGTCGATGGGTTATGGGAAGATTATTGTGGGGTCGCCTCACCAGCAGCGTTTACAGTTGAGTTAGATAATGTTTATACAGATAGTAAATTTGCGGCAGAGAAGCTTGTTCATAAAGCAATGGAAGCCGGAATAAACGCTAATGTGTTTCGAATTGGTAATTTAACCGGTTGTTTGCAATCAGGAAAATTTCAGAAGAATATTGAAAGCAATGCATTCTATCGGATGATGAAAGGCCTGCTATTGCTTGAGAAGGGCGAGCGCTTATCTGGAATAGTCGATTTGACACCAGCTGACGTTGCCAGCCGGACGATTGTTGAGATCGCTCTAAATAAGGAATCATGCGGAAAGACATTCCATATTGTCGACCCGAACCCACTTCAATATCAGGAATTTATCCAGCAATTAGAAAGCTTAGGATATATAATCGCACAAGTAAGTCGCGAGGAATTTTCGACTTGGGTGTTTGCGAATGAACTAGCTCAAGAGTCGAAGCAATTGGCCGTTTCAATGATGGAAGGAGAAGGCTTGAAGGAAACGCCGTGGAAATGGGATTGTACGCAAACGAGACAATTCATTCCTTATTATGATTCTTACTTTATTGACAGAGATCAATATATTAAGAGCATGATTAGGCATGGTCAAGAGGTCGGATACTTCCCACTTCCTAACCCTGTTCATGTGTAATAAATGGTCGCTCGCATGGAAAATTCGTATCAATTGCGGACAAGCTGCGTGAGAATAAATACGTTTTCTTATGAACACTTTATCTCCATGCTTAAAGAGATGTCCCCGTTTGAGCGTGAGGAAATTTATAAAAATCACTATTTTCCAGATCAGTTTGCAGCGCTTTTATCTTATTATGAGGTGAAAAAATGTGTGCAAGAGCATTTTTCTCCAGCAACAAAGCTTTATTTGCAAAAGGATTGCTTTGGGAGACCGAGGCTACAGGGGTGGATGGGAGATATTAGTCTCTCACATACGGATGGCTGTATATTAATCGGAGCTGTCAATCAAGGGAAAATCGGCGTGGATATCCAACGAATTGAACCTGTAGACGAAGGGGTTGAACATATATTTCTCTCCGAAAAAGAAAAAGCTCATTTCTATGCTTTATCAGACGAAGAACGGACAAAGTATTTATTTGTAATCTGGACTTTAAAAGAAGCCATTCTTAAATGGACGGGGACAGGCTTTCTAGTGGGGAATCCGACTGATATTACCATTACTTTAGATCGCTTTTTAAAAGAAGTAACCGATATTGAGGGTATTGGCATGACGAAGGTGAAGTTTAAACTGTTTACACTCTTAAATCGTTATCAGGCCGCTGTTTGTTATAGTGATTTGGGAAGAAAGGTTGAGCTCTCCAATTTTGAACATGATTGTCGTTTTATTTGATTTTGAGTACTAAAATGAAGGGGCGTCTTAATTCATTTTTGCTTAATGACGCCCCTAACTTTTTTGAAGCACTGAGCTGTCCCCTTATTATTAATTATCAAAATAATCGCTACTATATTCAAATATTCTGTAAAAAATTTGCAGATAAGAGAGGGTGGTTGTTTTATGTAAAATATAGCCAATAAATCAACAAATCTAAAAATGAATGGTACAATATAAATGGATTAACCATGATGAAAGTGAGGGTGAATTTAATGGTTATTAAGAAAAGTTCAATCCAAATTGCATGGCCTTTCTTATTATTGCTTGTATTAGCTTCGAATTTTTCTCTTTATCGTTCTTCATTTGGGATTAATATGCTGCCCGAAAATACGAACGGTGTTGTGATCGGTTCACTTATTGATTTAACAATTGTCGCTCCTGTTTTATTTTTAGCTTGGAAGCGTAAATTGAGTTGGAAGAATCTTATCATATTGATGGGTGGAGGGCTTATTTTAGCACGATTTCTGATCCCGATAGAGTATTTGGCTCCGTATAAGGCGCTTACATGGTTCGGTTTTGGGATAGAGGGTGTGGCCGTTTTACTCGAACTGTTATTGTTTGTAACACTCTTTATCTATTTACCTAAAATCATTCGAACAGTGAAGAAAAGTCAGCTTCCGCTTTTATTTTCATTTTCTAATGCTGTAGAGGAAAATGTGAAGAAACATCCGATTATCCAGGTTGTTTGTTCTGAAATGCTAATGTTCTATTATGCTTTTGGGATTTGGAGAAAGAAGCCGCAACATAGAAATAACACGTTTACATTGGAAAAAAAATCGAGTTATATTGCCTTTCAAGTGATGATGATACATTGCATTGTAATTGAAACAATCGGTATTCATTGGTGGCTGCATGATAAGTCTGTTATTTTATCTCTTATTTTGCTAGTGTTAAATATTTATACCGTTATTTTGTTATTAGGAGATATTCAAGCTGTTCGCTTTAATCCACTTCAAATGGAACGTGATTGCTTGTATGTTTCTCTTGGTTTAATGAAGCGAATGAAAATAAAGTGGGATGAAATTGCAGAGATAATAGAGGAACGTGAGATTCTGGAACAAAAACTTTCAAAGAATACAATAGATTTTGTCGCACGTGATTTTGAGAAAATTTACCCAACTGTCATCTTGAAATTAAAGCAGCCTGTTAAGGCAACGTTATTGATGGGGATGGAAAAGGAATATGAACAAGTTGCTATTCGTGTGGACGATGCTGAAAGGTTTAGAGAAGCATTAAGAGAAATGGTCGAAAATAGTAATTAATAGAAAGACTAGTTTTAACTTTTGGGAGGAAGAGTTTATCGTTTTGAATAAGTAAAAGGAATAAAAAAGCACCCGAATAAATGTATTCGGAATGCCATTTGTTGAAAATCTTATTATACTACTTTTGTAGGGGAGAATAACATTTAAAAATGTTACAAGTAGTATAATCACGAATTACTAGGTGTTATGTAACCAAATTACTCTTCCTTCATATAAGACCTCCTTTTAATTGAATTTTATATGATTGCAGTATAATCTCAATGTTGATAATCCGTTGAATAAGCGCTTCTAGTATTGTTTTTATGAGATACGCTCGCATACATGCCAGTTTTTCAGCTAAAATATGCTTATAATCATATATTGTATATAGCATTACTATTGTTTCGAAAGATGCAAAATAATTTTTTTTGATTGATGGTCGTAATTTATTATTATATAATTTTCTGGTGTTTTTTGTAGATATTAATTTCAGATTCAATGATTTTTATGAATTTTGTTTTATCATCGATTTTAAGTATTTCTATCGCCTTTTTCCAAAAATCTAGACCAAGTCTATGGTTTTCTTTTTTTATCCAATTTCGTCCGCTTTGATAGTGAAACTCAGCATATAAGTACATGTCCTCATTTAATTTACATAGCTTTATGCCATTATCACACAAGGATAGTGATTCATCTAATAGATTTATGTCTGTATACAATTTTGATAAATTATAACTAATCTTCATTAATAATCGATCTCGATTCGTAAAAGGAAACTCTCTAATGGAATTAAAAGCTTTTTCAAAGTATAGTCGGCTATCGTCAAACATTCGTTCATTTCTACAGATAATTCCCATACTATTCAAAATCTCAATTTCTAAATCTGAGAATATTGCTTCATTTAAATCAAGACATGAATTCAATATCTTTAAAGCAACTTCCGTATCCCCGTGTAAGTGATAGGCAACGATCCCTCTATGCCAATTTATGTAATTTTTCATATAATTACAGCTATTAATAGCCGGACTGTTTTCTTCTTGTTTAATGATTCGTTCAATTTCGTTATAATTTCTGTCCCTTCGATTTCTTTCTAATATCTTCTTTACTTCTTCTTTATAATCATCTCTATTTGTATTACTAGTATGATTGAAATAGTCAATAGATACACCGAATCTTTTTGCAATTTGTTGCAATATATAGGAAGAAGGATTAATTTTATTACTTTCTATTCGACTGATCTCAGATTGTGAACAAATATCTTTGCACAAATCTTCTTGAGACATTCCTTTCTTTTTTCTAAGGTTTTTAATTTTGTCACCAATGCTTTCAATCCCCATTATCAACCCTCCTATGATTATTTTCATAATTTATGCGTCTTATATAGAAGATAACATAAAAATGATATATTTTCGGCTTTTATAGGACATTATGCCTGAAATCTCCCTTTTACATCCAATTTTAAATAGAATAATATGAAACTATCATATTCCAGGAGGATTAAAAATGAAAAATAGTGTTATTAAAGTATTAATGCTGTTATCGTTCGCTTTTGTTCTTATTGGAAGTACAACTGGTGTGGTAGATCATAGTCCAATTAAACCACTTGATTTCCCTGACCAACACTAGTATTAGTTCTACTTTCTAGTATTTAGGAAGAAGTAAGGTAGCTTCATCGTTTCGACAATTTTAAAAATGTAGATATAAAAATGATGAAAGGCATTCGATTAGGCTTGTTCGAATGCCTTTCATCATTAATTCATTAGCAAAACAACTTATTTTTCTAATGATGTTTCATTTTTTCTTCTTACAGTGATAGTCTCTCCACCAATTCCCCAGTTATCGGTATCGACCTCATCAATGACGACAACCGTTGTGTTCGGATTCTTGTCTAAAACATCAACTAATAATTGTGTGACTCCTGCAATGAGCTGGGCTTTTTTTTCAGGTGTAACATTTTCATTCGTAATTTTAATATTGACATATGGCATATTGTTTTCTCCTTTTGGTTTTTTGATTGTTTTTGAAGTTCTAACTAGTGGATATCCCTTATTTCAATCTATAAAAAACTAATTTTTAATATATTGATGATTGCTTCGCTCATAGATGACCCCCTTCCATAAAAGACTAGAGCCTATTGCAACAGCGAATGCAGCACTGAGTAGAGCATAATGATAGCTATTCGTCTTTGTTGCCAAAATCCCTGCAAGTGCTGGACCAAGCATTTGCCCGAAAGCATAGCTAGCTGTTAATAAACCAAGGATACGATTACTTTGCATCGGAACAATCTGCCTTGCCAAAATGGTTGCAAGTGTCGTAATTCCCATAAAGGTTGCTCCAAATAAAAATGCGCTCGTCAGTAATAAGCCTGAATTTTCCTCAAACACAGGCAGTACAATGCCGATAGCTTGAAGTAACATGGCAATCATTAATGATGTAACGACTCCAATCTTTTTTCCTAAATAGGACCAGATTACACAAGAAGGCGCTGAAGCAATACCAACCATGAGCCAAGCGGTTGTAGCATCACCATGAAAAAGAGTGGAGTTCTCTGCAATCGCAACAATAAAGGTCCCTGTGACAATATAGCCTAACCCTTCTAATCCGTAAGCAATGATGAGCCAAGTTATCCACTTTTTTGGAAGAATAGTTGGATTGTGAATCGGTTTGCCCTGATTAGGCGATGAAAGCGGAATTGTTTCGTCTTGGATAAAAAACCATATAAAAATAAACAATCCACTGCAAAGAAGTGAAAGCCCAATCCAAGTTCCATCCCATTGATAAAGTTGATTTAGTTTGGAAACGACTAGACTGCTTAACAGAATACCAAATCCAACACCCGAGTAGAATAGCCCCGATAAATGGGATCTATTTTCGTAAGCAAGACGGTCTAATATAATGCTAGAAGCGATCACGAATATAATGGCACTTGCTACACCTGAAATAAATCGTGTGACATACCACAGTGGAAAAGAGGGTAGCAGTCCAATCATGGCTGTTGTCATAATACTTACAACTAACCAAAAACGAAGCAGATGTATTTTTCTACCCTTGATTGAGAATTTACCAGCCATGAATGCTCCACAAAAATAACCTAAATAATTACTGGTTGCTAAATAGCCTGCGGATGAGCTAGAAAATGTAACTGCATCCTGCATATAAGGCAGGATGACCGTATAAGCAAACCTGCCAATCCCCATGGCAATAATTAAGGAAAGGATTCCCCCAACTAAATATCGATTGGAATGGTTTGTCATTTCTCCACCTCCTTCAATCAAAATTCCATATACAAGACGATTATGTTGGTAAATTAATCGTATCAGTAAGTTAGGTATAAAGAGAAATACAAAAATGGTATAATAGCTATCAGTATTATTGATAGCAAAGACTGGGAAATGAAGAAAAAAGCTGCATCAGCATCAAATAATTAAAATTGATGACAGAGGTGAGTCCGTTGAACATCCATGATTTATATGCCTTTAAAAGTGCTGTGAAAAATGGAAGCTTATCAAAGGCTGCATTGGAGTTAAATTATGCACAGTCAAATATCACTATGAAAATCCAAAGCTTGGAAAAGCTTTATGGAACTAAATTGTTTTATCGGCATAATCGTGGTATTACGTTAACAGCAAAGGGAGAAATACTGTTTGAGCAAGTTAATAAAATGATTCAGCTTTACGAAGATACGATGAAAATGATGAAGGAAAGTGAAAAAGCAATGGGTTCGCTGCGAATTGGATCGATGGAAACGACAGCAGCGCTTCATCTTCCGTCCTTACTGACGAAATTCCATCATGAAAACAGCGATGTGGACATAATTGTATCAACAGGACCATCGGAAGAAAGCATTAAACGAGTTGAAGAATATGAGCTTGATGGAGCTTTTGTCGCAGCACCAGTCTCAAGTCCTTCCATTCTGTCGAAGGAGTTAGTCGTAGAGGAACTAGTGTTAGTAACGTCCTTAGAGCATCCGAAAGTCCAGTTTTTAAAGGATTTACAAGCTACTACGTTTATTTGTTTTCGAACAGGATGTTTCTACCGTGCTTTGTTAGAACAATGGTTGCATACAGATGGGATTGTGCCTAGAAAGATGATGGAATTCGGTACATTGGATGGATTAGTTGGCTGCGTTGCGGCAGGATTAGGTGCTACTTTATTGCCTTTATCCACTGTGAAAAAACAAGCAAAGTTTCAACCAATTCAATCCCATACGATTCTTGATAAGCAATCAAAAGTACCGACCATTTTTATTTATCGAAAAAATGCTTATAACTCAATGGCGTTAAGAAATTTTCTAAAGATTGTTGAAGGGTTTGAGGGATAAATATAATGCTTCGTTATGATAGAGTGAAAGAATGCTATGCAAGCTAGTTAAGGCAGCAAAAGTGCCTCCTTAATGCGTCCATACTCCTTCTCGAATGATAAATCAACTCTTAATGTGAAATCATGATTTTCTGCTGCCTCTCTCGATTCATTAATAATGAGAAAAGGACTGGCTTGCTATAAGCAGACCAGTCTCATTGCTAACCCTACTTTAAATAATTTCAATAAAAACCTCATACTCATCAATTATTAATTTCTCCAACTTCTCGCCTTTTTCATAATGAATGACATCTAAGAGAATACCTTTTCTGATTAAGGGATCGAAGAATTTTATGATTTTAATGAATTCTTCTTCTGCTGATACATAAAGGTGAATTCGCTTATCTACAGGTAAATTTCTTTTCTTCCGGATGTCTTGGATCATGCGGATAAAATCTCTAACGATTCCTTCCTGTAGCAAATTCTCGGTTAAAGTTGTGTCTAGGAATACAGTAAAAGCTTGATTCGCTGCTTCTGAAAAACCTTGTAATGTTGTTTTTTTCTGCACAAGTACATCTTCAGCAAATAATTTTACAGCCTCGCCGTTTTCTAATAATAAAGTGAACGCTCCATTTGTTAGAAATTCATTCACTTTTTCGGAAGGAGCATTTAGAAGAAGCTGATTTGCTTCATTCACATTTTTTCCTAGCTTTGGACCAGCCGTTTTAAAATTTAATTTAAGATGATGGTCAATATAATGATCGGAGGAATTTGCCCATTCCAACGTTTTCACATTAAGCTCATCTTTAATAATTTCTTCATATGGAAGAAGAGCATTATGCTCTAAAAAGTTAGAAACGATAATCATTTTCGCTAATGGCTGCTTCGTTTTAAGCTGTTGACTATGTCGAATGCTACGTCCTAACTCGACGATCTCTAAGACAGCCTGCATTTGTTCCTCTAGTAATGGCTTAATTGATGCCTCATCCCATTTAGGGAAATCAGCTAAATGGACACTTTCTCCCTTTAAAGAATAGTAAATCTCTTCGGTTGTAAATGGAATAAAAGGAGCTAATAGCCTAGATAGATTCGTAAGCAAAGTATATAGGGTGTGAAAAGCTGCTGTTTTATCCTCTGACATGCCTTCACTCCAAAAACGCTCGCGATTTCTCCGGATATACCAATTGCTTATTTCTTCAACTAGCTGCCCCGCTAATCTTGCCGCATTTGTTAGCTGATAATCATTCAGTTCCTTTTCCATCTGCTTTGCTGTTGACGCCAATCTTGATAAAGCCCATTGATCCATGATTGATAGCTTGCTACTTTTTTTTGCATGTGGATTAAAGTTGTCAATTGTTGCGTACAGCTGATAAAAATGGAATAAACTTGACATCGTATCAATAAGCTTCGACTTTGCCTCTTGAACATTGCGTTTAGAAAATCTTTTCTGATTCCATGGGGCACTGTCCTCAATAAGCGCCCATCTAAGCGCATCGGCACCATAGGTCTTGATCAATTCAACAGGGTCTAGGGCATTTCCTTTGCTTTTCGACATTTTTTGTCCTTGTTCATCAAGGACATGTCCAGTTGCAAGTACGTTTTTATATGGAGCCTTACCAGTATATAAAATAGACACAGCGAGCAATGAATAAAACCACCCACGGGTTTGATCAATGCCTTCGACAACAACATCTGCAGGAAATTGATTCTTAAACATCTCATTGTTTTCAAATGGAGTATGGTATTGAGCAAATGGCATTGAACCACTGTCAAACCATACATCGATAACTTCAGGTGTTCGAACCATTTTTCCTTGACAAGAAGGACAATGCAAAGTGATGTCATCAATATACGGCTTATGAAGTTCGATGTTTGTTAAAGGCTTCGTAGCAAGCTCCTTTAATTCATCGATGCTTTTTGGCGAGTGTTCTCTTTTACAGGAAGAACATACCCAAACATTTAGTGGCGTACCCCAAAAGCGATTTCGACTAATATTCCAATCGACTAAGCCTTCAAGAAAGTTCCCAAAGCGTCCATTTTTAATATGATCAGGGAACCAGTTCACTTGCTGATTCTTCGCAATAAACTCGTCCTTTAAAGCAGTTGTTTTAATAAACCAACTGTCCGTTGCATAATAAAGCAATGGTGTATCGCATCTCCAGCAATGTGGATAAGAATGCTCATACCGCTCTTTGTGGAATAACAGGCCATTTTCATGAAGCAGTTTAATAATTTCGACATCACAGTCCTTCACAAACTTTCCTGCAAGGGGTGTAATAATATCGATATATTTTCCGCTTCCATCAACAACATTTATGAAGCTAAGATTATGTTCTTTAACGAGACGATAATCATCTTCTCCATATGCAGGTGAGATATGGACAATTCCAGTTCCGCTTTCTTCGGTAACAAAAGCAGCTTCAACAATACAATGTCCCTTTTCCACTTCAACAAATTGGAAGGGGGGCTCATAAGTGAGACCGACTAATTCGTTGCCTTTAAGGGTTTCTACAATCTCACCGCTTTCATGAAAAACATGCTTCGCTCTAGCTGCAGAGACAATAAAGATTTCGGTTGCTACTTTCACCTTTACATAATCGAAATCTTTATTTACGGCAAGCGCAACATTAGCTGGTAGCGTCCATGGCGTTGTTGTCCAGCCTAATACATATTCATTTGTTTTGTTTTTCAGCTTGAATTTTACTGTTGCACTTAAATCCTTTACATCTTTGTAACCTTGGGCAACCTCATGTGAGCTTAATGAAGTTTGGCAGCTTGGACAGTAAGGGGATACGCGATGTCCTTTATATAGCCAGCCTTTGTCATGAATCGTCCCGAGGATATGCCATACAGATTCGATATAATCATTACTCATTGTCATATAAGGATTATCCATATCAACCCAGTAGCCTAAATCATTTGTAAACTCACGCCATTGCTGTTCATAGGAAAAGACACTTTCCTTACATTTTTTAATAAAAGCTTCAACTCCGTATTTTTCAATCTCTTGTTTCCCAGAGATTTTTAAAGCTTTTTCAACACCAAGTTCGACAGGTAATCCATGCGTGTCCCAACCGGCTTTTCTGATCACTTGCTTTCCTTGCATCGTATGGTAGCGTGCAATAATATCCTTAATTGTTCTCCCAAGAGCATGCCCTACGTGAGGAAGCCCATTAGCGGTTGGTGGTCCTTCGTAGAAGACAAAAGACTTAGCGTTTTCTCTATTTTGAATGGATTTTTGAAAAATATTTTGTTCCGCCCAAAATTTTAAGATTCTTTTTTCACGCATTGTGGCAGTTTCCTTTTGTTCCATTTCTTTTCCTCCTATAAAAAAATAAAAAACACTCGTCCCTAAGAAAGGGACGAGTGTTATACCCGCGTTACCACCCAAATTCTGCCGCTATAAAAGCAACAGCACTTTGTCAACGTACAATTCATACGCGTTCCTTGTAACGGCGGAACCCCGTCAAGACTTACTGGTTTGATAATACAAGCGACAATCAGGCTCTTCTTAAGGCTTTTACCTTTAGAGGGACCAATAAGAGTTTACGGCTCACTAATTGATGTACACTTTATCGTTCAGTCTTGCATCTCAGAGATGATTATTCCGTTAGGTCTTCCTCACTGGCTTCCACCATATCCAGCTCGCTGTAGAGTATTTCCAAAACGTACTCGTTCTCTTCATTGATTTGTATTTATTTGGGATTTTGATAATAATATCATGAATGATTGTCGTAAGCAAGGGGCCGACTTTTTTGCTAGAGCATACTGGAACTTTATTTTTTTATAAACAGAACATTAGTTCTATTTATGTGCTATTATAAGATGTTACAAGAGGGGTTTGCTATTGAAGTGATTGCAAAATTAACGAAGTTGCCGATAGAAGAAATTCGAAAGTTGTAAACGATTCTTTAATCTTCGGGTCCATCCCATTATTAGGTTTTAGCATAGGATGAGCTCTAAATGCTTAAAATTTACGCTTCTTCACCCTAGCCTTAAAAAATTACCAATTGATTGGGTGAGTTCGATAAGGTAAATTCATTACCAATAAGACGAATTTGATTTTAAGGAGTTATACATGATCAATATAAGAAAAGTAACCTTACAACGAAATAGACGAGTTATTATTATTTCTGATATTCATGCAAACTTATCGCTGCTAACAAGATTATTAGAAAAAGTTCATTATTCCAGTGATGACTACTTATTTATAAATGGTGACTTATGCGAAAAAGGTGACAACAGCTTAGAAGTTGTTCGCTATGTGAAGAAATTGGTCGAGGAATTTCCCGATGTATACGTAACAAAAGGGAATTGTGATATTTTGTATCGGTATGTTTTTAAAGGAAATGAAGCTATTTTTAACTATATGAGAAAAAGAAAGAACTCTATTTTAAATGAGATGCTAGCGGAGCATCAAAAAACAGTAGACGACTTTAGTGATGCTGCGGAGCTTGCTCAGTTCTATAAGGAGAACTATCGAGCAGAAATTGATTGGTTTGAATCTTTACCTATTGCCTTTGAAACAGAGTCATTCATTTTAGTTCATGCGGGCATTGAGAATCGATTGGATTGGGAGAATACGGATGAAAACAATGCTTTATCCATTGATTCATTTTATGACAAAGGGCATCAAGCTGAGAAATTGGTCATCGTTGGGCATTGGCCAGCTGTGAACTATTGTTTTCATGCTGAAAGCTCCAACAATCCGATCATTGATTTTGAAGAAAGAGTAATTTCCATTGATGGCGGCAATCAGATAAAAACGGACGGACAACTTAACGCATTAATGTATGAAAATAATCAATTTTCATACCAGTTTGTTGATGAACTGAGAGACGTGCGTACAGTAAGAAAAGATTATATTGATCAAACGAATCGAGTTGGAACAGTCACTTATCCAAATTATAAAATAAACGTTATTCATCGTGATCGTTATTTTGCACTTTGTGAAAATATTAATCTAGGCATTGAACAATGGATAAAAAATGAATATTTAGTTGAAAATGATGAAGTTGTGTACTGTAAGGATGATTTAAGTACTACATTTTTATCAGTAAAAAAAGGTGAGGTTGTCAAGGTTTTGGATGACCTTCAAGAAGGCTATATATTAGTGAAAAAGGGTAACGGCCTTGTAGGGTGGGTACCTTCGGAAGTATTATAATCTATCGAATTCCATCTGCTTTTTATCCTTGCTGAAAAACAGGGAATTGATTTAAAATTATGAATAAGGTGAAACTTCAATCAGTGGGGGTCTTACGACATACAGGACGTATTAGTGCCGACGTTGCCACAGGACGTGGCGTTCTTAGTCGGCCAGCCCGTTAATGCGGGATAAATAGGAAAGGAGATGTGCATTTTGAAAAAGGTATTAGTTTTAGGGGGAACTCGGTTTTTTGGTAAAAAGCTCGTGAAGCTTCTTTTAGAAAATGGCCATGATGTAACGATTGCCACTAGAGGAAAGACAGTAGATTCCTTTGGAGACAAGGTGAATCGTTTGCTAATCGATCGGGAAAACAATCAGTCTTTGAAGGCAGCGGCTGGAGAAACACAATGGGATCTTGTTTACGATAATATTTGCTATTCACCTAAAGAAGCAGTGGAAGCATGTGAAATATTTTCTGGCAAGGTAAAACGCTACATATTAACTTCAACTCTATCAGTATATGAATTTGGAGCGGAGAAAAGGCAAGAGGAAGATTTCAATCCGTATTCCTACCCTATTAAAATAGGATCGAAATCAGATTTTTCATATGGAGAAGGCAAACGTTTAGCAGAGGCAGTCTTTTTTCAAAAAGCAAATTTTCCCGTTAGTGCTGTGCGCTTTCCTATCGTTCTCGGTTTAGATGACTATACGAAGCGATTACATTTTCATATAGAGCAAGTCAAAAATGGAAAGCCTCTTGGAATTCCGAATGTGAACGCACGTCTGTCCTTTATTAACTCAGATGAAGCTGCCTCATTTCTGTACTGGCTTGGCTTTCAACAAATGGAAGGACCAATAAATGCTTGCTCTAAAGGAGAATTATCATTAAGGGCTATTCTCTCATTAATTGAAGAAGTGGTTGGGAAAGAAGCGATAGTTGAGCAGCAAACAGCTGATGAACATAGATCGCCCTTTGGCATTCTTGATGACTGGTATATGGATACAAAGAAAGCAGAGGAGGCAGGCTATGTTTTTCATGAATTAAAGGATTGGTTTCCAGCGCTCGTTCGTGAAATCTCAAATAAAAAGGAAACTCTATAAAATGTTCTAGGAAAAATTCCCCTGAATTATTTAGCTAGTCCATTAAGGTACTACCTAATTAAGCTCAATGAGGTCGATTCTTTTATTGGTTCCCAGAGAATCGACTTCGAGCCCACTAAGAATCTACCATATCACCAAAAAAGTTGTTCTTTAGAACGCAGTACGACGAGCAAATGTGCGATAATCAATCCTTTTTCGTAAAATCACAGTCTTCTAAAGGAACAAGCTTCGTTTTGTGTTTTATTTTATAACCGAGCCAAACGACTATGAAAAGAGGTAAACCTATATAGGAAGCGAATAAGCTTTGCCAATCAAATTTTCCATCAGTGAAGGCTTGAAAGTTTTGTCCTAAAATAATAATCGTACAGAGAACTAAAGCGAATAATGGACCAAATGGGAATAGCTTTGCCCGGTATGGAAGGGCATGAATGTCACCGCCTTGCGCAAGATAGGCTCTGCGAAAACGATAATGACTAATTGCGATTCCAAGCCATGTAACAAATCCAGCCATCCCAGAGGCATTTAGCAACCAAATATACATTTGTCCATCACCGAAGAAAGTAGACAAAAATGCTAGCGAACCTACTAAGGTGGTGACGATTAAGGCATTAACTGGCACGCCTCTTTTATCCAATTTTCCTAAGAACTTGGGGGCATTTCCGTCCCTTGCTAGGTCCCAAAGCATCCTAGTTGAGGCATACATACCAGAATTACCAGCAGATAATACGGCGGTTAAAATTACTGCATTCATGACAGAAGCAGAAAAAGCAAGACCAGCTCTTTCGAAAACGAGTGTGAAAGGGCTCACAGATACGGATTCACTTAATAGCCGTTCATCTGTATATGGAATAATCGCCCCAATGACAAAAATGGCTAAAATATAGAAAAGAAGAATTCGCCAAAATACGGTGTTAATTGCTTTTGGAATGGACTTTTCTGGATTTTCACTTTCACCAGCTGCGACTCCGAGTAGCTCTGTACCTTGGAATGAGAAGCCAGCAGCCATAAATACCCCTAGAATGGCAAAGAACCCACCGTTAAAAGGTGCATCCTCAATAGTGAAGTTTGTAAAACCGATTGCTTCTCCATTCATAATTCCAAAAATCATAAAAAATCCAGTGATGATAAAAATGATAACGGTGATAATTTTTATAAGGGCAAACCAAAACTCTGCCTCTCCAAAACCTCTGACAGACATATAGTTGAAGCTGAACATAAGCAAAAGTGCAATACCACTCCAAATAAATGAAGGACTTTCAGGAAACCAGAACTTCATAATGAGCACAACGGCAGCAAGCTCTGCTGCAATCGTAATCGCCCAGTTATACCAGTAGTTCCAGCCAATCGCAAAGCCAAATGCGGGATCGACGAATTTCGTTGCATACACCTTGAATGATCCTGCAACGGGCATGTATGCTGCCATTTCGGCAAGACTTGTCATGAGGAAGTAGACCATAATGGCGACAGCTGCATAGGCAAGCAAGGCTCCACCAGGACCTGCTGTATGAATGGCTCCGCCACTTGCTAAGAATATTCCTGTTCCGATTGATCCTCCGAGAGAAATCATTGTAAGGTGGCGTGCTTTAAGCGTTCTTTTTAATTGAGTTGGGTTTGATGAACTTGCTGATGAATTTGCCAAAAAATGTACACTCCTTTTTTAGAGGGGAGGCTAAACAAAAAACAGCCGTCGAAAAAGATCGACGGCTGTTTGATATGTCCGTTAAATCCTTCCGAAGATAGCCCTCCACGTAAATACGTGACAGTGGTGCTTCTATTCGAAAACACCCCCAGCATGGAAATACAATGAATAATCCATACTTCGGCAACTTATCCTTTCAATCGGAGTCATCAATTTCATTGAATCTCGTCCGCTTTACTTTTATAAGTCGCAGCCTCTATCCCATCGGCGAATGGGAATATTATATTAATATATGAATTATAGTTAAATATCGGCTACAATGCAATGGATAATTTTGTCTCTTTTTCTTAAAAAAATGTTTGAAAAACATATTTACAATCTTCAAATACGGGAGTATTATAGCAACAGTTTCAAATTCTTAAATCGCTGAAATCTTTGGGCGGGGGAACCAATCTTATGGATAATTCATAATCCAAGGGGTGAATCCTATTGCCTTGGCGGATGCTCAGATTTTTAAAGGAAGTTTATCTAAGCAGACTTAGATGGAAATTTGGGCACGAATATGTCAAGGAGCATTTTATTAGGTAGGGCTACTCAAGGTCCGAATCCGACAGCTAACCTCGTAAGCGTTATATTGAGAAGGAAGGTGGAACTTGTACGACTTAAAAATTTTAACGCCTACAAGTCTATTTGCTGATGACTTGTAGGCGTTTTTGTTTCAGAAACAATGTTAATAAAGATTTTAAGGAGGGTGAGCATCATGTTGTCTTCTATTAAACGAATACTAATTGGGCGGCCTTTAAAATCAACAGAATTAGGCGAACAAAGGCTTAATAAAAAGAAGGCATTAGCTATTCTTTCTTCTGATGCTTTATCCTCTGTCGCCTATGGTCCAGAGCAAATTTTAATCGTTCTTGCTACAGTTGGGGCAATGGCATTTTGGTATTCCATTCCAATTGCAGTTGGGGTCTTAATTCTGTTAACTGCATTGATCTTATCTTATCGCCAAATTATTTTTGCCTATCCACATGGTGGTGGGGCCTATGTTGTATCAAAGAACAATTTAGGTGTTAATTCAGGATTAATTGCAGGAGGATCATTACTAGTCGATTATATTTTGACAGTGGCGGTTAGTGTATCAGCGGGTACTGATGCGATTACATCAGCATTTCCAATTTTACATGCTCATAATGTGCTTATTGCCATTACATTCGTCATTTTAATCACAATTCTAAATTTAAGAGGTGTGACAGAGTCTGCGTCGATATTAGCTTATCCAATCTATTTATTTGTATTAGCATTATTTATTTTAATTGGTGTAGGGACGTTCAAAATTATGACTGGTCAAGTTGCTCCAGAATTGCATCCAGCCATCGGCACACCAGTTGCTGGAATTAGTTTATTTATTTTACTAAGAGCATTTGCTTCTGGAAGCTCTGCACTAACAGGGGTAGAAGCGATCTCGAATGCAATTCCTAACTTTAAAGAACCAGCCCCTAACAATGCGGCAAAAACTTTAATTGCAATGGGAACTTTATTATGTATATTATTCTCGGGCATTGTATTTTTAGCCTATTATTATGGGATTGCTCCAAGTGAGAAGGTAACAGTCGTTTCGCAAATAGCCGAGAATGTCTTCGGAAGGAATGCAATGTATTACTTCATTCAAGGAACAACAGCATTAATATTAGTTCTTGCAGCTAATACTGGCTATACGGCTTTTCCAATGCTTGCTGTGAACCTTGCGAATGATAAGTTTATTCCGAGAATATTTAAAATTCGTGGTGATCGTTTAGGCTATTCAAATGGGATTCTTTTTCTTGGCTTCTTCTCGATTTTGCTCATTATTGCTTTTGAAGGAAGGACGGAGCAGCTGATTCCCCTTTATGCAGTTGGTGTGTTTATTCCTTTTACGTTATCACAAACAGGAATGATGGTGAAATGGATTCGTGAAAAACCTAAAGGTTGGGTACCGAAGCTGATGATTAACACGACTGGTGCCCTAATTAGCTTTACAGTGACCATGATCTTCTTTTTAACTAAATTTACGCATGTATGGCCAGTATTGATCTTTTTGCCCATTATTATTTTTCTATTTCATAAAATAAACAAGCATTACAAGGCGGTAGGAGATCAATTACGTATTACAGATGCGGAGTCCTGTATCAAACTTGAAGGAAATATAATTATCGTTCCCGTAGCTGGCATTACCCATGTTGTTGAAAACTCATTGAAGTATGCGAAGTCTTTAGTAGCCTCCCAAGTTATTGCGGTGTATGTTTCATTTGATCGTGAGGAAGAAAGACAATTTGAAGAAAAGTGGAAAAAGTGGCAGCCAGATATTAGGCTCGTAACTTTGTCATCACCTTATCGTAGTATTATTCAACCACTGACAAAATTTGTCGATACAATTGAACATAAGGCAAATGAAATGAACTATCAAGTAACGGTTGTTATTCCGCAATTTATTCCGAAGAAGGGCTGGCATAATATTTTGCACAACCAAACAAGTTTATTAATTCGCACGTTTTTGCTATATAGAAGAAATGTCGTTGTTACAACTGTTCCTTATCATTTGAAAAAATAAAATTATCTATCGGGTAATAGACATATTATTACGGCAGCATACTATCAGCGGAAATTAGACCGATATTTATTCCATTTAAGTTGATGTACCAGTCTTGGTACTTTCATGCTGGGATAGGAAATTATGCATAACAGATAAGCGTTCAAAAATCTTGTTCTGTGATTGGAACAGCTTTTGAACGCTTAATATTTTGATACAATGCAAGTATAATTGATTTTAGAAGAGATATTACCCACTTTGCAAGGAGGACAAATATGGAAATAAATAAATCGAATCTAATTATTCGTACAGGTCAATTAGAAGATGCTGAATCAGTATTAAACATTCAGCGTGCAGTGATTTCAGAAGATGAATTTTTGATCACTGTCCCAGAGGAATTCAGCAACACGCTCCAGCAGCAAATAAATTGGATACAGAGAATTTTAACGAATGATAGAGAGACGATTATCATAGCGAAAATTAATGGAAAAATAGTTGGCTGGATTGCGTTTCAATCACAAACGCGGAAAAGATTATCACATTCAGGTTCATTCGGAATGATGATTCAAAAAGAATATAGGGGTTTCGGAATTGGCAAAATGCTTATTAACGCACTTCTGGATTGGGCAGTGAAAAATCCTTTTATCGAAAAAGTAGGCTTAGGGGTTTTTTCAACAAACCATCGAGCAATCGCTTTATATAAAAGTATGGGATTTGTTGAGGAAGGACGGAAAGTGAATGAAATTAAGATGAATGAACATGAATATGCAGATGATATTCTCATGTATAAAATGGTGTGACTGATGATTTATTCTATTAGTATCTTCATTCTTGCAGGGATCGCTGAAATTGGTGGGGGTTATTTAGTTTGGCTTTGGCTCCGTGAAGGGCAACCTTATTGGTATGGTATTATCGGAAGTATAATTCTTGTAGTATACGGAATCATTCCTACACTACAAAATTTTCCTACATTCGGAAGGGTTTATGCGGCATATGGCGGTGTATTTATCATTCTTTCTGTTCTGTGGGGCTGGGGAGTAGATAAGAAAGCTCCTGACACATATGATTGGATTGGTGCGGTTATTTGCTTGATTGGTGTTTCGATCATGCTTTGGAGTCCGAGGCACTAGTAGAAAAATTGAAATGAAAGTATAAAGTGAAAAATGCACTTTTTTCAAGAATTAGAAAGGGATTATTATGAATATGTGTGAAAAGGGAGCGTTTTTTGCTCGGAAAAAGAAGGAAATAGGTGTTTCATTAAACGAAACCCAACAAAAGGCTGTTCTTCAAAAGGAAGGCCCACTGCTTTTATTAGCATCCCCTGGTTCAGGGAAGACGACAACGATTATTATGCGGATTGGCTATTTAATAGAAGAAAAAGGTGTAGACCCATCTCGAATAAAGGCGATCACATTCAGTCGTGCATCAGCGAATGATATGGTGGCGAGATTCAAACGATTCTTTCCTAAGCTCCAGCCAGTAGACTTCTCAACGATCCATAGCTTAGCCTTTGAGATTGTGAGGGAGCATTTTCGAGAAAAAGCCATACCCTACCAAATTATTGAGGGGGACTTCGACTCAAAGGGAAAGGAGATAAAAGGATCTGCCGAGCCACCATTACATAAAAAGCTCATTTTAAGAAATCTATATCAATCGATCATCGGGGAGAACATAACCGAGGACCAGATGGAGGAACTGACGACTTATATTAGCTTTATCAAAAACAAGATGGTTCCGTCCGAGAAGTGGGCATCCATCAAAATTAATATTCCGCAAGCGGAGAAAATTTTACGAGAGTATGAGTCATATAAAAAATCGGGTTATCACAAATTACTTATTGATTTTGACGATATGCTGACATTGGCAAACGATATTCTTCATGAGGAAAATGGGCTTCTCGAGAAATATCAACAAAGATATGATTATCTCCTCACGGATGAAAGTCAGGACACCTCATTAATCCAGCATACCATTATTGAAAAACTTGTTCGCAAGCATCACAATCTCTTTGTTGTCGCTGATGATGACCAGTCAATCTATAGCTGGAGAGGTGCAGAGACGTCTTACCTACTCAATTTTAAGCAAATATACCCGAATGCAAGCACTTTATTTTTAGAGCAAAATTATCGTTCTTCTGAAAATATTGTTACTGCTGCGAATCAATTTATTAAACGTAATAAGAATCGCTATAACAAAAATATGTTTACAAAAAATCCCCATGGTCAACCAATTGTAATGAAATGTTTTGCAGATTATCTTTTTCAAGCAAAATATTTAGCACAGGAAATAAAGAAGAGGGAGAACCTTGCCGACGTTGCGATATTATATCGAAATAACGCATCATCCATCATCCTGATGAATGAATTTGACAGAGCGGGCATTCCCTTTTATATAAAAGATGCAGATAATCGTTTTTTTTCACATTGGGTTGTAATCGATGTTCTTAATTTTATGCGGATGACTTTTACCGATAAAAGAGTCGATATTTTTGAAAAAATCCATCTAAAACTGAATGGGTATATTAGTAAGAAGCAGATCGCTGCATTAAAAGAAATGAATAATAATGAATCTGTCTTCGATAATCTCCTCAACTATGTTGAACTGCACGGCTATCAGGTCAACCAATTGAAGGAAGTGAAAGAGACATTCCAGCAAATGCGTGGAATGCCGCCATTGCAGGCAATCGAAGTTATTCGTAAACGTTTAGGCTATGAAAAGGCGCTTGAAAAAATCTGTGAGCGACTTGGATTCCGAAATGAATATTTAATGGGTATTCTTAACACATTGGAGGAGATTGCGGATACTTTGCCGACAATGGAAGAATTTGCGAGCAGACTTAAGCATTTGGAACGCGAACTGAAAACAGCGAAATCAAAAAGAAATCAGAATGCCGTAACCTTTTCAACGTTTCACAGTGCGAAAGGCTTGGAGTTTGAAGATGTTTATTTAATTGATTTAGTGGAAGGAATCATTCCATCTTCAGATGATGGTAATAGCTTAGCTGAGGGGGATGCAATGGAAGAGGCAACGAGGTTGTTCTATGTCGGCATGACCCGAGCTAAGGAGCATTTGGAGCTTCTTTCCTATGAAGAGCGAGATGGAAAAAAAGCAAAGCAATCTCGTTTTATTACAGCTGTAAAGAATATTATTCAGCTTCCAAATGTAGTAGAGGAATCAAGCAATCGAGCTGCTTCAGTAAATGCAAAGCATATAAATATTCCACAAAATGAAAGCTCCACAGCGAGTAAAGCAACTTCGAAATCCATTCCTTTAAAAGGTAAACATGGATACACAACTGTTATTCCATACAATCCGAATGCCATTCAAAACAAGGAAGACCTCACGATAGGCAGGTTTGTGCAGCATCGAGTTTTCGGTACGGGGATTATCACGAAAATAAATGATGAACAAATTTGTCTACAGTTTAATAAAGAGGAAAAGACATTCTTAGTTTCAGCATGTCTAGAACTAGGGCTGTTAGAGCTTGTATAAGTAAGTGAATCTATTCTCTTTTTATTTTAAAAAAATCTCGTCATAACTGGCGAGATTTTTTTGTTTTCTATTTTGTCATATTTATTTATCTTCGTTTTTTATTAAATGTGATACACTATATACAAATAAGTATAACACATTATATAATAACTATATAATGTGTTATACGTTTAAAGTTATTAAGAGGGTGATAATGATTAAATTATCAGATCGTCAGGATGAAATCCTTCAAATTGTTAAAGAAAATGGTCCGATAACTGGGAATGAAATTGCGAAGAAGCTCTCGGTTTCAAGAGCTGCATTACGACCAGATCTTTCCATTTTAACGAAGACCGGAAATATCGATGCAAGACCGAGAGTTGGCTATTTTTATAATGAAGAACACAAAATGATGCGTCAGTCAGAGCGCTTCATCCAACAGAAAGTAAAGGATTTTAAAGCACACCCAATTGTTGTAGAGGAATCGACCTCTGTCTATGATGCGATTGTTCAATTATTTTTAGAGGATGTTGGTACGCTCTACGCGGTTGATTCGAAAGGCAATTTAGCTGGGGTTGTATCAAGAAAGGATCTGCTCAGAGCCTCGCTAGGAAATAAGAATCTCCAGGAATTGCCAGTAAGCGTCATTATGACAAGAATGCCGAATATCACAACCATTTATCCTGAAGAGACATTATTAGAAGCGGCCAAGAAAATGATTCGTTTCCATATTGATTCCTTGCCCGTTGTAAAGGACGTTGAGGGACAGAAGAATACGTACTCACTATTAGGACGAATTACAAAAACAACTTTAACTCGAGCTTATTTAGAACTAATTGAAGGAAAATAACATATTAGGGGAGTTGCTGTCAGTTTGGAACGGAAAGAAGTAGTTTATGTCGTATCAGACTCGGTTGGGGAAACGGCAGAGTTTGTCGTAAAAGCAGTAGCAACACAGTTTAATGGCGGTCAAATAGAAATTCGTAGAAGTTCATATGTAGATGACATTGAAGATATTGAAGATGTCATCATGTTAGCACATAAAGATCATTCAATCATTGCTTATACGATCGTTATCCCTGCTTTAAAGGAGTATTTAGATAAAAGAGCACAGGAAGAAGGAATTTTTGCTGTCGATCTATTGAATCCACTATTGAATGCATTTGAAACGAAATTTAAGCGAGAGCCTTATCATAGCCCAGGCTTGATGAGAAAACTAGATGAAGAATATTTTCGTAAAATCGAAGCAATTGAATTTGCTGTTAAATATGACGATGGACGGGATCCGCGGGGAATTACAAAAGCAGATATTGTCTTAATCGGTGTCTCGCGAACATCAAAAACACCATTGTCCATGTATTTGGCACATAAGCGGTTCAAAGTGGCAAATGTTCCACTTGTTCCTGAAGTGCCGCCACCAGATGAATTATTTGAAATTCCAAGAAAGAATTGTGTTGGTTTAATCATTTCACCTGATAAATTAAATGAAATTCGTGCAGAACGATTAAAAGCGTTAGGTTTAGGCTCGCAAGCAAATTATGCAAGCTTTGAACGAATTCTTGGCGAATTGGACTATGCTGAGAAAATTATGAAGCGTGTTGGTTGTCCAATTATTAATGTCTCGAATAAGGCGATTGAAGAAACGGCTGGCTTAATTTTAGAAGTGTTAAATAAAGAGAGGGGCTTATAATCATGGGAAAATTCGTTTATTTATTCAATGAAGGTCAAGGGAATATGAAAGAGCTATTAGGAGGAAAAGGAGCTAACTTAGCGGAAATGACACGCATCGGTTTGCCGGTTCCTTATGGCTTCACCATTACGACAGAAGCTTGTAATGCATACTACGAGGCAAATAAAACAATTCCTGCTGTCGTTGAAGAGCAAACAATCGAAGCATTACGCCAATTAGAAGAAAAAATGGGTAAAAGCTTAGGGAACGCAGAAAATCCATTGCTTGTTTCTGTCCGCTCAGGTTCTGTTTTCTCGATGCCAGGGATGATGGATACGATTTTGAATCTTGGGATGAATGATGAGACTGTAGCGGGGGTAGCCAAATTAACGAATAACCCTCGATTTGCGTATGACTCCTATCGTCGCTTTATCCAAATGTTTAGCCATGTTGTCCTTGAAATTGACACTTACTATTTCGAGCAATTATTAGAGGAAACACGTGAAGCAAAAGGCTATACAGCTGATCCTGAGCTAACAGCAGAGGATTGGCAAGAGGTGATTGCTGGTTATAAAGCAATTGTTAAAAAACATACGAAACAAGATTTCCCACAAGAACCAAAAGAGCAGCTTTTCCTT
Source organism: Bacillota bacterium (assembly GCA_023389895.1). Classification (GTDB taxonomy): domain Bacteria; phylum Bacillota; class Bacilli; order Bacillales; family Cytobacillaceae; genus Cytobacillus. The sequence continues at coordinate 29,142 of JAEWDX010000089.1, forward strand.
GCAATCAATGCTGTATTCAATTCTTGGAATAACCAGCGTGCGATTGTGTATCGCCGTTTAAATAAAATTCCTGATCATCTTGGAACGGCTGTGAATATTCAAAGCATGGTGTTCGGCAATATGGGCAATGATTCTGGAACAGGCGTTGCCTTCACAAGAAACCCATCAACTGGGGAGAATGTCCTTTATGGAGAGTACCTAATTAATGCTCAAGGTGAGGATGTTGTTGCTGGAATACGTACTCCACAGCCAATTGCAACACTTGAGAATGAGATGCCTGTTGTATATAAGCAATTTGCTGAAACGAGCAAGCAGTTGGAACAGCATTATCAAGAAATGCAAGATATTGAGTTTACGGTTGAACGTGGAAAGCTATTCATTCTGCAAACTCGTAATGGAAAACGAACAGCACAAGCGGCGATTCGCATTGCAGTAGAAATGGGGGACGAAGGAATTATTGATAAGAAAACAGCGCTTCTCCGTGTTGATCCAGACCAGCTAAATCAGCTTCTTCACCGTCGGATTGATGATTCAGTGGAAAAAGAAATTTTAGCAAAAGGGCTGCCAGCTTCTCCTGGAGCAGCGACAGGTCAAGTTGTGTTTGATGCGGATGAAGCAGAGATATTAGCAAATGAAGGACGCAAAGTTATTCTTGTAAGACCAGAAACAACACCAGATGATATTCATGGAATTGTTGCTGCACAGGCAATTTTGACAAGCCGTGGTGGAATGACAAGTCATGCTGCCGTAGTTGCTCGTGGGATGGGGAAAGCATGTATTTGCGGTTGTGAAGCATTGAAAATTGATTTACGAGCGAAAGAATTTACGGTGGGAGAAACGACTGTTCGTTATGGTGATCTGATTACGCTTGATGGTTCAACTGGAGAAGTTATTCTTGGTGAGGTACCGATGATTGATCCAGAATTATCGTCTGAATTCCAGCGTTTGCTTTCTTGGGCAGATGAAGAGAGGAAGATAGCTGTTCGGGCAAATGCTGATAATCCTGAAGATGCGAAGAAGGCATTTGAATTTGGGGCTGTTGGTGTTGGTTTATGTCGTACAGAGCATATGTTTATGGATGCAAAGCGTGTTCCGATTGTGCAAAAAATGATTCTAGCAGAAAACAAAACAGAAAGAATGGAAGCACTCGATGAGCTTCTACCAATGCAGCAAGGTGATTTTGAAGGGATTTTTGAAGCGATGCAAGGATATCCTGTAACAATCCGCTTACTTGATCCACCACTTCATGAGTTTTTACCACATAAGGATGATTTACTTGTTGAAGTGACGAAGCTGCAAATATTAGATCCGCAATCGCAAGAATTAAAGGAAAAAGAGCTTCTTTTGAAAAAGGTTCGTCAACTCGATGAGCATAACCCAATGCTCGGTCTTCGTGGCTGCCGATTAGGAATGACCTATCCTGAAATTTATGAAATGCAAGCGAAAGCAATTTTCTATGCAGCAGCAAAGCTAGCAGAAAAAAATATCACGGTTCAGCCAGAAATTATGATTCCACTTGTTGGTCATGTAAATGAATTAAAGCAAATGCGTCAAGTTGTCGTGAATGCTGCGCTGCTCGTCCAGGAAGAAACAGGTAAGGGATTTACGTATACAATTGGTACGATGATTGAAATCCCACGTGCCACATTGACAGCAGACGAAATAGCGAAGGAAGCTGACTTCTTCTCATTTGGAACAAATGACTTAACACAAACAACATTCGGTTATAGTCGTGATGATGCAGAGGGTAAATTCCTCCAAGCATATGTAGAACATAAGGTTCTTCCAGAAAATCCATTTGCTGTTCTTGACCAAACAGGTGTCGGCAAACTTGTTGAAACAGGCGTTAAGCTTGGACGTTCAACAAAGCCAAAGTTAAAAGTAGGCGTTTGTGGAGAGCATGGCGGTGAGAAAAGCTCAATCGAATTTTTCTACAAAACAGGCTTAGATTATGTCAGCTGCTCACCATATCGTGTACCACTTGCCCGACTAGCAGCAGCACAAGCAACGATTAGACATGAAGATAAAACAGAAGAGGTATATACGCTAGCATAAAGTGAAAAGGTGGTTCCTGAAGGTTGAACATTCAACTTTTAGGAACCTTTTTTACATACTTCATATATAAAACTTCATATACATTAGAAAATCTCAAATATTTTGGAGCTGACTGCAAATTACACTACATTTCGCGTTTAAACTCTAAATATCTAGTGCCTTGGAAAGTTAGCACACCTACATCATCTTCAACAAGCTGTCCGTAATCTGCCCCAGATACAGGAAGCTCCAACCGATCGCCACTTTCAAATTCGAAAGTAACGTAGTAATAGGTTGATGTGCTATGAGTAGGATGATTATTATGATGGTGTGTATGCCCGCTTACATCTGTTCGTTTTGTCTTAATAACTGCTGGTACAGATAAGCGAGGGGATTGTTCATTTTTCTTCCATTGTTTTAGACTTTTAAATATCGTTACCATAATACCACCGAGAACAATAATAAAAACAATTCCTATAAAAATCGGACCAAATGAAAATAAAAAGTTTCCAAATGGATCGTTGAACATATGCAGTCCCTCCTTGATAGTGTCCAATATTCAATTTACGAAAATGGAATGATGAAGGTTTCATAATTATTCCATAAATATACGAATGATTAAATGAACCGAATAAAAGGATAATTCATAAGGATGTAGAAATGGTAAAATAGCAGCTTCGAAGAATTAAACGAATAAGGGAGAGAAAGAAATGGAAGTGTATCAAGCAACATTTACTGATTTGGAAGAAGTAGCTAAACTTTTTGATCTGTACAGAATGTTTTATCAGCAGCCATCAAATCTTAAAGCTGCGGAGAAATTCATCCATGAACGATTTGAGCAGCATGAGTCGATTATTTTTGTAGCAGTGGAAGATGGGAAGTATTTTGGATTTACCCAATTGTACCCAAGCTTTTCTTCCGTTTCTATGAAAAGATTATGGATCCTAAACGATTTATATGTAATAGAGGAAGCGAGAAATAAAGGAGTAGGAAAAAAACTATTAGAAGCTGCAAAGCAAATGGCTAAAGAAACTGGAGCGAAGGGGCTAAATCTTCAGACGGCATTTAATAATTTTTCAGCTCAATCTTTATATGAAAAAGATGGCTGGATGAAGGATGAGCAATTTTTCACCTATGTTTTCCCAATAGAAGAAGAGAAAAATTAGATATTCTGATAGAAAAATGATTAAATCAAGATTTACTCTTTACATAGAAACATTGCTCAAAATGTAGACAAACTCCTTTTAATCAAAAATTTTGATGAAAAAGGAGTTTGTTTTTTTAGAGTTCCTGACCAGTAATGATAATATAAGAAATTAAGAAAATGTTCAAAATGATGATGATGCCTGTTATGATCCAAGCGAGTGTTTTGACGATTGGACCATTTGCGAATGCGCCCATTTTTTCTTTGCTGCTTGTAAATAATACTAATGGAACAACCGCAAATGGAAGCTGGAGACTAAGAATAACTTGGCTCCATAAAAGCAATTCACCCGTTCCTTTTGCCCCTGCAATCCATGTTACGACAAAAGCAGGAATAACGGCAATTAAACGTGTAATGAGGCGTCGAAGCCATGGAGAAATTCTCATGTTGATAAAGCCTTCCATGACAATTTGCCCAGATATTGTTCCTGTGATCGTTGAGTTTTGCCCGGAAGCAAGGAGGGCAACGGCAAATAATGTGCTGGCAATTCCAACTCCAAGAGTTGGGCTTAGTAAATGATAGGCCGCTTCTATTTCAGAAACGTCTACTCCTTTCCCGTGGAAAGCGGCAGCACCAAGGATTAAAATAGCAGAATTAATAAGAAAAGCGAAAAATAATGAAATCGTTGAATCCAAGATTGAAAACTTTACAGCTTCCTTTTTCCCTGCTTTATCTCGTTTGAATCGTCTCGTTTGCACGATGGACGAATGGAGATAAAGGTTATGCGGCATGACCGTTGCTCCTAGAATTCCTAATGAAATAAAGAGCATTTCTGGATTTGTAACAATTTCTGCTTTCGGAATATAGCCGCCTAATAAAGCTGATATTTCGGGTTTAGCAATAATCACTTCAAAGGTGAATACAATAAAGATTGTCGTCATTAACACAAAAATAAGCGATTCAATGAGACGAAATCCTTTTTTCTGTAAAAGTAATAATAGGAGTACGTCAAGTGTTGTTATTAATATTCCTAATAATAATGGAATTTTAAAAAGTAAATTCAATGCAATTGCAGAGCCGATAACTTCTGCTAAATCGGTCGCAATGATCGCAAGCTCAGTTAAAATCCATAGGAAGAAGGCAGTCTTTTTCCCAGTTGCATCCCTAGTTGCCTGTGCTAAGTCACGTTCAGTAACAATTCCTAGCTTAGCAGATAAAGATTGAAGTAAAATGGCCATCAGATTCGAGATTAAAATGACAAATAGTAAGGTGTAGCCAAATCTTGTTCCTCCAGCAATGGAAGTCGCCCAGTTTCCGGGGTCAACGTAGCCGACAGCTACTAAAGATCCAAGACCAGCAAAGGCAAAGAACTTTCGCCAAAATCCTGCATTCTCCGGAACTTTTATAGAACGATTAACTTCCTCTAAACTTATATTTGAACTTCGTTTTAACCAACCGCGATCCTTGTTTGGATAATTGTCATTGTTACGCATGTTTATCACTTCCAAATAAGGTGTATAAAGCGAAGAGAGTTTCCTTTGTGCAAAAAAAAGATTAAAAAATTCTCCGGAAAATTTTATGTTTTTATAATGAACTAATCAGTAAGATTTTGCAAGAAGAAACTCTTATTAGTGAAAAACTTCGTTTTCCCTAATAAATATGGTTTCACTTTATGGAGATAAATTAATCGCGCTTTCATTTAATATTCAGATGATAAACAAGCAATTCCCCCTTTGGTCCCATTACTCGAATTCCTTTATCTACAAAACCGCATTTTTGATAAACTTGCTGGGCAACTTTATTATGAAGGTTAACGGCAAGGATGATTTCATTTGCGAAAGGGAAATTCTCTTTGATAAATTCAGGTAGTAATTGTAATGATGCTTTCGCGATTCCTTTGCCTTGGAAGGTATGATTAACCGAATAGGCTCTTAAAAGAATCGCCTCTTTATTATGACTATATGCCTTAACACCCTCCCATCCATGAAGGACAAAAAAACCAGAGGGTATTTGATTATATAAAATGACAATTGGATAGCGAGTATGATCCTGTTCACATTGTTTGAGCGCATCTAATGGTAGAGCAGTGTTATTTCTCTGCTCCTCAGGCAAATAATAATTTTCAAGCAATATTTTGTATTCAGATTTATAAAAATCTAATGATATCATATCTTTATTGGACACTAGTATTCTCCTCACTAAAAGCGTATAATATAAACGAACGTTTGTTTGTTTATATTATATTTCTTTCAGAGTTTTTAGGCAAGTTTTTTTAACATGAAAGAAGGGGAGCCAAATGCTAATCAAAACGGAAGAAGATATCCTTTTTTTAATAAGTGAAGATAAATGGATGATGGATGTTTTGCGAGCTGCTAAAACATTGAAATTACCTGATTGGTGGATTTGCGCTGGATTTGTACGCTCAAAAGTTTGGGATACATTACATCATTTTCAAGAGCGAACGGCTCTACCAGATATTGATGTTATTTATTTTGATCCTACTAATATTGCTGAATCGGTAGAGAAGGACTATGAAGCTAGGCTTGCGCAACTGATTCCACACCTTCCGTGGTCTGTGAAAAATGAGACAAGAATGCATATTGCTAATCAGATTTCGCCTTACTCTTCGTCAGTTGATGCGATTTCGAAATTCCCCGAAATAGCATCCGCTTTAGGGGTAACAATTGATAACGAAGGGAAGTTGATTTTAGCTGCACCATGGGGAATAGAGGATGTCATCAACTTTGAAATCAGACCGACTCCTTATTTTATGGAAACAAAAGAGAGAAAGTTTATCTATGAGGAACGAATTCGAAAAAAGAATTGGAAGTCTATTTGGGCAAACGTCAATATTATGCAATATTGAAAAAGCATCAATATTTCTCCCCCCTTGCAAACGATTGTTTCTTTACTAGCTTGCGTTTTATCAAAAAGGGGGTAGAGGAATATTGTTTAAAAACAGAGAAGAAATTTTTACAATAGCAATTCTGCTGGTTCAATATTATCTATCTCTTTAAATAAATAGGACTCAGTTGAGGATTGATCTTCGTTATAAAATATAATCTTTTTTTCATCTAAGCTGAAATGGATGATTCGTCCATAAAAAGATCTTCTTCCTTTCTTTTTAATTACGACAGTTACATACAATAACCGTTTTTCTTCCATCCATATGTTAAACATCTTGCTGATACTTTCCATTTTTCCAGGACTTCCTCTTCTGATAAAATTTAATCTTTCCCCTATGCGAAATCGAAACTCAATCTAATTTTCTAATGAGCCAAAAAATTCTTTTAGCCAAAAACAATTTCATCACATTCATTGAAAAAAATCAAAAAAACTTGTAGGAGTCCCGCAATGGAACTCTTTTTATTATTAATCTTTAATATACTTCTCTTTCTCTTGGACGACCATTTGATCCGTTTCAACTAAACGCTCATTTGCGAATTGAAGCTGTAAAACGATTGATAATCAGCAACTACTAATTATACGGAAATTTGTCGAAATTTAAAGGGGAGATTAGAAGCTTTTCAAGTAAATAAATAATGAAGAAACCCAAA
>JAEWDX010000108.1 GCA_023389895.1 Bacillota bacterium
TAGGCACGCCGCCAGCGTTCGTCCTGAGCCAGGATCAAACTCTCCATTAAAGAGTAAGATTAGCTCTTAAGTTTACTACTTGATTTAACGTTGACGTTTTTTGTTCGTTCAGTTTTCAAAGAACAAGGTCGCTGATTTCAATTACTTCGTAATTTACATTTCAGCATTTCACTCTGTCGCTCAACAGCGACTTTATTAATATATCATCAATCGCTTCTATCGTCAACAACTTTTTTATTTATTTTAAGTTGTTTTTTTCAATACGTCATCAGCGACGTTTATTAATATATCAACATAATAAAACTATGTCAATATCTTTTTTAGAATTAATGAACTTTCTTGTTGCTCCTAGCGAATGTCACGAGTATAACTTAGGCATTCATTTGGTGGAGCCACTCGTTTAAATAAAGAAAATAAGATTTTATATCTTTCCTCCATTGATCTTTTTACAATATGATCAATCCGCCCATCCTTTAAATCAAATAAAATTTCATCCATTTCTCTTTTTATTAAGTACTGCATTTCCTTAACTTCTCTTTCATTAATTAAAAATCCAAACATTTTATTACCCCTTTTATTTTTCTTCATATTGTAGTATTTTCCACTTAAAAAAGTTTTATGAATTTCTTATTTGAATCATTAATAAAAAAATACTGCATAAAATTAAGACAAGGAGTGTATTGGACGAGGTGAAGAAAAAATGAATTTCTTTTTTATTTTAAATGGGAGATCAATCAAAAAGTTTGTCCTCATTGTTACTGCCGCACTTTTTTCAGCATGGATCTTGTATATCGGAAATATCGACCACTTGCCTGTCTTTTCTGCAAAGGAGAATTCTAAAGCGATCTACAAAGGAGAAAAGGATTTAGCTATTACCTTCAACATCGGATGGGGTGATGAGAAAGCAGTACCTATTCTAGACATTTTAAAAAAGGAAAATATTAAAGCAGCTACTTTCTTTCTCGCTGGTTCATGGGCTGAAAGCCATCCTGATCTAGTGGAACGAATTGTAAAGGAAGGATATGAAATTGGGATACTCGGCTATGACTATGTCGATTATTCCGAGGTAGAAGAGGTGAAAGTTAGACAGGATATAGCAAAAGCGCAAATTGTCTTCAATAAGTTAAATGTTAAGAACATTAAGCTAGTACGGGCACCAACCGGGCATTTTGACCAAAAAACTTTAAAAATTGCCGATAGACTTGGGCTTACAGTCGTTCATTGGAGTATTGACTCTAAAGATTGGACAAATCCAGGAGTTGAGGTTATTACAACAAATGTAGCTAAAGCAAAAAAAGGTGATATTGTTTTACTCCATGCATCTGATTCAGCGAAACAAACAGCAAATGCAATGCCAGCCATAATAAAAAATATAAAGAAAAGTGATTTGAAACTAGTCACTGTTTCAGAAATGATAGCAAATGCTGAGGCAAAAACTTCTGAAATTAAATAAAACAGTGCTCCCACGAAACAAGCCGTCCTTAAGTGGACGGCTTGTTAACAATTTGTTGCTGTTTTAATTTCCTCTGTTGTACAGAGTTTGCATTCAACCTTTGAAGAATAAGGAGCTGGTAGGCATTACATATAACTAATGGATAAATCATTAAGTATAACCAGCTTTCTTCATTTACCCTTAAGGCAGGCATCCATTCGATCGTCGTGACAACAACCATAAAAAAGACGGCCGGAATAAATGCTTGCTTATTCGTTAATTTAGCCTTAATAATTGCGCTAACAAGCCCTACTATTAAAACAAAGCTTGCAATTAAAATATATGAGGTAAGGCTTTCTCCTTTTTCCGCAAATACTTTGTAGCGGAAATAGATTAGATCAAATAACACAAATAAAATCAATACAACTTGCACTGCATTCCACATTGATTTAAAAATGCCTAATCCAAAACGATGGATAGTTAGGTAAGCAAAAAAACCCATTTGGCTAATTAAACTAAAAATCAAACCTACACCAAAAAGCCAGAAAAGAACGGATAAAATTTGCATCATTTCAACATTAATAAATAATGACTGATACTCTTCCCAGCGGATTAAAAACCCTACAATACCTGTTATGATACCGCCAACTAACAGAGTAGATAAAAATAACTTTACCCAATTACGGCTAGTCAATTTATTTTTCCCCCATAATCAAATTCATTTCCTTATGATTGTATCAAACCTATGTTTAAAAAATCTAGGTATTGTATTTAAAGTGCATAATAATTGCTCATATTCTTCATGATAAACCTAAAGGAAACTTCTGAAAGGAGCTTTATTATGTTCAAAATTCCTCATTTGCTCCTACCATTTTTGCTACTCTTTTTCCTTACTGGCTGTGGACAAAATGAACCAAGCAACAAAGTGGATTATGAGCAAACAAAGAAAATGGTTGTTGATATTCTCAAAACTGATGATGGAAAAAAAGCACTAAAGGAATTGATGACTGACGAGAAAATGAAAGAGACCCTTGTAATGGATCATGCCATTGTTGCAGATACAATTGAAAAAACGTTAACATCTGACAAAGGGATGGATTTCTGGAAAAAATCCTTTGAGGATCCGAAATTCGCTGAAAGCATTGCGAAAAGCATGAAAAAGGAAAATAAACAGTTGTTAAAGGAACTGATGAAGGATCCTGAATATAAAGGCATGATGGTCGAAACTCTCCAAGATCCAGAATTGGAAAAAGAAGTAACGAAAATTTTGAAAAGTAAGAAGTATAAAGAACATTTACAAACTGTCATCACCGATACATTTGAGAGTCCTCTATTCAAGGCAAGGCTTCAAGACATTTTATTAAAAGCTGCCGAGGAAGTAAAAACAGGCGAAAATAACAGTGATAAACAAGGTCAAGGTAGCCCGCAAGGCGGTGGAGGACAAGGAGGACAAGGTGGCGAAGGGGGAAACAGTGGAGGAGGAGCTTAATTAACCAATCGTAAGAAAAAGCGCTAAAAAAAGGGCTTCCCAATTTAATCATGATTGGGAGAGCCCTTATCTATTTTAATTTTCTTCTAAACTGTTCATAATCTCTTTCGCAATATCATTATAAAGATTGCCTAGCTTATGATCTTCCTTGTACACAGAAGGGGCGAAATCACCTTCATTCCAATCAGGTTGACCAAGCGGTAATTGACCTAATACTTTTGTCCGTAGCTCATCAGCCAATTTTTCTCCACCGCCCTGTCCGAATACATATTCCTTCTCACCAGTTAACTTACTTTCGAAGTAAGACATATTTTCAATAACTCCGAGAATTTCATGATCCGTCTTCAACGCCATTGCCCCTGCACGAGCAGCAACAAAAGCAGCTGTTGGATGTGGAGTTGTTACAATAATTTCCTTACAAGTCGGAAGCATTGTATGAAGATCTAGGGCAACATCCCCAGTTCCAGGAGGCAAATCAAGTAATAAATAATCTAAATCGCCCCATTCTACTTCACCGAAAAAGCTATTCAGCATTTTTCCAAGCATTGGACCTCTCCAAATTATTGGCGCATTATCCTCCACGAAAAAGCCCATTGAAATAACTTTTACGCCAAAACGTTCGACAGGGATAATTTTTTCATCTTGTACGACAGGACGTGCTGTAATGCCCATCATATCAGGTACACTAAATCCATAAATATCCGCATCAATTAAGCCAACTTTTTTCCCTAATCGTGCTAAGGCAACAGCTAAGTTTACAGAAACCGTTGATTTTCCAACTCCACCCTTGCCGCTCGCAATCGCAATAAAGGTCGTTTTGCTATCAGGAGAAAGTAAACCTTTGTCTTCCTCACCAACAGCTTGAAGATATTCTGCTATAACGGATTCAGGTAGTTCACCGAAACGAATGCCCACTGTCGTTGCTCCCGCTTCTTTTAAAAGACTAACAATCTGCGTTTGAAGCTGAAGTTGCTCAGCTGTACCCGTTTTTGCCACGAGGACCTTGACGCTTACATGGTTTTTCTCCTCTTTAATCTTTATCTCTTCAATTGCATTAAGTTCCCCTAATGTTTTATGTATAAACGGTTCCAATACCCCACTTAAGACATCCTGTATGTTTTGTTCCGTTAACATAATGGCACCTACCTTTTTAAAGTCGTTTTCAAAATTAAGTATAGCATATTGTTCTTATACTACTATTAATTGTATCACACCCTTAGTACCTTTTATTCCTCTTCAACTAATTCCTTTTCTTTCGAAAAATAACGTAATATTCCTGTATAAATAGAGGCAGCTACTTTTTCTTGATATTCTTCCTTTTTCAAGATTGCTCGCTCTTGTGGGTTGGATAAAAAGCCAATCTCTACTAATGAACCTGGGATTTTTGCATGCTTCAATATATATACTTCTTCATTTAATACCTTTGCTTTTCGTGTTGTATTTTCCAAATTTCGTCTCAACTCATCTTGAATAAATTTCGCCGCCCGTGCATTTTCATCTAAACGCGAGGCATAAAAGGTTTGCGCTCCACTCCATCTTGGAGATGGAATCGCATTTAGATGAATACTAACGAAAAATTCCGCACCTGATTTATTAATCATTTCTAATCTCTTCTTCAAATCCTCTACTTTTCTACGGCTATAGCCTCTTGTTCCATCTGGAGCTAAATCCCGATCATCTTCCCTTGTCATTAGGACAAGCGCACCTTGCTGCTGCAGGTAATCACGAACCTTCAATGTGACATCAAGAGCAATTTCCTTCTCTAGCGCTCCCTTGTCCCCAGCCCCTCCATCAGGTCCTCCATGCCCAGCATCCAGAAGAATCATCTTTCCCGTTAATGGCAAATTCCATGACTCCCAAGAATCATCTTCGGTAAAATCATATTGTAAAATTAAAAATAAGACGATAAGACCAAGCGCAAATGCTCCGATTTTCAATTTTCTATTCATATCGTTCGTCAATCCTCCCGCTCGTCTTTACTATCACTTCATTCAGCAGGAATCCAACTTCTAGTAAGTAGTAAAATGAATATCTTCATATCATTTCCAACTCCAGCTGAAAAAAGTAAAGCCTTCGGCGGATGCCTCCTATTTTCATCGGACTACCCAATGAAAATATTGCGCAAATTCGCCAAGGCTCATTTGATTATATGGGACGAGTTGGAGTAGTAGAACAAAAAATAATTCACTCATCAATGCAGCCTTAATTTATACCGCCGTTCCCCGTTTTGAAACCCTTCCTTCCACCAGCTAGCTACATATTCCTCACATAAATAGTAGAGCGATTCACTCATCGCACCTTCCTCACCGTTTCCCCAGTATAAGAAGAAATGATAGAGCGTATCGACTATATACTGTTCTTCATATTGACAACGGCTTCTAATATCCGCAATTGACTCTACGTGCATTCCGAAACGACTGAAATGCGCACCTAGTAGATAAGCTTCAATCG
>JAEWDX010000441.1 GCA_023389895.1 Bacillota bacterium
GAGCTCGAGGTCTTAAGCCAATCTGCCATGAAGGTTAAAGAACAACCTTCACGTCAGCTTGTCTTAGGCTTGTCGCTCCTGGGCGAGCCGCTTACGCTTTTCAATTTACTTTGCTTGTTTTGCTGCTTCTACTGCTGCTTCATAATTTGGATGATTTGTTGCTTCACTTACATATTCAACATAGGTAACTGTATCACTGGAATCAATCACAAATACAGCACGAGCAAGAAGGCGTAACTCTTTCATCGCCACTCCGTATGCTTCACCAAAAGAAAGTTCACGATGATCGGAAACCGTTTGAACATTTTCAATGCCTGCCGCTGCACACCAACGATTTTGTGCAAAGGGTAAATCAACGCTAACGGTAAGGATTTTCACATTGTCTAATTTAGCAGCTTCTTCATTAAACCGGCGAGTTTGTGCGTCACAAACTCCTGTATCGATTGAAGGAACAACACTAATTAAACGTACTTGTCCTTTCGTATCAGCTAATGTTACTTCAGACAGATCATTCGCTAATACTTTAAAATTTGGAGCCTTATCTCCTACTTTTACCTCATTGCCTAATAATGTCATCGGATTTCCTTTAAACGTAATTGCTACCATTGTTATAATCCCCCTTAAACAATATATGTATATTGTAAATCATATCTTTTTTATATTTCGATTGCAATCAATACAGCTTCAATCCACACATAAAAAAACCGGAGTCACCCCACTATTGCCAAGCTCCTCAATACATACAAGCTATAAAAAGATTTCATATCTCTTTACAATTTTTTGTATTGGCAATCCTTAGCATTTTTTAATGGAATGACTCCAGTATCGATTGTTCATCCAACCCTTACAAGATTAGTATCTATCAGTGCCATGAATCTAAATTCGATGTCAATCCTCTAAATCGTGTTTTCGCTTATTATCTTCATTATTATTTTGACTATTATTGCTATCCTGCTCTTTTTTATTAAACATTTGCTGAATCTTGTCTACGGCTTGTGGGGCAAGATCCAATATGCGTTCATATAAATGAGTACTTTCATCAAGGTGAATCATTTTAACTTCCTTTGAGTTCACAATTAAAAATGCGAGCGGAGTGATCGAAACTCCTCCCCCACTACCGCCACCAAATGGTAAGCTGTTTGATTTTCCTTCTTCTCCACCTTTTGAATGGCTAGATTGGCAACTTTGCTTAAATTCACTTCCACCAGCAGCAAAACCGAAGCCCACTTTGGACACCGTTAAAATAACACTGCCGTCAGGAGTTTCTACAGGATCTCCGATAATCGTATTAACATCAATCATTTCCTTTAAATTTTCCATTGCTGTTGTCATTAGCCCTTGAATTGGATGGTCTGACATTTGAAAATCCTCCACTTCTATACTGATTTAGTTTTACTATTAGATGCGACGGAAAGTGGCTTTCCCTTAAACTTAGGCTTGTCACCTTTCCAATATTTAATTATTTTTATTCCTGCTAACATAGCATGTCCGATTCGAAATTGAATCATACATGAAAGCTTAGTCTGTGAAACAGCAAATTGAAATTGTGGAGTAATTGTCATATTGGGGACAGCTTGCAATTTAAGAAAATGACTAATAAACCCAATAATTCCACCTTTTATTGCCCAGAAAGCACCTGTGATCATTCCCGTACTGGCAGCATCGCCAATTCCAATAACTGTATGCCATTCAAACTCTTTCACCGAAACCTTCCTTAAAAATTTTCGAATAATGATATTTAAAGACACAATATTTAAAAGAAGCTCCTTTGCATTGTGGATACTATTTAGTAAATCCTCATATGTAAATTGCTTAACAGAATTACCTGTGCTTCCTGCCCCTGATTTTTTTTGTTTCATTATAATAGTTGGTGAATTATCATCAATTTTAATAAGGGGAAATTCTAGCGTGTATCTGATTAAACCAAACAAGGCCCGAAATTGCATTTTAAAATGATCATCATCATTATGATGTTCATAATTCAAAAACACTTTTATTTTTGTGAAAATGAAGATAATCAAAAAAACAACTAAGGCGAATAAGGCAATGAATAACCATTTCAAAATAATCACAACCTTTCAGCCAACTAGTATTTCCTCGCACGAAAAAAATAAACGCTTTTTCCCCCAAAAAAGCACCTTTACAAGTTGAACAATCAACTTATAAAGATGCTTGAGGACAAGGCTCAAATTATTTACTTGTATCATATTGTAAAATCAACGCTAGCAATCCAATCTTTAATTATTCTGAAGTAGCTTCCGCTTTTTATTCATGAACAACGGTCGTGTCAGTAAATAAATCATGCAAGCCTTGCTTTTTTGGTAAAAACGCTATAATTATATATCCGACAAAAAAAATCGTAGCTGAAATAAATCGACCGATCCATTCTCTAAAGATGACCGTTCCCCAAGTAAGCGACTTGCCTTCTAAATCGACTACCTTTAAACCGAATACCATTTTCCCTAAAGTTTGATTAAAGAATTTTGTCATTAAGACAAAATAAGCATAGAAAATAATCGCCGTGACAATTGAAATCGGGGCAAACATATGCGATTCAAATAATGGAATGTTCAAAAGTCGGAAAATCGGGTTAACGATTAAGCGATCGATACTGCCAATAATGAGTAGATCGAGCAAATACGCCCAAAATCGCATCCAAAAGCCTGCGAATCGTACAGGAATACGGTAACCGATTAAATTAGCTTGATCCTGCATTGATAACTGATTGATAGCGGCTGTATTTGCTTTTGCCCATTCCTCGGACTGCTCAGGATTTACGCTCGTTTCATTAGAAATTTTATGATCTTGTGATTCATTTGAAGTCATATTGTTTCCCCCCTACTCAGCATACAAATACATTAATCGAGGTGAATTCGGCTGTGATAATAGCTTTATCAAGCTATCCATTTCAACATTAGCGCCCACCATTTTCTGAGCACTCACTTTGAACATGGAGCTAATCCCAAGACTATCCGTATATTTGATTACTTTAGCCCCTGCTAGATTATGGTCTTTTTTCATCGCTTTAATAACATCCTCTGTATAGCCAAACTCATCAATTAAATTTACTTCCTTCGCTTGACGTCCATCATACACTCTGCCGTCAGCGATTTCTTTTACCTTTTCCACTGGCATATTCCTGCCCTCAGAAATAACCTTTACAAATCCTTCATAGCTATTATCGATCATTGATTGAAGAATTTTTCGCTCATCCTCCGTCATTTCACGCGTTGGACTCATAATATCTTTGTACGGCCCGCTTTTAATCGTGACAAAATCAACACCATACTTTTCAGCTAAACCCGCATAATTTATACTTTGCATAATCACACCTAATGATCCTGTTAATGTTTCAGGACTAGCAAAAATTTTATTAGCTGGTGCAGAAATATAATAACCTCCAGATGCAGCCATTGTTCCCATCGAAATATAGACTGGTTTTTTCGTTTCGGCTTGAATTTGCTTAATCTTGTCATGGATTTGTGCGCTTTCTACAACCGTTCCTCCAGGTGAATTGACCTTAATAATGACGCCTTTTATCGTACTATCCTCTTTCACTTGATTTAACATTTTCATGAAATTTTGATGATTATAGCCATCGGAAGAAAACAAGGAAGTTGCGTCCCCTGTATCCTGAATCGTTCCATTCACATCAAGAACAGCAATTTTCTTCAAATCATTGCCACTCTCAATAACCTCTTCGGTAAAGTTAGCACTGCTCCCTAATAGCTGGGTAAAAGATGTTTCGACATTTTTGAATGCAAATGATGTCAAGAAATTAATAAAAATTGAAAAAGTAAATAAGAATGCCGCGATCCCTAGTGCGGCCCAACGTTTTCCGTTCATTTTCCATCCTCCAAACCTTTCTAAAAATGACATAATTAAGTCACTTCATTGAATCTTTCCATTTCTTTACGGGTTTACCTTTAAAAATGTTTCATATGCAAGTAAACTTATTGTGATAATATTATCATACCATACAAAATACTCACTATTTCATCTATTATATGGAGGAGAATTCATATGCCGACCCGACGTAATCTATTCTTTTATCATAAAAATAATGTAAAAATGATTGAGAAGGTTAAAACTCTTTACGAATTAGCTGAACAGCATGGATTCAGCATTGTTACGGATTATAAAGAAGCGAACCTCATCGTGAGTATTGGTGGGGATGGCGCATTCCTGCAAGCTGTAAGAAAAACAGGATTTAGAGACGATTGTTTATATGCGGGAATTTCCAATAAGGGGAGCCTCAATGTATATTGTGATTTTCACTTGGACGAAACGGAAAAGATGACTGAAGCGATGACAAATGAAAAAATCGAAGTAAGACGTTATCCAACCATTGAAGTAACAATCGATGATCAAACCTCCTTTTATTGCTTGAATGAATTTAGTATTCGTTCGGCTATTATAAGAACATTCTTACTTGATGTTTATATTGATGATCTTTATTTTGAAACATTCCGTGGGGACGGGATGGTTGTCGCCACTCCAACGGGAAGTACTGCTTATAATAAATCGTTGAAAGGTTCTGTCGTTGACCCATTACTTCCGTGCCTTCAAGTAAGCGAGATGGCGTCATTAAATAACAATATTTATCGCACACTTGGTTCATCCTTTATTTTAAGCGAAGAAAGGAAGCTCACTTTCCATGTTGTCCAAGATGGCAATGATCACCCAACAATGGGAATGGATAATGAAGCACTAAGTATTCAGCATGTTGAAAAAATTGATATTAAACTAAGTGGAAAAAGAATAAAAACAGTAAAATTGAAGGACAATTCCTTCTGGGAAAAAGTGAAGAGAACATTTTTATAATAAAAGCGAATATGCCTTTAGAACAATCAAAATCCAGATTGTTCCGAAGGCTTTTTTCTTCGTCCTTTAAGCGTCAATACTCTTCTCTTTTTTCACTTTCGTTTCAAATAGAGAGAACAATCTTGTTTTCGAAATCGAGTAGAGCATAATCGCTGACCAGATAAATAAAAATGAAATAAAATGGAAGGTTGTAAATGCTTCATGATATAAAAACACACCAAGAATTAATGTTAAAGTGGGCGCAATAAACTGCAAAAAACCAAGTGTTGCCATTGGAATTCTTTGTGCTCCTTTAGCAAAATATAAAAGCGGAATCGCTGTAGCTGCTCCCGCTCCAATTAATAATAAGTCCGTTCCCACCGAAATCGCAGCAAAGGATTGTACTCCTTTAAAGGATAAAATTAACAGATAAATAAAAGCGATTGGTGCTACAACTAGTGTTTCTAGCGTTAAGCCAATAGCAGAATCCACCTTGACCATCTTTTTCATTAAACCATAGAAACCAAATGTTAAAGCAAGAATAATCGAAACCCACGGAAATGTACCGTAAGATAAAGTTAAAATAAGAACACCAATAATTGCGAGTGCAAATGACAAGTATTGAGCAGTCGATAATTTTTCACGAAAGAAAATCATCCCTAGTAGGACACTTACAAGTGGATTAATATAATATCCAAGACTTGCTTCAATTAAATGGTTTGAGTTGACAGCCCAAATATACAAAAACCAATTACAGCTAATAAAAATAGAAGCTATCGCAAGCGCAGCAAACTGCTTTTTGTTTGTTTTGAAGCTTTTTAATGTTTGAATGAACAATCCCCATCTTTTCGTAAAAAGTAAAACAATAAGCATAAAAATAAATGACCAAAAAATTCGATTCGCCAAAATTTCATCGGCATTTACATGATGAAGAAGCTTCCAATAAATCGGTAAAACACCCCAAATCACATAAGATAAACCAGCATAAAAAATTCCATTTTGCACTTCATTATTTTTCATCACTTGCCTCAATTCCAGATAGTTAAACATACCTTCTAGTTTGGTAAACAGTAAAATTAAGATTGATTACCTTGTCGCTCAAAAACAATTTCCCCGCCGATAACCGTTTTAGAAACAGCGATATTAGGAATCAAATCTTCTACTATTGTAAAAATATCAGCATGTAATATTGTAAAGTCGGCCAAATATCCTTCCTTGATTAAGCCTCTATCCATTTCATGACATGCAGCATATGCGCTTCCTTTCGTAAATAATTCAACCGCTTCATAAACAGTTAAGCGTTCGTCAGGATGATAAACAAAATGATCCTGATCATCAACATTCGTTCTTGTAACAGCTGCATGGATGCCTAAAAGTGGATTCAGTGGTTCAATTGGCGCATCTGAACCTCCTGCACAAGAAAGTCCATTTTGTAGCAGTGTTTTCCACGCATAAAAATATCCTCGGCGGTTTGCCCCAATCCGTTCGAGCACCCACGGAAAATCAGAAGCAAGAAATCTTGGCTGAATATCAAGAATAAGCGGTAATTTTTTTGCCCGTTCAATTAGCTCTTGACGAAGAATTTGCGCATGAATAAGCCGATCTCTCCCCGGTCCTTGAAGTGGATGTTTTTCGATTGCTTGCAAAACCATTTCAAACGCCAAATCTCCAATTGCGTGTACAGCGACAGGCAATTCATATTCTCTTGCTTTTTTAACGAGCTGATTTAATTGCTCCTGTGTAAAAATCGCAACCCCCGATGTAGATGGATCATCTCCATATGGATGACTAAGCAATGCGGTACGCCCACCTAATGCTCCATCAGAGAAAATTTTCATTGCCCCGAATTCAATCCACTTACTTCCGCTATGGAAGGATTCACCGGCTTTCTTCATTTCATCTATAACCTCATGATGTACGAGCAAATGGGCACGGAAATGGTTCCCCTCTTCTTCAATGACACGCTGAAAGGTTTGATAGGTTCTTGCAAATCCACCGTAATAATTCAAATCTTCGGTATGTGCACCAGTAAGACCCACTGTATAGGCATCTTTAATGGCTGCCGTAAGGGCATTGTGCAAATAGCCCTCTGAAACTACTGGTAAAGCACTAAAAAGAAGATCATATGCCCGATCTTTTAGTAATCCTGTCAGACTACCTTGCTCATCTTTTTCAATTATTCCACCTGGAGGGCTCACCGTGCTTTCATCAATCGATGCTAAATGTAAAGCAGCTGAATTAGCAACAAGAGCATGCCTGCAAATTCGTTTTAATAAAACGGGATGATTAGGGATGCTCTCGTCTAAATCCTTCGCAGTAATTAATTGACGATTGGCTCCCCATAGATTTTCATTCCACCCCTCGCCAATAATCCACTCTCCTTCCGGCATCTTCTTTGCATACTCTTTAACCGCTGAAAGAACTTCAGCCTTCGATTGACAACGTGAAAGATCGAGTCTGATTAATTTTTCACCATGACCAATTAAATGTAAATGGCTATCTACAAATCCGGGTAGCATTGTATCACCATTTAAATTTATTCTCTCCGCAATTTCAGCATGATGCTGGTTCTCTAATTCAGCGATTGTCCCAATTGCAATAATCTTGTCTCCCTTTGTTAAAACAGCTTCAACCTGATGATTTTCTGCTTGAAGTGTGTAAATCTTCCCTCCATACCAAAGTGTAGCCAAATGAATTTCCCACCTTTTCTTCATTTTAGCAAATATCATGAAATAAAAATGCAGACGATTGACGCCTGCATTTTTTTATTTCATTTCAGATTCTTGCCTCCGGCTTCAGCCGCTTCCATTTCTTGTTTCCTAAGTTCTATCCTTCTTATTTTACCAGAAGTTGTTTTTGGCAGTTCAGCTAAAAATTCAATTTTACGCGGATATTTATATGGAGCTGTCAATTCCTTTACATGCTCTTGTAAATTTTTAATAAGAGTCTGATCATTCTTGTCAACACCGTCCTGTAGGACGATGAAGGCTTTAACAATATTTCCTCGCTCTTCATCGGGACTTGCCACAACAGCACATTCTTTTACAAAAGGATGTTTCACTAATGCATCTTCCACTTCAAAAGGACCGATTGTATAGCCTGAGCTAATAATTATATCATCTCCACGACCCTCAAACCAGAAATAGCCATCTGCATCCATTTTTGCTTTATCACCTGTAATATAATAATTTCCACGATATTGCATGGTTGTTCTCTCAGGGTCTTTATAATAGTTCTTAAATAATGCGGGTGTTTCAATATGGACCGCAATATCACCAACTTCATCCACTCCGCAAACTTCACCAACTTCATTTATAATGGCAACTCGATTTCCTGGAGTTGGCTTCCCCATCGAGCCTTCCTTTAGCTCCATTCCCTTTGTCACCCCGACTAACAAGGTATTTTCAGTTTGACCATATCCATCTCGGACAGCAATATTAAAATATTTACGGAATGTGGCGATTACTTTACGATTTAACGGTTCTCCAGCTGAAACCGCACTGCGAAGATTTGGTAGCTTATATTCGTTCATATTATCAACTTTCGCCATGATGCGATATTCAGTCGGTGTGCAGCAAAGAACATTTACATCATAATCTTGTAAGAGCTGTAAATATCTCTTTGGTTCAAATTTTCCATTATAAACGAATCCAGTCGCTCCAGAACCGAGGACTGATAGGAATGGACTCCAAATCCATTTTTGCCATCCTGGTCCTGCCGTTGCCCAAACAACATCTCCTTCCTCAATGCAGAGCCAATTCGGTGCAGCTGTACGAAGATGAGCAAATGCCCAGCCATGTGTATGTACAACTCCTTTTGGGTTGCCAGTTGTTCCTGATGTATAAGAAAGGAAGGCTATATCTTCACGAAGCGTATTAGCGATTTGGCACTCATTAGAAGCAGACTGCATCTCTGAGTCAAGATGAATCCATTCTGGAGCATCCTCACCAATCACAAATTTCGGCAAATGTTCAGCTTCATTTATTTGTGAAAATTGATTAATATATGGGTAATAGCATATAATCCCTTTCACATCACCATGTGAAATTCGGTATTCAAGATCCTTTGAGCGAAGCATTTCAGAGCTTGGAATCACAACAAGACCCGCTTTCAAGGCGGCAATATATACTTGATAGGCTTCAATTAGCCTTGGGATCATAATAAGTAAAGTATCGCCCTTTTTTAATCCTTTTTCATAAAAAACATTCGCGATTTTATTTGCGTTTGCAAGCAAATTCTCATATGTAATTTCTTTTTTCTCCCCAAGCTCACTCTCCCATTTAATCGCGATTCTTCCTTTTTCCTGAGCAAATCTCTCCATTTCAGAAACAAGATTATATTGTTCTGGTGCAATTAAATCTTCTCGTTTCATTGAATCTCCCCCTAAATATTTTTTTGACACAAAATTACAACTGGTTTTTATCTATTATACAAAATTATCGTAAAATTTAAAATTATTTGCGCTAGGAATATATTTACATGAAAAAGAAAATATATAGAGAAAGCTATCCTAAAATATTATTTCCGTAAAAACAACATGAAGAAGGGACTGTCTAATATTAGACAGCCCCTGTAGCCATATTATTTATTTTTATTATTTTCCGTAACCGCCTAATTGTTGTTGTGCAGTTTGAACTAAACGTTTTGTAATCTCTCCACCCACTGAACCGTTTGCGCGAGAAGTTGTATCTGGCCCAAGAGTTACACCGAATTCAGAAGCAATTTCCATTTTCATTTGGTCTAATGCTTGTTGTACCCCAGGAACTAGAAGTTGGTTTGAACTAGCCATGTGATATCACCTCCTTGTGAGTATAGAATGTGTTAAATCACACAGCCATATTCAAATAATTACTGGTAATTCATAGAAAAGCGAAAGCGGCTTGCCAAGGAACGACATGCATAAGACGAGCTGACGTGAAGGTTGTTCTTTAACCTTCATGACAGCTTGGCTTATGACACGAGCTCCTAGCCGCTTTCGCTAGACAATGAAAAGCGAAAGCGGCTTGCCAAGGAGCGACATGCATAAGACGAGCTGACGTGAAGGTTGTTCTTTAACCTTCATGACAGCTTAGCTTATGACACGAGCTCCTAGCCGCTTTCGCTAGACAATGAAAAGCGAAAGCGGCTTGCCTTTAAAATAAATCCCCAAACTCTTCTTTTTTTGTCGCGCCTTGTTTAATGACAATCGTCTCTACATTTTCAACCGCCTTTGCAATGAGCGGTTGAAAATCGATATAGCTTTCGTAATGCTGCACCTTCTCCTTCTTTGGCTTCGTTTTTGGTGAGGAAGGGACAAAAACAGTACAACAATCCTCATATGGACGATTTGAAATATCATACGTATCAATTTTCATGGAAATATCAATAATTTCCGTTTTATCCATTGTGATCAGCGGGCGAATAATCGGCGTACTCGTTACATCATTAATGGCATACATGCTTTCTAATGTTTGGCTTGCTACTTGACCGAGACTTTCCCCTGTAATAATCGCCAATCCTTTACGATCTTCACGAATTTCATCAGTAATTCGCAGCATTAAGCGTCTTGTCGTCGTCATGGAATAATTTTCAGGAATTTGCTTCCCAATGACTTGTTGAATTTCGGTAAAGGGAACGACGTGCAATTTTATTTCACCACAAATTGCCGCGAGCTTTTCCGTCAAATCGATAACCTTTTGCTTTGAACGCTCACTTGTAAAAGGTGGACTGTGAAAATGAACTGCCTCAATATCAAGTCCCCTTTTCATTGCGAAAAACCCAGCAACAGGACTATCGATCCCACCTGATAGCATTAACATCGCTTTCCCACTTGAACCGACCGGAAACCCTCCAGCTCCTTTAATCGTTTCGCATGATATATAAGCTGCATCCTCACGTATTTCTATTTGAACATTAATATCCGGTTTTTTCACATTAACTTTCAAGCCTGTCATATTTATTAATAAATGCCCACCTAATGCATGATTGATTTCATTCGTATCAAGTGGAAAACTTTTATCTGCTCTTTTTGTTGAAATTTTAAATGTTTTTCCCTCTTCATATTCATTTTTGAAAAGAGCTAATGCATCAACTTTTATTTGCTCAATTTCCTTTACTGTTTTAATCGCTGGGCTAAAGGATTGAATACCAAAAACACCTTTTAACCGTTTAATAATTTCATCCTCATTCTCGCCATTCAAAAGGACATACATTCTTTCACGTCTTAATTCAATCTTGATCTTTGGAAAATCTTTAAGAACCATTTTTATATTGCGTCTCAGCTTATCAATAAAACCTTTTCGGTTTCGTCCTTTTGTTGAAAGCTCACCATATCTAATAAGTATTCGATCATAATTCATCTTATTTCATTACCTTACCTTTCGTAGCTTTATTATCTTCCGATGAACGGCTTCGATAAAATACTGTGCCTCATCTAATGTATTTTCATAAGAAAGACTAAGTCTAATCGCACTTGCCGCCTCTTCCTCCGCAACACCCATTGCTAATAAAGTATCACTAGCTTTCTTTGCCTTCGATGAACATGCACTCGTTGTCGATACATATATTTCATCCTCTTCAAGTGCATGGACAAATACTTCTGCCTTAATTCCTTTAAGCGAAAAGTTCAATAAATGAGGGGCAGCATGAGCGACTGGTGTATGAATTTTAATTTCCTCGATTTTTTCCAATTCATTTCTTAAAAAATCACGGATAGCGATCATTTTATCTAATTGATCTCCTTGTTTCGCCATTGTCATGCGCAATGCTTTCGCCATTGCAACAAATCCAGCCACATTTTCCGTGCCACTTCTTACTTTCTCTTCTTGTCCCCCACCTGAAAGCAAGGGAGCTATTTTCACACCGTTCCGAATATAAAGTGCGCCTGTTCCTCTAAGACCATGAAATTTATGACCTGATATGGAAAAAAGATCAATATGACACTCTTGGATAGAGAGAGGGATTTTTCCGACCCCTTGTATATGATCTACATGGAAGAGAATTTTCGAATAATTGCTTAACAGCGTGCCAATTTCCTTTATTGGCTGTACAGAACCGACTTCATTGTTAACATGCATAATGGAAACGAAGAAAGTCTCTTCCGTAATCGCTTGTCTAATACTTTCAACTTCTACAATACCGCTTCCGTTCACAGGAATATAAGTAATCTGAAATCCCCATTCCATTAATTGCCGAGCAGCCTCCTTTACAGAAGGATGCTCAATTTCTGTCATGATAATATGGCGACCACGATTTTTATATTTTAAAGCAATCCCTTTAATCGCTAAATTATTACTTTCTGTTCCCCCAGATGTGAAATAGACTTCATTCGAATTCACATTTAGAAGCTCTGCGATTTGTTCCCTCGCTTTGAAAAGAAGCTTTTCAGACTGAGCTCCCAATCCATGAAGGGATGATGGATTTCCAAAGTATTCTGATGACACTTTATTAAATGAGTCCAATACTTCCTGATAAGGTTTCGTAGTTGAGCTATTATCAAAATAAATCATGGTATGATCCTCCATTGGTGAAAACCTGTTTGCAACTTAAAATCATAACATAATTTCTAATCTTTTTAAATGCTCGAAATTAATTATACAATCAAAATAAGTATTCACAATATTTTCTAGTTATTTACATTCATTTTGTTATTTTAATATATAAAAATTAACCTAAATTAGAATTAAGATATTATTCTACAATTTTTAAAAATCTTATGTTACTATGTAAATAGTCGATTAATATTTTTCAGAATATTCAACTTAAGTATATTGAGTTAACGTCTTAAATTTATACTTGTAAAATTACTTTAATCGTTTTAAAGTAATTAAATATTATTCAATCGAATTCATTTATACAGAATTATCAAAAGATTTTGTGATAAAGTATCAGGAGGAATAAAGATGTACACAAAGATATCCATTAAACAAATTATCCCCGTCGGGCTAATGTTATTTGCTCTCTTTTTTGGAGCGGGGAACATGATTTTCCCACCATTCCTTGCTCAGCAAGCAGGAAGTAACATTTGGGCAGCCGTTATTGGCTTTCTTGTTACAGGGGTGGGACTTCCATTATTAGGCATTATTGCGATTTCAAGGGCTGGTGATCTCCAAATATTGGCCAGTAGAATTCATCCTATTTTTGCGGTTGCATTTACTGTTGTCTTATACTTAGTCATTGGTCCACTTTTCGCTATTCCTCGTACAAGCACTGTTTCTTTTGAAATTGGTGTTGTTCCTTTTTTACCTGAAGGATCAGCAAAGTCTGGAATTGCCTTACTTATTTTCACGATCCTTTATTTCGCTATTACATTATGGCTATCATTAAATCCAACTAAAATCGTCGACAGGGTTGGAAAAATTTTAACACCCGCACTTTTAATTGTTTTAGCTATTTTCGCGGTAAAAAGTTTTATTACACCGATGGGTGGTTTTAATCCACCTAATGAGGTGTATGCAA
>JAEWDX010000443.1 GCA_023389895.1 Bacillota bacterium
GCTCTTGGGTTGGACCTAGTATGTACCTTCTTTCCATTGTCATGATTGTTATTGGAGGACTTTTATTAAAAAAAATATTTGTATGGGAAACAACATCACAGTTTATTATGGAGCTTCCAGATTATAAGTTTCCTAGTTTAAAATATGCTTTTTTTCAAATGCTAGACAAGGCAAAAGCATTTATTTATAAAGCTACTACGATTATTCTTGTTTGTAATACACTCGTGTGGTTCATGCAAGCATATAGTTGGGGACTTAAGCCAGTAGAAGATCAAGATTTAAGTATCCTTGCATCAATTGGAACAGTCATTGCTCCTATCTTAATTCCACTAGGATTTATTGGATGGCAGCTTGCTGCTGCAGCGATAACTGGTTTTATTGCAAAAGAAAATGTTGTTGCTACTTTTGCAGTTTTGTTAGCTGTATCTTCTGAAGAAGCATTGCATATGCCAGGAGGAGCTTTAACAGAACTCTTTACTCCTGTAACGGCATTTGCCTATCTTGTTTTTAATTTATTTACGCCTCCATGCTTTGCAGCCATTGGTGCGATGAACTCTGAAATGGGTTCAAAGAAATGGTTATTTAGAGGGTTAGCTTTCCAGCTAAGCATTGGATACATGCTAGCTATGCTTATCACCCAGTTTGGTTCTTTGATTGTCTATGGAACACCTGCAGTCGGTTTTGTTCCAGCAATCGTAATTGCCATTATTTTCGTCTTTTTCGTAGTATTTACAATTAAAAGGGCAGATTCCCAACGAACTGTATTAAGTGCTGAAGTCTAGGAATTCACTATTTTATTTTTCTTAACAGATCGAGTTAGAAAGGATAGATTTTAATGCTCATTAACATTGTAATCGGCTCTGTCTTAATCAGCTATTCAGTATGGACGCTCGTTAGATTTTTTAAAAATAGTAAAAAAGGGAAATGTTCTGGTTGTTCGATTAAAAATTCATGTAAAAGTAAATGTCACTAATCACTGTGGGACAGAGAGGTTCTTTGTCCCCTTAAATCTTACTCATTGGAAAGTTCTTCATTAAAGCCCGCTCCCATTCCTTGACCTTTAGCTGCATTCATTCCCTCAATTACATGTTTTGCTTTTCTTTGTCCCAAATCGCCAACTACTAACATTATTTTCCACTCCATTTATGAAATTATGTAGACAATTCAATTAGAAAAGAAAAACCAGATCTTTTTAATCTAAAAAGAAAAAATATCATTTTTAATATAAGAATTACTTATCAAAAACAATAACTTTCTCGTTATTTACTTATGTCGAATGTTGTATTAAGATTAAAATTGTGGGGAAGTATGGCTGGACAGTTATTCTAGCTTTTCGAAAATTCCCTGAATTTCTGTA
Source organism: Bacillota bacterium (assembly GCA_023389895.1). GTDB lineage: Bacteria > Bacillota > Bacilli > Bacillales > Cytobacillaceae > Cytobacillus. Next base: position 1,358 of record JAEWDX010000443.1, read on the forward strand.
GTTGAACATGTTAAAAAGGGGGATGTACGAATGACAAAAAATGATGTTTTTAATGCACGCAAGTCATTTGACCTAAGCGGAAAACGTTATCATTATTATCAATTAGCAGCGCTTGAAAATGCTGGGATTGGGAACGTATCAAAATTACCCTATTCTATTAAGGTTTTATTAGAGTCCGTTCTTCGTCAATATGATGGCCGTGTTATTACAAAGGAACATGTTGAAAACTTAGCAAAATGGGGTACAAATGATGTGAAGGAGGTCGATGTACCATTTAAACCTACACGCGTTATTTTACAAGACTTTACTGGAGTTCCTGCGGTTGTTGACTTAGCTTCACTTCGTAAAGCGATGGCAGATATAGGTGGAGATCCTGACAAAATCAATCCACTTAAGCCAGTTGATCTAGTTATTGACCACTCTGTTCAAGTTGATAGATTTGGTACTGCTCAGGCACTTGGACAAAATATGGAACTTGAATTTGAAAGAAATGCTGAACGCTATCAATTTTTAAGCTGGGCACAAAAAGCATTCGATAATTATCGTGCTGTTCCACCAGCAACAGGAATTGTTCACCAAGTAAATTTAGAATTCCTTGCAAATGTTGTTCATGCAATTGAAAATGAAGACGGTGAATTTGAGGCATTTCCAGATACACTAGTCGGTACAGATTCTCATACAACCATGATTAATGGTATCGGTGTACTTGGATGGGGTGTAGGTGGAATTGAAGCCGAAGCTGGTATGCTTGGCCAACCTTCATACTTCCCAGTACCAGAGGTTGTCGGTGTTAAATTAACAGGTGACCTACCTGATGGGGCAACAGCAACAGACCTTGCACTAAAAGTTACACAAGTTCTTCGTGCCCAAGGGGTTGTTGGTAAATTTGTAGAATTCTTCGGTCCTGGGGTTACAGCTTTACCTCTTGCAGACCGTGCAACAATTGCAAATATGGCTCCTGAATATGGGGCAACATGTGGATTCTTCCCGATTGATACCGAGTCATTAGAGTATATGCGTTTAACAGGTCGTTCTGAAGAGCAAATAAGTATTGTTGAAGCGTACTGCAAAGAAAATGGTCTATTCTTTGATCCAGCTTTAGAGCCTGTTTATACGAACGTCGTTGAAATTAATCTTTCTGAAATTGAAGCAAACCTTTCTGGTCCAAAACGTCCACAAGATTTAATTCCACTTTCAGAAATGAAACAGGAATTTAACAAAGCGATTTCTGCTCCACAAGGGAATCAAGGCTTTGGATTAGATGAGAAAGAAATCGAGAAAGAGGCCAATGTTCATTTTACAAATGGTAAAACAACTAAAATGAAAACAGGTGCTATCGCGATTGCTGCGATTACGAGCTGTACAAACACTTCTAACCCTTATGTTTTAGTTGGTGCAGGGTTAGTAGCGAAAAAAGCAGTTGAGCTTGGCATGAAGGTTCCTTCCTTTGTGAAGACTTCTTTAGCACCAGGCTCAAAGGTGGTTACAGGTTATCTTCGTGATTCTGGTCTCCAACCTTATTTAGATCAGCTTGGATTTAATATTGTTGGTTACGGCTGTACAACATGTATCGGTAACTCTGGTCCGTTGCTACCGGAAATTGAAAAAACAATTGCAGAAAACGATCTTCTTGTTACATCCGTGCTTTCAGGTAACCGAAACTTTGAAGGACGTATTCATCCACTTGTGAAAGCCAACTATTTAGCTTCACCACCACTTGTGGTTGCCTATGCACTAGCAGGTACAGTAGATATTGACCTTAGAAACGATGCGATTGGGAAAGATAAAGATGGCAATGATGTTTTCTTTAATGATATTTGGCCATCATCTGCTGAGATTAAAAAAGTTGTCAAAAAAACTGTTACACCTGATTTATTCCGTAAAGAATATGAAAATGTGTTCGGTGATAATGCCCTTTGGAATAAGATAGAAACAAGTGATGAACCACTATACTCATTTAATGAGAAATCAACCTATATTCAAAACCCTCCTTTCTTTGAAGGTTTATCACCAGATCCTGATGAAGTTAAGCCTTTAAGCAGCTTGCGTGTCGTTGGAAAATTCGGTGATTCAGTAACAACAGACCATATTTCTCCTGCTGGTGCCATTGGTAAAAATACACCTGCTGGAAAATACCTTCTCGAAAATGGGGTAGAGGTACGTGACTTCAACTCTTACGGTTCTCGTCGTGGAAACCATGAAGTAATGATGCGTGGTACATTTGCAAATATTCGTATCCGTAACCAAGTTGCTCCGGATACAGAAGGTGGTTATACTACTTACTGGCCAACTGGTGAAGTAATGTCCATTTATGATGCTTGCATGAAGTATAAAGAAGATGAAACTGGCCTTGTTGTACTTGCAGGTAATGACTACGGAATGGGTTCTTCTCGTGACTGGGCTGCAAAAGGAACGAACCTGCTTGGGATTAAAACAGTAATCGCACAGAGCTATGAGCGTATTCACCGTTCTAACCTTGTGTTAATGGGTGTACTGCCACTTCAATTCAAAGATGGTGAAGGTGCAGAAGTACTCGGTTTAACAGGCAAAGAAACAATAGATGTTCAAATCGATGAAAATGTTAAATCACATGACCTTGTAAAAGTAACGGCTACTGATGAAAATGGCAAAAAGAAAGAGTTCGAAGTTATTGTTCGTTTCGATTCAGAAGTGGAAATCGACTATTATCGTCATGGCGGAATTCTACAAATGGTTCTCCGTGAAAAATTAGCTAATTAATAGAAAAGCTGAAGCGTGTGATTTCGTCGTATTGATGAAATTGCACGCTTTTTTGATTAAGAGTTATGACTTTAGGCCAAAACTTTTTACATTTCTCGATAATTATGTATAGTTATCTTTAAAGATAAAAATTAAGGAGATTTGTTATGGGGGCACTTCTACTTGGTCCATTTATGATCAAACATATTTATATTGTCTTGTTATTTGCAGGATTAGCATCCTATTTCACAATGAAGAAGTCAGCAAATATTGATCCTTTATTTCAAAAATTATTTATCAATACGATTATTAATGCTGCGTTAATTTGGTTTGTCCTCTACAAATTCAGTGTGATCATCTTTCAGCCGTTTCTTTTCTTTGAAAACCCATTCTCAATCATTTATTTTACCGGTGGTGCAAAAGGAGCAGTTCTCGGGGTGTTAGTAGCTATTAGCTATCTTTTTATTGTGATAAGAAAAGAAAAATGGTCACTGAAAGCATGGATATCATCGATCTTTTACGGAATTGTCACATTTATCATTATCTTTTGGTCTGTGAGAACTTTATTAGTTCTTATTGATTAGGGTACAATACAGTTAGGATGAAATGGAAGGAAGGGCAGCATGAAAAAAACAATTTTACCCGCAATTATTTTAGTATTATTAACTGTATTGATCGTTCAAGCCATGGGCACGAACGCAGAGAAAACCACTCAAGAAATAAAGGAAGATGACAAAAATACTGGACTAGGAATTGGCTTAAAAGCACCTGACTTTGAATTAAAGAATCTTTCAGGCGAGCCAGTTAAGCTTTCTAATTATAATGGAAAGAAAGTCATGCTTAACTTTTGGGCAACATGGTGCCCACCTTGTAAAGCAGAAATGCCTGATATGCAGAAACTTCATGAAGAGGCAAGAGATGATCTCGTTATCCTAGCTGTCAATATTGATCCTGAGAATGATGTTGCAGGATTTGCTAAACAAATGGGCATTAGCTTTCCAATTCTGATTGATAAGGATTATGTTGTGAATAAGACCTATCAAATCATTTCCATCCCGACGAGCTATTTTATTGATGAAAATGGAATCATTCAAGCGAAGCACATCGGTGCAATGAATTTAAATGCGATGAAGCAGTATATAGGAGATATGTAAAAATTAATAGGAACAGTTTGATAAGTCGATTTGAAGATTTATCGGACTGTTTCTTTTTTTTATTCAATCCTCGATTGATTTTTCGAAAATTTGTAATAATTATAACAGTTTGTGGTCATAATAACTGTTACTATGATAATAAAGGTAGGTGAAGTTGAAATGAGAAAACCTCGAAAACGCTCATTCGCTGAACTTGTTTTAGAAAATAAACAGCAGATTTTAAAGGATCAAACGGCAATTGATAAAATTGAAGAACGTTTAGAAAAAAAGCGCTTAAATCGTGCTGAATAATTTTTATTAATGAATCCCTTCTCAAGTGTACATACTTTATATGAGGAGGGATTTTTATGAGCAACCCAAAAGGGCATAATGGGAAATTCAGTCCAAATCATATTGGTACTCAGCCAAGAGCTTTTGGAGGAAATAAAGGGAAGAAAATGCAGGATCAAACAAGTCCAAGCCCACAAGTGATTCAAACAAAAGGTGAATAAGAAAAAGAAGGATTTAAAAATGGTAGCAATCGGCTCATCACCGATTGCTACCATTTTTTAATGGAGACTTTGCTTAAAGATATGAGTTCGTAGCTTGCATTATTGTTCTAAAGAAGAAAAAAGATATGATACAATAAGAAGAATAAAGAAGGAATAAGCAAAAAGATAGGAGAAGTAAAATGTTTGTATCAACAAATGAAATGGAAGTAAGGTATGCAGAAACGGATCAAATGGGCGTCGTTTATCATGCAAATTATTTAGTATGGATGGAAGTAGGAAGAGCTCATTTAGTTCATGATCTAGGTTTTGATTATGTGGAAATGGAAAAAGAAGGAGTTCTATCACCAGTGCTCGATATCCAAGTGTCTTATAAAAAGCCGTTTCGATATGGACAAAAAGCATTAGTGAAAACATGGATTGAAGAATATGATGGTTTCCGTGTCAGCTATGGTTATGAAATTCTTAATGAAGAGGGAGAAGTAGCAGTTACGGGCATTTCAAAGCATGTTTGTGTTAGAAAAGATACTTTCCGCCCAATTTCCTTCAAGAAACACTATCCTGAATGGCATGAAGCATATGAAAAGGCAAAAAGGCAAATTGTGAATATTTAAAAAACATATCCGAAAGCGCTTAGAAACTTGCAACTCCATTTAAGTTGGAAGTTTCTAAGTGCCTTTTAATTATAGGTTTCACGCCGTTTCAACTTTATATTCCGGCTCAAGCGTCTGTTCATTATAATCAATATAAAAATCATGTTGATCAAAGTACCACAAGTCTTTTTCCTCAACATAATAAATAACACCATTTTTCACTGTATGTATCGCCATGTCAACGGGTTTATCATTTGAAATACCTAATGAAAATCCTTGTTGAACTGTGCTATGTCCACCGTAACGGACGAAAAAACGGACAAAATCTCCACTTTTGAGTTCCATTTCTTCCTCATACCAGGCTGCTGCTTGATCGCTTATATAAAGATTCATTAGAAAATCCTCCTTATTCGAAATACGGAATTAGACCACTTGTAACCAGCAAAATATTAAAAACAAGATGCCAGATCATCGCAGGAATCATACTGCCAGAACGGATAACGATTCCAGCATAGAATGCTCCACTTAATGCAAAGCCGAGACAAGCTAAAAGCGAATAACCAAATGCCAAATGCGATAATCCGAATGCCAGGCTAGAAAAAACAATTGCTCCATTGTTCCCAACTAATTCAACCATCCTTGTTAGTAACACACCTCGCCATAAAATTTCTTCTAAAATCCCACTAATAAGTGAAAAAAGAATAAGAAAGACAAAAAAAGAAATCGTGAATGGAAAACTAGCTTTTAGAATCAATGGAGTGAAAGAAATGACTGTCCCACTAATGGTAAGCAATAAAAATATTCTTATCGAAAAAGAACAAAAACCTTTATAAATAAATGGAAACGAAATTCTTGCCTGCCAATTAGGCTTTCTCCAATAATTATTGATCGTCACATTGAATTTTTTCGTTACATATACAATGAAAAAAATAGGGATTAATAATAGACTGCGATCTAGAATCATAATTATACTTACACGAAAAGGCAATTCATCGGTCAAGCGATCCCCATATAAATAAAGTAAATATCCGAAAATATAGGCGAGCATCACCCATGCAAAAGTTCGCTTTTGCTTCGAAACGATCGCTAAATAAACAATAAAACAAATTAATACTGTAAAGGCGATCATGAATAGCTTGTTTTGTATTAGAAAAATTAATACAATGAATAGTCCGAGTTGAAAATAGGATAGCATTTTCTCCTGTTTTTTCAAAAAGGTCAAAAATTTCCCTCCTTTACTAAACAGTCCACATACTTTATTTAATAAAAATACGAATGGAAGAAAAAAGAACGGGAATCTTCCCATTCTTTCATCATACTATATTAAACTTTAAAATGCTTAATTAGCTCACGTAAATCGACTGTAAGCTTACGAATATTATCAGAAATTTGCTTAACTTGCCACACAGATTGTTTCTGTTCTTCCGTAATACTCGTAACTTCCTGTACGCCTGCGGAAGTTTCCTCTGAAACCGAAACAACACTGTCGATCGAGCTTGCGATAGCGGAACTGCTTTCAGCTAATGTCTTGCTCGCTCCATCTATTTCATCAATGTCTTTTGCAAGATATTCGATAAATTCAAACATGTTTTTATAGCTTTTTGTCGTATGCTCAACCATTTCAGCTCCTTCAGTAGCTGATTGTCTGCCTAAATCAATGTTTTTCAATGCTTTAGTCGAGCTTTCTTGAATCTCCGAAATTAAGCTAGCAATCTTATCAACTGAATCTCCACTTTGTTCAGCTAGCTTTTTTACTTCCTTAGCGACAACAGCAAAGCCTCTGCCTTGTTCACCAGCTCTTGCAGCTTCAATGGAGGCATTAAGAGAAAGGAGGTTCGTCTGTTCTGAGATATCATGAATAAGTGTTGTAATATTATTAATCGCTTGTAACTTTTGATCCAATTCCTTCATAATGAAAGCGGATTCAGTAGACTGGGCAACGATCGTACTCATTTTATTACTCATATTTGTCAACGCGGTCTGACCATCCGAAGTGATTACACGTGTTTCGGAGGCATGTTTGACAATGATCGCAATCCGTTCTGACATTGAAATAACGGCCTGATTATTATTCTCTACATGTGTAGAAATATTCACAATGTCTGCTGCAAGCTGCTCAGAACCACTAGCAACTTCATCCATTGCAGAGCTTATCGTTTCGCTAACATGAGAAGACAATTTTGCTTGGTCATTTAAAATGATGGAATCATCTTCTGCTCTATGAATGAGAAGATTCATTTTAGTAGCCATTCCATTCAAGCTTTCAACCATATCGTTAACAGCGGTGAATAGCACACCAATTTCATCCTTCGATTTCACGTTCATTTTCTTTGTTACATTCCCCGTAGACACTTCTTTTAAAAACACGGCAAGCTTTTTAATCGGCTCAATAAAATATCGAGCAAAGAGGAGGCTAATAAAAATTGAAACAACGAGTAGAGTGACTGCAATAATAATTTGCACTGTGAGCATATTATGAAAAATCGCGTTTAATTTTTTATCTGCATCCGTAATCCGATTTTTCATATTTTGCGAAATTTGTGCAGAGAAGGAAGAAACCTCATCCTGGGGCATTACCGCAAAAATCTGCCAACCTGTTTCGTCTACTTTATCACTAACATATGTAACTTGATCAATGTCTAAATAAATATTTCCTTCTCTTTTTTCCTTAAATATTGACAAAGAAGAGATGTTTTCATTCTTTAACACAAGTTCCTTCTCCTTATATGCGAGAAGAGAGCCTTCTTTATCGGCTAAAATAATATAACCAGAATTGCCAACCTTAGCACCAGCAATCATCGATGTTAGTTTTTCAAGTGTTAAATCTGCCCCGAGTACACCATATAATTCATTATTTCGATAGATAGGTAATGAAACCGTTATCATATAACTGTCCGTGCCAGCATCCAAATAGGCATCTGTAACATGGAATTTGTCTTTACCTTCTACGGAATACCAAGGACGAAATGTTGGATCATAATCTTCAGGTAATGGATACTCCGTAGGGGAAATGATAAAATCTTTTTGCTCTGTTCCTAAATAAATATTTGTGATGAGTTCATTTTGTTTTGTGATTTTCTCGAATAATGAAATAATTTCTGCTGGCTGATTGCTATAAATCTCATCGAAATGAGAAATCGCCGTTAAATCGCTCTTCGCTCTAGCGAGAACATCTTCAATCGTTGATTTCACATTCACTATTTCATGGTATGTAAGTGTGCCAGCATAGTGCTCAGAAAAACCGCTTACATCTCTTTGGACATCAGAAGCAAGCCCACTTGTTAAATCCTTGCTATTGTCTGAAAATAGGTTAAAAGAAATAATTGTAAATCCTGCGCTAACAACAATAATCAAAACCATTGTTGTTAAAACCCCCACAACTAACTTGGTCTTTAATGACATGAAAAATCCCCCTTAAACCACTATAATTACATCTTTAACTACATCCCTTTCTTTGTTTGAATTATCTTCTATAGGCATAAAAGCCCAAGAGGAGAAATCGAACAATTTGTTACGATCCTCCTACTATTATATCATTTTCTGCTAGTAGTTAAAGACCTCCTAGCAGATGATTTTGAATTTCTTGGTATTTTTTTTCTGCGTTGATAAGCCCGAAGCTACCAGCATTTTGTAAGGGGATAATCCGATAATTTCTTGTTCCGTTTACTTTCGAAACATAGGTTGAATGAAAATCAGGATTGCTTAATTTTATTTGAATTCCTTCATGATCAATGGTTTTTGTCACATCTACAGTAGCCATTCCTCCAATATCCTTATCGTTTTTATTTTGTCCAGATAGGAAGTTTCCTAATGAATAAACGACTAATGATTTTCGTCCATTGTCAGTCTCGATCCATTCCATTGGCTGAAGAACATGTGGGTGATGGCCAAAAATAATGTCGACCCCTTCGTTTACTAAAAACTTTGCTAATTCCTTTTGCTCGGTAACTGGATAGCGCTGGTATTCATTTCCCCAATGAATGCTCATGACAATAATATCGGCTTCTTTTTTCGCACGCTGAATTTCCTCCTGGATAGCGAGCTTATCAATAATATTGACAAGATAACTCTTTCCCTTCGGAATGGGAATGCCATTTGTTCCATATGAGTATGACAAGTAGGCGATTTTAAAGCTATTTTTTGTTAAAATTTGTAATGTCTCTTGTTCTTGTTTACTGCGATATGTTCCAACATGGGGGAGACTAATTTTATCCAGATAATCTAAAGAAGCAATAATTCCTCTTTCTCCTTTATCAAGAGAGTGATTATTTGCCGTGGAAACAATGTCTATACCAGCATCAACCAAAGCATCGCCAACTTCTTGAGGGCTGTTGAATAATGGATAGCTTGATAAGCCGATTTCTGTTCCACCAAGGATTGTTTCTTGATTGGCAAGCAAAAGATCAGGTTTTTGAAGGATTGATTTAACGTCTCGAAACATTGGTGTAAAATCATAACCTGCATCGGTTTTCGCATCATTATAGACCGAATCATGAATAAGGATATCGCCAATTGCCCCAAGTGTAATAGTATCGACAAATGATTTCGCGCTTAATGATGTCGCTTTATCAAAATGCGACTGCACTTCCATTACGGATACTTCTTTAACTTTCGATTCTTTCGCCATTTTTATTAGTAGATAAGAAGATAGCAAAACTAAGAGTAGACAGAAAGTTATTGAAAAGTAGAGTGATTTTTTATTTTTCATTTTATTCTCCTCATTATCATCATTTCTCTTTTTACTATATCGCAAAACAATGGGAAAATGACCAAAAATTTCTAAATAGGCAATAAGCAGTTTTGTAGTATTTTGATAGATATGGGGGTATAATATTTCATGATAATGAGCAATTTCATTTATCACTGACAATGTTTTATGGAAAGAAGGAGTTATGTTTGTTGAAAATGACAGAAAGCGCTGCGAAAATTCTTGCAGAAGCTATTCGAAGGGAACAAAGCGACGAGACAGAAAAACTGTATGTTCGTTTGTCAATGGGAATTGGCTGAGGAGGACCACAGCTTAAGCTGTCTCTGGAGGAGCAGTCAATTGATAGAGATAAAGTATTTGAAATCGAAGGAATTTCTTTGCTAGTAAATGAGCAGGAATATGTCTATTTTGATCATACGAAGCTTGATTATATTAAAGACATTTTTGGGAATGGGCAATTCAAGCTATTGAAAATATAAAGTAAAATAACCGCGGCACCATTAGGTTGCCGCGATTATTCTACTTTAACGATTTTTCAGGATCGGGAAACAAATTGTAACGGTTGTTCCTTTATCTGGGTAACTGTCAATATCCATGTAGCCATCATGCTCTTCAACAATCTTCTTACATATCGATAATCCAATTCCAGTGCCAGTTTGTTTTGTTGAATAGAAGGGGGTAAAGATTTTTCCTAGCGTTTCCTCCGTCATGCCACAGCCATTATCTTTAATACAAATATTTGCAAAGCCTTCTTTTTCCTCTAGCGAAAGACTAATCTGCCTATATTCTGCTTTTGTAAATCCTGTAGCTTCGATTGCATTCTTCATAATATTTAAGAGAATTTGTTTCAATTGCTTTCTATCTACATAAACAATAAGATCTTCTTCTGGTGTGTTGGAGGT
>JAEWDX010000120.1 GCA_023389895.1 Bacillota bacterium
TTTGGGTTTCTCGCTCGTGGGGTTTACCTCGTTCCACCCTTTTCATTTCTGAAAAGGCTCCGTCACTGTGGCACTTTCAAGGTATTCATGCCATATCTATAAGACTTAGGCATTTTCCCTGCCGTCAAGCTTAAAAAGCCTGCCCTAGCTTATGAATTGACTAGGCACGAACACTACGAGCATCTCAGCCCGTGCGAGCATGGACTTTCCTCTACAATGCAGCAATTGCTCATTGCAGCGATTACCCGAACGCTATTAATGAGTACAAAGTTTATTATATGTAACTTTCGACTGAATAGCAATTGTTTTTAATAAGAAAGTAAACGAAAGCCTATCAATCGTACAATTTGTTGCCAAAAACATGTTTTTCTAAATTCGAAAGCCGCTTTAAAATATCGAAATTGGTCGTACCAGCTGTTTGAGCCGCAGGGGCTGGACGTCTTGTTGTGTCTTCAAGCTGTTTCTTTAATCGCATATTTTCTTGCTGCAATTCTTCAATCTCTTGATGAAATGTTTCATAATCTTTAATAACCCAGTCTAAATACTTATCTACTTCTTCTGGTTTATAACCACGCATAGCCGTTTTAAATTCTTTTTCCAAAATATCTTTAGCTGCTAATTTCACTTTATCAGAAAGCATGCAAATCACCTCTAAGTTACGATCATCATCCCTATTTTTTCAAAGATATGCATTTTTGTCAATTTTTCTTTCGCACTATTTTTCATTTTCATCCATCATTTTCATTTGCTCCTCCTCCACTAGCAGCTGTAAATCATAAAAATCAATAAGCCTTATCTCATACTGACTACATTCTTGTTGTTCTTTAGCCCTTTCATACAGATACTTAGGACTTCCATCCTTTTCTGGATCATAGAACAAAAGAAGAGCATCACTTTTTTCTACAAAGAAACGATTTTTCATACGAAATTGATTCGGGCCCTCATATGTTTTTTTGAAGATAGAATCAATAAAATCAGCCTGAGCTAAAATAGATTCATACCATTCCTTATTGACTTCGTTCCATGATTCCTCTTGATTCAAAAAAGGCGTAATTACAGCAAGCTGTAAATCTTGAAAACCTTCAAGCTGCAAATCAAATACAACTTCTGCTGCCCATAGTTCCGTTCCAAGCTGACCACTTATAAGAACCCATTCTAATCCTTCTTCTAATAAATGTAGCAGCTGACTTTTTAGAGCGATTTTTATATATTCGACTGATCGGTCGTTATTTTTAAAAATACCAATTTCAAATGGCTTATAACCTGATATTGCTACTACCTTCACCAAATTGCTTCCCTCCACTTTAAAACGCGCAAGTAAAAACAAGGGCATAATGCCCTTGCCTTGATATTAATAACCTAGAAAAGGACCAGCGCCAAATCCAGGTCGAGGTACGCCATATCCGCCTACATTCGTTCCTCCAAAGCCACCATGGGTTGGAGCTGCAACAAATTGCTGATTCGTTACTTTATTCACTACTGATTGCGTATGTGGGAAGTAGTGTTGGTGCTGGAAGTTAATGTGATTCACTGTTGTCGTATGGGACGGATGAATAATTGGAACCACATTATTCTGGAAAGTGTGATTAACACAGCATTTTGTCGGACATACAATTGCAGGTAAAACATTAGTTGGTCTCGGTCCGCAGAACATTTAAAGATCCCCCTTCATTAAATTATTTACATTAACAGGCTATGATAAACAACGGGATCTTGTACTAATGAATCCACCTATTTTAAAGCGATTTTTTGCTTCCACAAACTGTCAGTTGACTTACCTCATACCTACTATTCTAGTGAAAGGACGTTCGTTATGAAAGAAGAATTTTCTAAACTCCTTTCATAGAAAGTTCAAATTCTTACTAAGAAGAAAGCGATTTCGCTTTATATTTTTGTTACAATAGTGATAATGGTATTAGCTACTGAGGTGAGAGGATGGAAATAACCGAGATAAAAAAATTACTATCCCAATTTTCTCTTTTTCGCGAATTAAATAATTCAGAACTAGATAAAATTGTTGATATTTCCATTACGAGAGAATGGAAAAAAGGAGGTCATATCTTTCTACAGGATGACCCACTTGAAAATGTATATTTTATACATAGCGGAAAAATAAAAATATATAAAAGTGATATTAATGGTCGTGAACAAATAGTGGCGATCGCGAAAAAGGGAGACATGTTTCCACATGTTGGCTTCTTCCGTAAAGGAGGATATCCTGCTTTTTCCGAGGCGCTTGAAGATTCTGTTTTAATCGTTGTTCCGATCAATCATTTTGAGAAACTGTTAATTGATAATCCTGATCTCTGTATTAAAGTATTTAAAGTATTAGGAGAAAAAATTGTTGATCTACAGGATAGGCTTGAAGAGCAAATCCTTAACAACACTTACGAACAAATTGCTAAGCTTCTTGTACGGCTTGCTAAAATTCACGGACAAAAGCTTGAAGACGGGACATATTTATTAAAGGCAGAATTTACGAATAAGGATCTTGCAAAGATGATTGGAACGACTAGAGAGACCGTAAGCAGAACATTGACAAAGCTAAAAAAGGAAGAATTAATCAAAATAGACAATAAGGGAAACATGCTTATTGTTCCAAATAGGCTATTAGATGAAATTATATAGAAAACAAAATTAATATTAAAAATAGAGATATGTTAAAGTTCTTAGTTGACTGAATCACTGAGATAAGCGTTACTGTGGCACGATTACAATTATCGCCGCTTCAAACAAAAACAAACGAATGACCAGAGGGCTGTCAATAAGAGTTTCTTAAAATAGTGCAAAATAAAAACCCAAGAAGTTGGGTTTTTATTTCCGTCTATTCTACTCAAATCAACGATTTGTTAATTGCAGCATTTCAGCCATATCTTCTTGAGCAGTTCCGATTAGTTTTAGATTAAATGTCTCTTGAAGTACATTTAATACACCTTCTGAAATAAATTCAGGTGGCTTTGGCCCGATCCGAATGTCTTGAATACCTAAGCTAAATAGGCCTAAAAGAATCGCTACTGCCTTTTGCTCAAACCATGATAGGACAATACTAACTGGTAGTTCGTTTATCTCACATTCAAATGCATCAGCGAGCGCTTTCGCAATTTTCACTGTTGAGCCTGAATTATTACACTGTCCTAAATCAATATATCTTGGGATTTCTGTTCCTGGTACGACTCCATACTCCACATCATTAAAGCGGAATTTCCCACAGGAAGTTGTTAAGATGACGGTATCCTTAGGTAGTGAAGTTGCGAGTTCACGATAATATTCTCCACCCTTTCCTGGTGCGTCACATCCAGCAATAACGAAAAATCGTTTAATTTTCCCTTCTTTTACTGCTGCGATAACTTCAGGTGCTAGCCCTAAAACAGTCTCATGGTGGAAGCCAGTTAGTAATGTTTCATCTGAATCAATATTTGCTTCTGATAGCTCTAATGCTCGGTTGATTAACGGACTGAAATCGTCATTTTCAATTTTTTCGACATTTTCTAAACCAGCTACTTCATATGTGAACATGCGATCTGCATATGTTCCTTTAATTGGCATTACACAGTTTGTTGTTGCTAAAATGGCTCCTGGGAAGCTTTCAAATAAACGCCGTTGATCATACCAAGCTTTTCCGATATTCCCTTTTAAATGTGGATACTTTTTCAATTCAGGATAGCCATGTGCTGGAAGCATTTCTGAATGGGTGTAAATGTTTATCCCTTTTCCTTCCGTTTGCTTCAGAAGCTCCTCTAATGCAAACAGATTATGCCCCGTAACGACGATGCATTTTCCTTCGATTTTATTTTGAGAAACGCGGATTGGCTCTGGAATCCCTAATCTCTTCGTATGTGCCTCATCTAAAATTTCCATTACTCTTACCGCTGAACGTCCCACTTTCATAGCCATATCGATATGTTCTTGAACATTAAAATTGGAATTTGTTAATGTCATATATAAGGCCTCATGTGTTGTCGCATCAACAAAACTGTCTGTAAACCCGAGTTGATTCGCATGAGTACGATAAGATGCGATCCCTTTTAATGCAAATATAATCGTATCTTGTAAACTAGCGATTGTTTCATCTTTTCCACAAACACCGACGACTTTACATCCCCCAGATGGGGTTTGTTCACATTGATAACAAAACATTATGTAATCTCCCTCTTTCCATTCGTTTTTCTCATTATCAAGCTTACTATTTCAAATCCAAGCAAAGCGTGATCCGAATCACATCAAGAATATGTGTCAAAAAACGTTCAAAAACGATGAAAAAATGAGAGCAAGTAACAAATGCCTACTTACTCTCATATAATAGGATGAATTTCGTTCTGAAAATTTTCGATAGAAAGGGGTTCTAGCAGTGAGTAAACGGAATAGAGAGGAAAACAATGAACCTTTTGGTGATTTAATGAAGTCAATGAATCATTTTTTTCAGGAAAGGCCCGTTAAAGGTTTTTTACAATCTATAGATGAATTTTTCAAAAACCCATTTCCGTATTCTCCCGCCTTTCAAGTAGATTTAAAGGAAACAGTGAGCGAATATATGATTACAGCTGAACTACCTGGTATAAATCGCGAACAAATTCAACTTGATGTTCTTGAAAACTATATAACGATTTCAATACACTCCAATGAATTATTCACAGAAGAAGATGAAAAGGGAAGTATCATAAAAAGACGACAGTCAATGCAGAAATCAACAAGAACAATCCCCTTACCTCAGCTTATAAACGAGAGGAGTGTAAAAGCATCTTATAAAAATGGATTATTGAAGATTCGGATTCCGAAGCAAAAAGGAAAACAAATACTCATTGAGCCAATTGAATAAAAAAAATAAAGGAAGCGGGGCAATAAATTTATCACGATGAAAGTGAATTGCACCCGCTTAATTGTTCAGAGACCCTGCTTACCTTGTCTGCATGCTTCTTATAGATAACTATTTTCTTTGCGTGGAAGTTTCACTTTGTTTAGCCGTATTTAACCATCGATTGAAATAGCCCGTTGGAACACTAAAATATGATTTTGTGAATTGAATAAATTGTTGAGTGTCAACTTCCTTATAGCGAAAGTGATGATAATAATCTGAAAGGAATTGCATGCCTACATCCTTTTCATCATCTCCGATTATCATATATTTATCCTTTATCATTTTCTTTAATTCTAATGGTGGTTGCCCATAAATATAACCACTGTTTTTCACTTGATCTACAGGTGTATTCGAATATTGTCTTCCAAGATCGAGTTGACTTATGATTGACATTCGCTCATTTGGAATTCTGAAAGCCTTCACCTCAGCTTCATTTCTCCCTACATAAAAATACATGGAAGTTGCAAATTCAGTGATCCCTTCATCAATCCACGCCTCATTAAATTGATCGTTTGAAACGACTCCATAAAAATATTGATGCGCGATTTCATGAACAATTGAGGTTTGATAAAAATTTAAATTCTCGATATATGGATTAATCGTGACAATTCCCGGATATTCCATAAAGACACCATTATCAAGCACGATATCTAATTGCTTATGGGGATATTTTCCAATTCTCTCTTGGTAAAATTTTAATGCATCCTTTGCCAAATCTAACGTGGTTTCAATATTTTGCTGATGATCATTTCTTGTAAATAGTCGAATCTTAACACCGTCATTTGCGACTGTTTCATACATTTCCATATCCTTCATAATCGCAATAAAAAAATCTCTTATTTTTTTATTGCTTACTTTCCCTTCCGTTTTTCCTAATGCCGCATCCCGGTCAGCACTAGAGACAAAAGAATAGCCATCTTGTAATTTGAAAGAAACTTGATAATCAGAAAAATCCGTATGATATGTCTCGGCTAGATCTGAATAAGCTTCTTTATTCCATTTCCCATTTTGAAAAGTAGCTAACATTGGATACCATTGGGCTAAATAATAATTATCTTTTTCCTTTGATAGGCGGACTCCTTCCTTTGGAACAGTAAAGGTATAATCAAACTTTACCGCAAAGGTTTTTTTCGCTTTTATTGAATTGGGAAGAATAACTTTTAACGTATCATCTTCTAACTGATAAGCTACTTTTTGACCATTTACTGTAATTTGCTTCATCTTAATTTCTGAGTATCCTTTAACACTTGTAAATGAATGACCTTTTGTAAAAACATTTGGAATAAAATAAAAAACAAGCTCGTCCCATTCTTGCTTAGATTTATTTTTCACTTGAATATTCGCTGTTGTCGCGAACACCCCATCATTAGCCATTTCTAGCTTTAAATCATATGTTGCTTTATTATCATTTTTGACTCCAATATTAGCATCCTTTGTTATATAAACATATGTACCTGCACCAATAAATAATAAGATTAATAGACCAAGTCCAAAATTTTCACCATTTAAAGATAGAAATTTTTTCCCCTTCTCATACTGTTTTCTTATTGGTTTAAATTGTAATTTCTGTCCAGTTTGAATCCATGGTGCCCGTGCATAATTAGATTGAAAACGATTTTTCAATCCATTCGCAAGCAAGCTGAAAGAAATAGTTGTGAAAAGCAAGACAATTAATGGGATCATAAGAATATGGGTATTTCCATAAATACTTCCTCTTGCTTGTCCGACTAAACCAGAAATCTCTTTCGTAATAGAAAGATAAATAAGTGGATCAAACCGAACCGTTGTACCACCAATAAAAATATTAACCAATGAGAGCTGCCCCATAATCGTAATGACATATACAATTTCCATAATGAAAGTAATCAGGAGCGATTCCTTCATAAGAGGAAAAATATGCCTCCAAATAAGCCGGTTTCTTTTTGCTCCCAAAACTTTTGCTGCCTCAATATAGTCTGATTTATAAAGCTCCGCTGTTTTTAATCGAATTGATGAAATAATACTCGGAATGCTTATAACAGCAGAAATAATAATAAAATAGCCTACAAGTGTACGAACTTCTAAACTACTATTAAAACTGATCGGTCTCATAAAAAAGTAGAGAATTAAAAATAACGGCACATAACTCCATGCATTTTCAAAAGCAATAATGAAGCCTGGCGTTTTTTTCCAAGTTCCGATATAAAGTCCTAATAAAGTACCAAAAAACATTTTTATCAATGTTACAGCAAGGGCAACAAACACCGTATACCGCAGCCCATGTAAAATCATAGATAAAATATCATAGCCCCATCGATCTGTTCCTAATGGATAGCTTTCCGATTCAAACGGCTTTATAGGCGGCGAGATTACTTTGCCATCGGTATACTGAGTCTCAAGCATTTCTGTTGGTAAATGTGGTGCTATCATCGGTCCAAAAATACTAAGAAATAATAAGATCGCAACGAAGATAAAACCTAAATATAAGGGATAATTGAGCTTGAAAATTTTATTCATAAATGAAACCTCGTTTAAAAAGAAAAAATAGTAATCTAACTGAGCAATAAACAAGTCCCGAAATGATTAATAAAGAAAATAATCCGATTGCGATTGGTTGCATTTCATTGCTTTGAAAAATAAATTTAGTAATCCCAGACACATTTAAAATATATTCGATAATAAAAAGATTGCCGATTGACAAGGAGATCACTTTAACTAGCTCAGCCTTAATAAATGGCTCAATATTTTTAAAGATATGTTGGAAATTAATATAGTTTAATCGCATTCCTTTCGCAACAGCCGTTCGAATATAATCCTCCCCGCTTGTTTGATAGTATTTCACGGACACAAGTTTAAATAAATATAATGTCGGTGCTATGCTAACAAGAACGGTTGGAAACCATGTATTCAACACCCCTGCATCAGGACGTAATGAGATAATGCGGATGCCGGTTAATTTATAAAATTTAACAGCGAAAATAAGGGAAAAAATAATAAGAATAAAATCAGGAATCGTTGCAAAAATATTTAATAACCAATTAAATATTTTTGTTGCCCGAAAACGACTAACAAAAATCCCAAAAATTAAACTCAATATAATCGCGATATTAACCCCGATAATCATCAGCTTAAAACTTGTCAAAAAGTTATCACCAATATCTGTGGCAATATCCCTTCTCTGCAATCCTAATTGATATGTACCAAGATTCCCATGACTTAATTCAGTAAAAAAACTTGTAAAAACTCCAGGTAATTTCTCAAAATTCCACTCTAGCCGATTTTCAACTAAATCCATTTCGATTATCATTGGTAGGGAAGCAAGAGTAAGAATTAAGAGAATAATAATGACCGTTTGTTGCATAATACGTCCCATAAAGCTCCCCCTTTCGAACCATTCTTCCACTGTCTCCGTAATCTGTCAATAATCATTTTTCAAAAAATTTAAATGTTAAGGTGTTGAATAATGCTCTTAGCACTTTATGAGATCTGTTATCTTTAAATTTCCACTATTTAAAGTGTATTTTCATATGTAACTCACGAATATGTAATAACGATCTACTATTACTAAATAATTTACTAAGCTAGGTGGACGGCTACTGAAATGTGAGCAATATACGAGGATTGATGTTTGAGGTATAGGCAAAACCCTATACCTTAAAGATTCCACCAATCCCCTTCACCATCGACGATACCTGTGTGACAGCACTTACCATTGAACCAGCAGTATCCATCATTTTATTAATGTCAAATGAACCATCTTGTGACTTAAAGGAATTCATGAATGATTGGACACTTGACGGATGCTTTGGAATGAATGATTGCTTCGGATAAGGATTCATATATGGATTGGAGGATTGTGGCTGCTGTGCATTCGGTGAATATTGACTTTGTTCTGGTTCTAACGGATTATGGAACACACTTTGGGTATAATTGTTTTGGGGCGCTTGTTGATTATATTGCTGCATAAGATAATCAGGTTGTGGATATTGATTATAGTTAGGTAGTTGTGGTTGTGATTGCATCGGCTGATAATGACCAAATTGAGCATTCATATTTGGTGAATTTGCATGCATATAAGGATTCCAGTTTGCCTGCTTATTATAATGAATAGGATATGGATATTGGCGGAAATTATTTTGCATATTTCTTATCATATAAGGATTCATTGTTTGAAAAGAAGTAAATGGCATTTGATTATTAAAGTTGGCTCTCTGCTTTCTCCGGCCAAACATAGGCTTACATCCTCCTTGAAGATAATTTCATTACAATAATTTATGTTCTCACTGCCCAATCGGTGAAAAAAGATGAATGTAGGTTTATGTCTAACTATGAAGTAAAGTGTCGGAAGTCTAAAAATTTCAAAAACAAAAGAACCTCCCTTTTTATGGTAGTATGAAAAAAAGGAAAAATTTGCTCTACCATATTCGAGGAGGGAATAACATGAATGTTCACGAACTAGCTATGGAGTTTTATCAAAAACGAAAACAAAGCCCAGAAAACGTTAATGAATTACTAGATTTCACAAAAAAATCTTATATTCACAATGAAATTTCGATTTTGGTTTATCGAAACCTTGTTCGTGAACTCGAAGCACAAGGTGCGGAAACTCCTGAAACACTTTAAAAGCGGAAGCTAGATAGCCTTCTAACTTCAAAACAACAAATTTATATCCATTAGAAAAAGGGAGGCTAATTCCTCACTCCCTTTTCTCTTCTTTCATTGTCAAAATGACTTTTTCTAAAACATAGGTTATTGAGGCGATTGTATTTTTAAATCTTGTTAAACTTGTTTCTGGGAAAAATGCTTGTACAGAAGTGGCTTCAATCTGTTCATGGACGGATTCTATTTGCTGTTTATGAATATTTTTGGGGTTCTTTGTCTCAATCCAAACTTGTCCCCCTTCCTTCCATTTGTCGTTTACTTGCTTCACTTTATCCGCAAATGGCTTCACTTCGCTAAAGAAATCCCTACCTTTTCCCGTTTTTTTTACAGCTTTAAATGTCTTCTCCATTGTTTCAACGTATATTAATAGTTTCTCTGTTAATTGCAAAAACTCTCTTGTTCGATCCATTCTTGCTCAACTCCATATATGATAAACAAAACACCATCTAATCGCTCTTTTATCTTATCGAAATCCTAGTTTTAATTTCATTTTTTGGGAGATGTCCAGTTTTCTTCGTTTATTACTTCCCGCAATTCGTTCGGAAGAAAAACTCCCCTCCATCTCTAATACCGTTATTCTCTTGCTAAAATCAAATATTTTTTTTGCATAATGACTTTGCCACTGTTCCTTAGAGGAATTATTCACCTCTAATATGTTTTCTGCCTGTTCAAGCTGAGTATATATTTCCGACAATCGCTCCATTAGTTCACAATTCTGTTTCATTTCTAAACTCATTCTTATCGCCTCCTTCATTTTACTATTATTCTTACCTCTTGTATAACTACACATATTCTCCTTCCCCTTTTCCTTTCCTTCAAGGCTGACAAAACTAGAATTAATTCGCCAAAGAAAGAATTATTTTGCATGAAATAAGTTGAACAATCGACAATTTTCAGAACTGGAATTGAAACATTAAATGCTATACTTTCGTCAATAAGTGATATGATAGTTGTAGTTTGTGAGGTGACTTTAATGAATTTCCATTACCCAAACGGTAAAAAATATATTCCGCAAAAAAAGGAAACAATAAGAATAAAAAAGGAGAAAAAATGGTCATTTAGCAACCGTGGAATGACATTAGAAGAGGATATAAATGAAACGAATGAATATTATTTAGCTCATGGAATAGCTGTCATTCATAAAAAGCCAACACCTGTGCAAATAGTTCAAGTCGACTATCCGAAGAGAAGCGCAGCAGTCATTAAAGAAGCCTATTTTAAACAAGCTTCCACGACTGACTACAATGGTGTTTATAAAGGGCGCTACATTGATTTTGAGGCAAAAGAAACACAAAACCCAACATCTTTTCCATTGAAAAATTTTCATGAGCACCAAGTTAAACATATGGAATTAATATTAGAGCAAAATGGAATATGCTTTGTTCTCCTCCGCTTTTCAGCATCCGAAGAAATCTTCCTTTTAGATGCAAAGCATTTACTTCATTTTTGGAAGAGAATGAAGGAAGGCGGGAGAAAATCAATAACGAAAGAGGAAATTATTGAAAATAGTCATCCAATTCCACTAGGCTATCGGCCAAGAATTGACTATATTAAAAAAATCGATTATCTTTATAACCTGTAATCATTCTAGAAAGGATGAATCAATATGGCAGATAAATATCAATCAAGAGAGGAGCGCCGTAAACAACACACTACAAAACCAAAAAGTAAAGGAAAGAAACAGCAAAAAGGAATCTTTAAAAAAATCTTTCTCTTTCTTGTCGCTCTTGGTATTGTAGGTATTCTTGCTGGCGTCGGGACCTTTGCCTATATGGTAAAGGATGCACCAAAACTTGATGAAAAATTATTAAAGGATCCGATTGCATCAAAAATTTTAGATGAAAACAAAAATCTAATAACAGAAATTGGCTCTGAACGAAGAGATTATGTTAATTACGAGGATATTCCTAAATTAGTTGAAAAAGCCTTCCTTGCAACTGAAGATGTTCGCTTTTATAAGCATCATGGCATGGACTTGAAGCGCTTAGCTGGTGCTGTATTAGCAAACGTTACTCGTGGATTTGGTGCTGAAGGGGCAAGTACAATTACACAGCAAGTTGTGAAAAATTCCTTCCTCAATAACGAGAAAACGATTAGTAGAAAGGCACAGGAAGCATGGCTAGCCTTTCAATTAGAACAAAAATATACGAAAGAACAAATATTTGAGATGTACGTCAATAAAATTTGGATGGAAAACCGTAGTCATGGTGTATTAACTGCTTCTCATGTGTATTTCGGAAAAGAACTCAATGAACTAACACTTCCAGAAGCAGCTTTATTAGCCGGTTTACCACAAAGTCCTGCGCGCTATAATCCATTTAAACACCCAGATAATGCAGAAAAAAGAAGAAACATTGTTCTCTCCCTAATGAACCAGCATGGATTCATTACGAAAGAGCAAATGGAAGAAGCGAAAAAGGTTTCTGTTGAATCAAGCCTCTTAAAAGAAGAGGATCGAAAACAGTTTGATGCACCATACGATTCCTTCATTGATATTGTAATCGATGAAATCGAAGAGAAATATCCAGATTTAGATTTGTCTTCTGATGGTTTAACCATCTATACAACATTAGATACAAACGCACAAGATTATGTTGAAAAAATGCTAAATTCAAATGATATTGTTCAGTTTCCAGACGAAGATTTTCAAGCTGGAATCACTTTACTTGATACGAAAACAGGCGAAATAAGAGCAATTGGTGGGGGAAGAAATCTTCAAGTAAAACGCGGTTTTAACTTTGCTCAAGATACAAGAAGACACGCAGGTTCAACCTTTAAACCAATTGCCGATTATGGTCCAGCCATTGAATATTTAAAATGGGGCACTTATTATACGCTTGATGATAAGCCATACACATACTCTAATGGCTTACCCATCAATAACTGGGATCGAAAGCATATGGGACAGATGTCGATGCGAGAAGCACTAGCACGTTCACGAAATATCCCTGCTTTACAAACATTACAGGCTGTCGGATTCGATAAGGCAAAAGATTTTGCAAATAGCTTAGGATTTGATATTAAAGATATGGTCGAATCATATTCCATTGGGGCATTTGAAGTGTCTCCTACACAAATGGCTGGTGCTTATAGTGCTTTTGGTAATAACGGCTTCTACACTGAGCCACACTCTGTGACAGCAATAGAAATGCGTGATGGCTCTAAAATTGATGCAACACCAGAATCAACTGCTGTTATGAAGGATTATACGGCCTTTATGATCACAGATATGCTAAAAAGTGTTGTGAAGGACTCTTATGGTTCAGGAAAATTAGCAAATGTGCCTAGCCTTCCTCTTGCTGGAAAAACAGGAACGACGAATTATGATGCTGAACAAATCCAGAAATGGAATATTCAAAAAGGCGGCATACCTGATGCATGGTTTGCTGGCTATACAACGAACTACACGGCAGCTGTATGGACAGGTTATAAGGACATGAAAAACTCAATTGCACCAGGAAAGGATCAACAGATTGCCCAACGTCTTTTCAAAAACTTAATGGAGCATGTTTCACAAGGAATCGATACACCTGACTTTCCTGTTCCAAAAAGTGTTGTAAAGGTTTCAATTGAAAAAGGCTCAAACCCAGCGAAACTAGCAAGTAAATTTACACCAGAAAGTGAAATTATCCGTGAATACGCCGTTAAAGGCTATGCACCAACAGATATGTCTGAGAAATTTGAAAGACTAGAATCTCCAACTAATCTTAATGCTGTCTTTGACTCAACATTGAATCAAATTTTGCTAACATGGGATTTTCATGAGGATGCTAAAGATATTCAATTCGAAATATCAGTTTCTCTTGACGATGGTTCAGAACAAGTGCTTCAAGTTACACCTGATAAAGGAGTAAAAATAGCAAATCCAATTCCAGGCGGTATTTATCAATTTAAAGTCGTCGCAGTTAGAGATGACATGCGAAGTGACCCAGTAACAGTAAAAATTGATATCCCAACCGAAGAAATAAATGACGATGAGGACTTTGAACAAATTCCGGGCAATGATTTTGATGACGGAAACGACAAACCTGGAAATGATAACGGTAATGGAAACAATAATGACAGCGATAATGATAATGATTATGACAATGATAATGATTATGACAACGCTGATCAGAATCCAGATAATAATAATGAAATAGAACCCCCTGCCAATGGATCTGATTAAGGGTAATAAAGAAAGCGTCTTAAGCTCAATGCTTAGACGCTTTTTTTAATGCTTGTGCTTTAACATATTGTTTCTCCATCTCAACCATTAATCCATTTAATTGAATAAACGAGTGATGTAATACTGGTCGAGCGATAATAAATGTAAGCCGTTCATCAATATTAACTGGCTTTATTCTCAATTTATGACTTATTAATGATGGAGAATATTGAACTGGCAGCCCATTTCCCCAGTATACAAATGCTAAGAAAAGCCTAACCGCAGATTGCATCGGTTTCATTATTTGTTTCGTTTCCCTTTTAGAAAATAAATCACTTAATAAAGGTTTCATTTTAGCCCATTCCGCCACGATCAATGGGATAAATTCTTCCTGTCTTTCCCATGGCTTCAGCGCATCTACTTGTGAATAATAGGCTATTTCATATAAGAAAGGATCATTCAAACTTATTTTAGTTAATGATTCTTTTTCAATGTTCATTTCATCCTGTATTGAAAAAAAGAAAGGGTGCTGAAGTTCCTTTGGAATAGGAAGAGTGATCAATTCTGTCACCTTTTTTCTCTCCCCTTCATTCTTTTCTTTCCTTCACGACAAATATCAAGCATTGGACAGACATTACATTGTGGATTTTGTGCTTTACAATGGTATCTCCCAAAAAAGATCATTCGATGATGCGTAACAGACCATTCTTCTTTCGGTATCTTTTTCATTAACGTGTTTTCAACTTCCAAAACAGAATCTTTCCAGCGACAAAAGGCTAATCTTTTGCTAACCCGCTCTACATGTGTATCAACTGCAATGGCCGGTATCCCAAATGCAACTGATACAACGACATTCGCTGTCTTTCTCCCAACCCCTGGTAGCTTTATTAATTCATCCCGCTCACGAGGAACAACACCATCATATTCAGCCAATAATAATTGACATAGCTTTTGAATATTTTTTGCTTTATTTCGATATAATCCGATAGATCGAATATCTTGCTGCAGTTCCTCTAATGAAACATGTAAATAATCCTCAGGCTTTTTATATTTTTGAAAAAGCTGAGCTGTTACCTTATTGACAAGCACATCCGTACATTGGGCTGAAAGAGCAACTGCAATAACAAGCTCAAATGGATTTGCATGATTTAACTCACAATGCGCATCAGGAAACATTTCTCCCATTTTATCAAGACAAAATCGAATTTCTGTTTTATTTAACAATTCCTCACCACTTACACTATTATTGCTCTAGCCAATTATAAAATGGAATAGACTTAGCCGATTGCATTGCCTCTTCCTGCTGCCTTGAACGTTGCTGTACCTGGCCTTGCCTAAATTTTTTCCCATAGCTTTTGGCTTGTCCAATCGTCTTAATTCCATTCTTCTTCCATTCGAATAAAATTCTATCTATGTAACGAAAATTTAATTTTCCTAACATAACCGCTTCCTTAAGCGCCGCTTTAATTATATGTGAATCATGATGATCATCATCCATCCATAAAGCAAGTGTTTCACATTCAAAAGGTGATAATGGTCGACCGAACTCTTGCTCAAAGCATGTATACAGGTCTGTTTCATTTTGTTGATTAAGCATTGCTGCCTCTTGTTTATTTTTAAAAAGAAAATGATCAATCAATTTTTCCCATAATGGCTCGATCTGATATTTTTCAAAACGAATTCCATCAGCTGAATTGCCTTCAATTATTTCAATAAAGCCCTTTTGAATTATTCTGTGCAATATGTCCGAGCACTCGGACACAGAGATTGTCATGCGAGATGATAATTCGACAGGAGTAGGAAATTCATTCCCATTTTCGACAAAGGAGATTACATGTAAAATGAGCACAAGCTCATGTTCAGTCAAATTCATTTCTTTATAGTGAGTTAATAAAACTCCAGGTATTGTAAGATTCCCTACCTGAAGCCATTTCATCATATTTGCTTTCGTCATCCCAAACACCTCAAGTTAAGTATAGCATGAAAAAGAATTGCTAGTAACATGAAAAGCGCAAGCGCCTTCGAACAAGCAAAAGGCAATTTGTTCCTGCAAAAACATTATGCTTTCGTTAAGAATAAAAAATCCGCCTAGGCGGATTTTTTGGAAAGCATCGATGCTTGAAGATAAGATTTATCCAGCTTCAGCACCCTGTTTTTATGGATATAAACGGTTTAATAATCTTGGGAATGGAATGGATTCACGAACATGCTCTACACCGCTAATCCAGGCAACCGTTCTTTCAAGTCCAAGCCCGAAGCCAGAATGTGGAACAGACCCAAATTTCCGCAAATCTAAATACCATTTATAAGCATCCAAATCTAATTGATGCTCTTCAAGACGTTGCTTTAATAAATCATAATCATGAACACGCTCAGAACCACCAATTATTTCTCCATACCCTTCAGGAGCGATTAAGTCAGCACAAAGCACGACATCCTCCCTTTCCGGATGTGGCTGCATATAGAAAGGCTTAATTCCTTTCGGATAGTTCGTAATAAAGACTGGTTTCTCATAGCTTTCTGCAATCGCTGTTTCATGAGGAGCACCGAAATCATCTCCCCACACGATATCATCAAACCCTTTTTCATGAAGAAACTTAACAGCATCATCATAGGAAATACGAGGGAATGGCGCTTTTACTTGCTCAAGCTTGGAAGTATCACGACCAAGTGTTTTTAATTCAATACTACAATTTTTCAAAACAGATTGGACGATATGTGATACGTAGTCCTCTTGTACCTTTAAGCTTTCGTCATGCTCGTAAAAAGCCATCTCTGGTTCAATCATCCAGAATTCAATTAAGTGGCGACGTGTCTTTGATTTCTCTGCACGGAATGTTGGACCAAAGGAGAAAACCTTTCCGAGCGCCATTGCTGCTGCTTCTAAATATAATTGACCACTTTGAGAAAGATAAGCATCTTCATCGAAATATTTCGTATGGAAAAGCTCAGATGTCCCTTCAGGAGCACTTCCGGTTAAAATAGGAGGGTCAATCTTTACAAACCCTTGCTCATTGTAGAATTCATATGTTGCTCGAATAATTTCATTCCGGATTTTCATCACCGCATGCTGACGACGTGAACGAAGCCATAGGTGACGATTATCCATCAAAAACTCTGTTCCATGCTCTTTCGGTGTGATTGGATAATCAATCGCTGCATGGATAACTTCAATTCCTGTCACAGCTAATTCATACCCTAATGGTGAACGATCATCCTTTTGAACTGTTCCAATTACATAAAGTGAGGTCTCTTGAGTAACTGATTTCGCAGCTTGAAAAACCTCCTCTGGAACGTCAGTTTTCATGACAACTCCTTGAATGAATCCAGTACCATCACGCAATTGCAAGAAAGCAATTTTTCCACTTGAACGTTTATTGGCAACCCATGCACCGAGCTTTACTTCTTGTCCTTCATATTTGTAAACTTCATTTATTGTTGATTTAATCACAAATTTCCCCTCCAAAAACGAATCAAAAAATTAAATCCTATGTATGTATAGTTAGTCCTCCACTTATTAAAGTTTCACTTTACATTATACTCTCCGTGAGAATGACAAGCAAATAGAAAAGAGGCTGAGCCATTCACATGCAGCTGACAAAAATCAGCTGCATGGCTAAACAATTCGCTTTTCTATTTTATTTTACGATTAACAAATTCGTGAATTCGTTTAATTGCCTCTTCTAGAAGTTCTAACGAGGTTGCATATGAAAGCCGAATATTATTTGGTGCGCCAAAACCGGAGCCCGGAATAACGGCAACCATCGCTTCCTCTAATAAAGCGGTAGAAAACTCATCCACATTATTATAGCCTGTTAGTTCTATCGCCTCTTTCACGTTCGGAAACAAATAAAATGCGCCTTGTGGCTGAATACAAGTAAAGCCTGGAATAGCAATCAATTTATCGTAAATTGTATTTAATCGCGTTTCAAATGCTGCACGCATTTCAGCAACCTTTTCTTGGGAGCTAGCATATGCTGCGATTGCGCCATATTGAGCAGTTGTTGTTGGATTTGAAGTACTGTGACTAGCAAGATTTGTCATTGCTTCAATCACTTTTTTATTACCTGCCGCATAACCAATTCTCCAGCCTGTCATTGAATGCGATTTAGAAACTCCATTAATAATAATGGTCTGCTCTTTTAATTGCGGAGAAAGCTCAGCAATTGATACATGCTTAAAGGCTCCATAGATTAATTTCTCATAGATTTCATCTGAAATAATCAGGATGTTTTCGGCAAGACATACTTCCCCAATAGCCTTTAATTCAGCTTCTGAGTATAGCATTCCTGTTGGATTGCTTGGCGAGTTAATAATGATCGCCTTTGTTCTACTTGTAATTGCCGCTTTCAATTGCAGAGAAGTAATTTTATAGTCATGTTCTTCTTTTCCTTCAACATAAACAGGAACTCCATCAGCTAATTTTACTTGCTCTGGGTAGCTTACCCAGTAAGGAGTTGGGATAATTACTTCATCACCTTCATCGAGAATGGCTTGAAATAATGTGTAGAGCACATGCTTCGCTCCGCTTGCAACAATAATTTGACTTGGCTCATAGTCAATTCCTTGATCTTGTTTGAACTTTTTGATGATTTCTTTTTTTAGAGCTGGAAGCCCTGCTGAAGGCGTATATTTCGTCTGCCCATCATTCATCGATTTTACTGCAGCGTCAATAATATGCTGTGGTGTGTTAAAATCTGGTTCTCCTGCTCCTAAGCCAATAACATCAAATCCTTGTGCTTTAAGCTCCTTCGCTTTAGCTGTAATCGCAAGTGTTGATGACGGTGTTAATGCTTTAACTCGTTGTGCAAGCTGTAATTCCAATGCCCTTCCCCCCACTTATAGGTTCTCAATTTTCTTTAACCATTCTCCTGTTTTAAAATCCACGTAATAATAATTTATTAAATCTCCGTCTGTTCGGTAATAAATTTCCCATAACGGAATATCTTTTTCCATTCCAAGACGGACAGAGATGATTTCCTTCGGGTGTTTCTCGCCCTTCAATTTATTGACCGCATCCTCGGCAGTAATTCCATCAGCCTGGTCGTGGACAATAATTTTTCCATCTTTTTCAGGAATCCAAACATATATATTAGTCCCTTTTTTATCTTTCCCTTGTAAAACATAGTAGGTTTTTTGACCATGATAAAGTGTAAAATCATCCACTTCAACAAGAGATGTTTCTCTTTGTGCGATTTCAATCGCCTTTTGCTTTGCTTCTTTAATCGGACTCATCGCATTAAAATAAATAATTGAAAATCCACCAATTCCAATGACAATAATAAGAATGATAATTAAAATAATTTTCTTCACATTTTTCACACTACTTATGTACGATAAATTGTAAATACGGCTTTATTTTGATCTTCTTTATCAAGTGCTAACCCAAACATTAAATCTCTTTCTTTTAATGTTCGATTTAGTGAATCAACGATTTTATAAAGGTCCGGACTATGTTGGATTTTAATTGTTGATAGTACTTCAAGCTTGCTTTCCATTCTGGAATTCCTCCTCAAGGACTTTCAAAATTTGTAACTAATACGCTTATTCATTTCGGACAAGCTATATATACGTAACAATTCAACCTTCTATATAGTATAACAGCTTACCGTAAAGCCTTAAATATTCATTTTAAAATTTTTTTCTAATCCACAACGTCCCTTTGGGACTGTTCGAAAAGAAGCATTTTTGCAAAAGTAAATATCAAGACATCCAAAAAGGCAACTTATCGAACAGCCCCATTCTTACCATCTTTTAACGGCTTCAACAATCTCTTGAATATTTCTTTTTTCCACAGTAATGGGCGGAATTGATTTCAGAAAAGCTTTCCCATATCTAGTTGTCATTAATCTCCGATCAAAAATAAAAATAAATCCCCGATCTGTTGTGGTTCGAATCAATCTTCCGAACCCTTGCTTAAAACGAATGATCGCCTCTGGCAATGAATACTCAGAAAAAGGATTACCACCATTTTTCTTTATTTTTTCACTTTTGGCAGCTGTAAATGGCTCGTCTGGTGGTGAAAAAGGCAATCTTACAATAATAAGACATGTTAAATCCTCACCAGGAATGTCGACGCCCTCCCAAAAACTACTCGTGCCAAACAAAATGGCTTTTTCAAAGCGTTGGAAATTCCGTGTCAAGCGCGAACGGCTTCCACTTGAAATTCCTTGGGCAATCAAGGCGTAGTCGTGAAGAAAGCCAGACTCTTTAATTAATTCAAATGTTTTCTTGAGCATCTCATGGGATGTAAATAAAATGAGCATTCTTCCCTTTGTTACTTCTGCTATTGAAATAATATGTTCACTAATAGCGGATACATAGTCTTCAAGTGAAACTGCATTTACTTCTGGCAAGTCCTCTGGAATTATCAGTCTTACTTGTTCATGATAATGAAATGGCGACTTGATTTGTTCCGTTACACAATCAAATGCATCAAGGCCAAGCTCTTTTTGCATGTATTGAAATGAATTTTCCACAGATAAGGTTGCTGATGTAATCACGATACTGTCTTTTTGACTAAAAAAATGCTCTTTTAAATATTCTGCAACTGACAGTGGCTGAGAATGGACAGTCGTGACATTTTGATTTGATCTCATATCCAGATCAATCCACGAAATAAATTCAGATGAAGGCTGTAAAAAGATGCTTTTTATATTTATTACTTCTTCATTCAGATCATCTAGCAAAGAATGCAATTCCTCAAGATAGGCCTTTTCCTGACTAGTTAACAAATCAGGAGCAATAAATTTATTAATCGCCGATAATCGCTGATTTAATTCAACGAGTAAATCTTTTAATAGAAACATAAATCTTTCTGCACTCGACTTAACCGCTCGCCATTCAGATGAAGTTTCACCTGGTTGAATACGACAGCTTATCCGATTATAGTTCTTTTTCGATTTTGATCCTTTTCTTGCATAAATTGCAATGATCTTAAAGAGCTCACTCATTTCGTAATCAAGCGCTGAAATCATTTCGTTCACTTCAAAAGAATGAAACAAGCTTTCTTCGGTCCTATCAAGTCTTTCAATTATTTGCTCAAGCTGAAATAATAAATGCTTTTGTTCAACTAACCCAATTCGACTAAGTAAATAACGGAGCTTGACATAGCCAAAGGAAATACCTACTTGCTTGCTGGCAGCATCACTAAAATGATGACCTTCATCAATGACGATATGCTGATATTGGGGGAGGATTTTATTCTCTGCAACAAGATCGGCTAGAACG
>JAEWDX010000012.1 GCA_023389895.1 Bacillota bacterium
TGCTTGATACTTTTCCCGTTTGCGGTGGTCTCATGAACGCGGTTGGAGACCAGTGCTTGCTGCTTTTCCCGTTTGCTATTGTCTCATGAACACGATTCGAGAGACCCCGACAATTGAAAAGCTGCTCCTTTTTTATTTTTCAAAGCGGACAAATCTTTTCTTACCAATTTGCATGACATCCCCATTCATGATGACTTGATCCAGATCGTCCTTCGTCATTTTTTCCTCGTTAAAGGAAACACCATTCTGTTCAATTAAGCGAAGGAATTGACTTTTACTTTGAACCATACCATGTACAATCTACTGAGGAATCACATAAGCAATCGTTTCTTCCCCTATTTCAACTAATATAGATGGAATATTCTCTGGAATTGCTCGTCTTTGAAAAGCTGTTTCAAAAAATAGTTTTGCTGCATGTACGGCTTCTTTACCGTGATATAATTCCGTTATGATTTCAGCGAGCTCTAGCTTGATATCACGTGGGTTCTCGCCATTTTTTAATCGCTCTTTTATCCGTTTTACAGCATTTGGATGCTCATCTGTTGCTAATTCAAAATACTTTATGATTAAATTATCTGGCACCTCCATGACCTTTTTAAACATTACAGATTTTCCGAACGAGAAAACCCACGCTGGGCATAGCCCGTCTTTAGACATGGGATGATAGTGAGGTCAGACAAAGGGGTAGCATAAGCTACCTTGTGTGTGAACGCCTTTCATAATAATGTCGAATTGTTCCTGTGGTGTTTGTAACATACAAAAATTTCACCCCATTGTGGAATGTACTTTATCTCACTATTGTAAAATTTTCATCATCCTCACTAATAGGTACATCAATCATAGTCACTTTTTTAACAGATGCCCGTTTCAATGACTGCATACAATAAACCAGAAAATGAATTTTCGATTCTTCCCCTTGTATTTCAGCTTCCACACTTCCGTCTTCTAAATTCTTCACCCATCCCGTTACTTTCATTCTTTGAGCAAGACAATATATTTCCAAGCGGAATCCTACTTTTTGAACTCTTCCAGAAAAAGTAACTTTCTTTCTGAATATAGTGCTTGAAACGAATTTTGGAAACTCAATGCGATTTGCATGCCAAATTACATACTCATTTCTTAATTTCTTAAAAACACTCATTCTATTATGTACCCCTTTTAGTTTATTACGAACCAAAATAAAACAAAAGCTATACTCCCTCTGAGAAGTAAAGCTAAATATATATTCTCCATCAAGAAAAACTTATCCTTCTTATTAAACTCCCTGGTTCGTTAGCTCAATAAGAAAAGCTTCCTTTGACTTTGGCAGCTGAATCTTAAACTATTAGTCCCGTTGAAGAAGGTTCATTTAATTCTCTTGAATTCCCAATAGTCTTTTTCAAAAAATTTAATTATTTCATCTTTATAATTAAATTTATCATTGAGCTTTTGTAATAATTCAATATCATGGGTATAAGTTTTTCCTGTCTCGAGCATTTCTCGATATAAGTCAATATAAGGAAGTTTATTACTAATAGCTTTTTTTAGTTCCTTTTCTACATCATAGGAAATTTTTTTAAATTTCACCTCAGCAATCCCCGTCTCATCAATTTCAAGAATTGCATACTGAGCACGCAGGTCAGAACGTAACTTGTCCCATCTGTAAAAAGGCTGTCCAATAGTTCCTGGGTTAATAATCAATTGATCATTGCTACTATAGCGTAATAATTGGTGATGAGTATGAGCATAAATCGCAATATCGTAATCATGCTCAAATAACTGATCAAAATTTTTCTGATTATTAGTGGGCCATAAATCCCCTCCATAATTTTTATTTTGTAGATTATGACTAATACTGATAGATAGATTATTAACTTGTTTTGTTAGGTGTAATGGTAAATTCTTAATAAGAATAATATAGTTTTCATCCAAATTTTCACACTGATACTGAACTAACCTAGAAACATAGATATCCGTAGCGTTATCAAAATCAATCTTTTTATTCAGTACGTCAAGGAAGCTGTCTTCCCAGTTTCCTTTAACATAAGTAGCAACTTTAATACTATCTAATATTTCAAATAAATCATTTGCTCCAGGCCCAGGCATGATTAAATCTCCTAAAAACCAATAGTCAGTGACACCTTCTTTGATCGCATCTTCGACAACTGCTTTTAAAGCACTTGCATTTCCATGGACGTCTGCTAATAAAGCAATTTTATGTTTCATGTATTTCATTTGTCCTCCCCCTAAGATTGATAGTATAACCAAAATAGAATGTACATTCTTATTTTATCGTTTTGTGGTATATTATGGAACTCATTCAACTATGATAATCCACTCAAAAAATACTTTCCAGCTTTTAAAATCAGCAAAATAAGTTCTTCTTTTGTAAAAAAAACCTTACTTAATGTCATATATATTTGACATTAAGTATTTTATATATTAACATAAAGATGAAATATTAGTAAATTTGAGGTGGATTTATGGCTAAGAACCTAAAACTAAAAGCAGCAAGAGCTGCAAAAGATATGTCCCAGAAAGCATTAGCTGAAGCGGTTGGTGTTACTCGCCAAACAATGAATGCTATAGAAAATGGAGATTATAATCCTTCACTAAATTTATGTATATCCATTTGTATTGTTTTAAATAAGACACTTGATGAAATTTTTTGGGAGGATGATTTCGGTGAAAAAATACCATTACGATGAGATGCAGAATAAAAAAAGAAATGAAATTGGTAGTCAAACGTTTTCCTTAATGATTATTTTATTAATGCTGGATACTTTATTTTACAGTATGGGATTTCATTGGATTAAGTATCCAACAAATATTTATTTCATTGTGGTATTTTGTAGTGGTTTATTCCTTATACGATGTGCATTGAATGGAGCTTTTATTGCTCCTAAGCAAAATACAAAAATAAGCACATTAAACACAATAGTAATTATGGCACTGACAATGATTGTAATAACTTTTCTCTCGAAATTTGTTGAGCCTGATCAGTCAAGTAAGCACATAGGTGACAGTTCTGGGTTATTCACTATTATTAGTGGATTATCTTTGTTAATTATTATCATTACTTTTGTTATTTATCTTGTAAATCACTTTAGAGAAAACAAGCTTGATGATTAATTTAACATTATTTTTTTATAAACACCTTACTTTTAATTAAGATAGGAAGGATAATAATGATTTCAAAAAAGAGGATAAATTCAAAAAATACAGGGACTATGTTAATTGTTTTTGGATTTCTATTAATGACGATTGCACTACTAAATGACATTTTCCAAATTTCACTAAAAATGGATACAGAATATCTAATAAGCGTTGGAGTAGTGTTCGTTTGCTCTGGAACAATAATAAAAAACAAAAAACCACTATGAAATAATTTAATTTATATATTAGGGGTCGTTGATAATACAATTAACCTATAAACCACTTGTAAAAGCGATTAAAGAAATGGATGGAGCGATTTAATGGCGTTAGAACCCATTATATCGACAACTATTTATTCTGGTTCCGCTTCTTAGAGTTACACAAACAGATGAGCAAAAAAACCGTGTTCTCACCCGTAAATTCATTTAAATTAACATAAAGGGGCGTATGAAAAATCATTTGCCTTGTAAACTATCGAGCAGGATTATTTATTTGTGATGTAGAATAATATGGAAAAATATCAAAATATTTTGGAGGTGCTCACTTGTTTAAACCAATAGAAAATAGGATTGATACAGTTTTTGTTCATGTCTCGGATTTAGAACGATCAATACAATGGTACAGTAAACTTTTCGGGGTGGAAGTAAGGAAGGGGCAACATACAGGACCTATATATACATTCATGATGGGGGAAGGACGCCCAGGGTTAACACTTGATAATCATTGTTTTGATGAAGATTATCAATTTTTTCCGTCAAATCAACCACTTTTTAACCTTAGTGCCTCTGATATTAACGAAGCTTTTAAGCATGTCACTGAAATGGGTGTTGAGATAGTAACTGAGATTATAACACATCCCGATTTGGCTGAGCTCTCCTTTAAAGACCCTGATGGCAATATCATAATGGTGTGTACTTGTTTAAGTTGATTATGGAATGATTTATTGAGCTAACGAAGTACGATACTTGAATTATACCCCCCATTTATTGGTGGGTTTTATTTTGTTAAAAACGAATTTATTCGGAGCGACAATACTTTCGAAAAGAGCCTATCTCTTTAATTTGTTCTATGTGTCGCTGCTCATGCACATATATATGTTCAATTCATTAATCAAGCAGTAATTCACCTAAAGCAGGATGCTTCACTGAATTTTCCGCAGTATAGAATTATCTTCTATAGTACTAAGAAGAGTCATCAATTATTTGCTGTACATGAAATGGTTCTTCAGCTGGTTCGACGACTTTTGGTACTTTGAGCTTTTTCGTTCTATCCAATAATATACGGTGAACGTCTTTACGTTCTTTTTGAACACGATCAATCTCTTTTAATCCCCATGCAATAGACTTTATAAATTTTCGTTTCCCTTTTTCTTCTCGAAGTGGGGGTCTTACAGCCCGTTAATCTGCGATAAAGTAATCACCTTTACTAGGTTATTTCTCGTTTCATAATATCTAAAAAGTCTTTTATTTGCATAAAATTGTTCTATACATATTGAATTTTAAATTCTAAAGATGTAGAATCATTATAAATCTTTAGAAAGTAGGTGTTATATTTGGATGTGCTAAATTTAACAAGTAGGAAAAGGGAAACTTACAAAGTCAAAATCGAATATTCTTTATTATGGGAATGTGCTTTAGGAATAGCTGCTATCACGAATACACCGCTGATTAAAACGCTGGAGAAACCTTTAGCTTATTGGGATGGCATTAGAGACTCTTTACCGCAAAAGTTAATTGAACATTTAGATTATGTTGAATTAAATAATACGTGGAAAGCACTCCTTCAGCTATTACATAAAGGGCCGTTCGATAAACTATCTGAATTTGTCCAATACATTCACGATACACCAAGTGAAGAATTTAAATTTATTTGTTTACCATTTATTGGAGGACAGTACCAAGAACTAAGACGGAAAGTAGCAAAAGGTGACAATATTGCTATCGCTGAGATGCAATCATTAACAAGCGAGTCTCTCTTTTTCCCGAAATATATTGAATTTATAAGTAAAGTAGAGATTTCCTCGTTAAAAGACCATCTAATCTATGTGATGAATGGTTGGTATGAAGTTGTTATCAGGGAGGATTCAAAGAACCTAAATACGATTTTAGAAACGGACTATACATCAAAAAAGGATATGGCGCTAAAATTAAGCGCTGAAGAACTAGTCGAATGGGCAACGGGCGGAATTACGTATCACCCAGAACCTAGCGTAAATAAAGTATTGTTAATCCCACAATATATTTATCGCCCTTGGAATATTGAAGCAGATATTGAAGGAATAAAAGTATTCTATTATCCTATCGCAAATGAGAGCATCTCTCCCTATGATCGATATACACCAAATAATTTTTTAATCTTAAGATATAAGGCGCTAGGGGATGAGGCTCGTCTTCGGATTATCAAGCTGCTTTATGAACATGATCGAACTTTACAAGATCTAACGGCCCAATTAGACCTTGGAAAATCTACTATCCATCATCATCTTAAAATACTTAGAGCTGCTAAATTAGTAGAAATCAGTGACTCAAAATACTCACTTAAAAAGAAAACAGTTGAAAATTTATCTGAAGAGCTATCACTATATTTAAGTAAATAATCGGGGGCAAAGAGGGCTGAAAATGGCTGAAAATCATATATTAAAAAATCGTTCATTCGTTGTTGTGTGGCTTGGAAACGCTATTTCTGAATTAGGTGGGGCCTTCGGTACGTTTTGCAATTCCGTTCTTATCTATCAACTGACAAATTCGACGATGGCACTAGGAAGTATGTGGCTTTTGTATTTTATTCCTTCCCTTCTTTTACAGCTAATCATTGGTCCGTTTATTGATAAGTGGAGTAGAAAATGGACAATGATTTTTTCTCAATACATAAGGGGAGTCATTTTCCTATTGCCGCTACTATCGTTATATATCGGTAATCTAGAAACGTGGCATATCTATGCTGTTCAAATAATAATTGGTCTCATTACCCCGATCTATACACCAGCGAATCAAGCCTTAACCCCTACACTAGTGTCAAAGGAGCAATTAAGTACGGCAAACGCTTATATTGACGGAACCGTTAGATTAATGACCTTTTTTGCTCCTATTATGGGTGGCTTCGTCGTTGAGTATGTCGGTGCAAAAGTAACTTTAATGATTGTGAGCACCTTTTTGATCCTAAGTGGAACATTATTGTTATTTATTCATGAGGAAACAAGAGAACAAAAAATACGTTCATCTTGGCTTAGCCAATTTCTTGAAGGGTTCTCTTACTTCTTTAAGCAGCAAATCATTGTTTGGCTAGGTGTATTTTTAGCATTTGTTCAATTTGGAGTAGGGGTAACAATGGTAATAAATCTTCCATATATAACGAATGAATTATCAGGAAGTTATACGGATTACGGTTACTTTATGGCTGGCTTCCCTCTTGGCTATGTCTTTGGTTCAATGATAGTTGGTAAAGTGAAGTATAAAAGCAGAAGAGTTCTCATGCTAGGAGCACTCGTTATTGGCGGGCTAACATTCATCTCATTAGGACTTAATACGAGTATAATCTTTGCTATATTTACTGAGGTGATTGCAGGGATTGCGATGGCGTTTTTTAGCGTACATAATATTACGCTGTGCCAACAAATTGTCCCTAATAATTATATGGGACAAGTATCCTCTGTTCGCCTGTTTATTATCCGAGGAACTATGCCCTTAGGTGTACTAGCAGGAAGTTTCTTAGGGGAACTATTTGGCATTCGCCCGATGTATTTCTTAATTG
Source organism: Bacillota bacterium (assembly GCA_023389895.1). Classification (GTDB taxonomy): domain Bacteria; phylum Bacillota; class Bacilli; order Bacillales; family Cytobacillaceae; genus Cytobacillus. The sequence goes on from JAEWDX010000012.1 coordinate 6,886, forward strand.
GGACAATAATCAGCTTAGTATCCTTAATAGGCATCCTCCTACCTTATTTTAAGTTTATGGATGAGGTTGAAGTAGAAAAAAATATGGCATCGTAATAATTAATTGAGGCACTCTATTTATTAATACATTCATAGAAACGCTTAAAATGGAGGCCTCTTTAATAATCCTTCAGTTATGAGAAAATTGTGCTTGTTTGCTTTGTCACAGATATCATAAATGTTTGAATTAAACACGGCTCATCATCAATGGTTTCTTGTTTTTCTTCATATTGAATATTTAATTCATTATATAGCTTTTTCCAAAACGAAACTGCTGGTCTATTCTCAATAAGCTCAATGACAAAATACTTTCCTTGCTTTTTTTCAAATAATTTTTCGATCGCTCGCCTACCTAATTTTTTACGTTTATATTTGTTCAATATAAAAATATCATTTATTCCGAAGTCATGCTCCTTTTTCAAAAAAGGACGTTCTAATAGTAGGATAAATCCGATAATACTATCACCCACTTTTATAAAATATGGAGTAAACCCATCTACTTCCCAAAATTTGTTCAACTCCTCGAATTCAAATAAACCATCTGCTCCAATGTCAAGCATTGTAGTGAATTTGGAAAGATCATGAAGATATAGAGAATAAAGGTTCCCTAAAATCGTTTTTTCCGTTTCTAAAACCTCTTCAAGAATTACAGACATTTTGTAAATTCCCCTTTTTAAATTTTTGTACTGCCCTTTAATTAGGTTTTTTTATGATTGATTTACTGATTCAAATACGTACAATAAAGCAATTTCATAGCATCTATCATTTTTTCGTCTGCTAAATTCACTTTATTTCGATTAGGTAAATTCTTTGCTCCTAAAACGTACAAAAATGGATTTTTAGAAAACTCCCCCATTATTCCAATATCAACTACAACATTATCTAGTCCACCAGTCATATGATTTAAAAAATGGGTTGGAATCCCTTCAGCCTTACCTTGTTGTCTAACTAGACCATTAATAATAGGAATCCAAAGTTCTGGATTATATTTGTACCCTTCAAAGATTGCCCTCAAAAGTTCTAAAACCTGACTCAATTCTCCTTTGTTGTCCTGATCTCTTGGATTCTGCTTAATACTTATATTTCTAAAATATACTTTCATTTGTTTATTAATCTTTTCCCATCCACCACAAAATTCAACAACTCTACTTGCAACAAAGCTATCATGACAGGCAATCATCACCTCTACGGCATCTCGTAATGCCAAATTCCCTCTATTTTGGAGGTGAGGATATATTTCTGTACTATCTTCTTCTGTATTAAAACTAATATCCTTTACCATGTCACTCCATTTACAGTGTCCTTCTTCCACTAATTTTGCTATACAAAAAGAAATTGCAACTTTAGCAGCAGAAGCAAGTGGTATAGATAATCGCTCATTTATTGAACAAACTATTTCCTGTTTTAAATCTGAATAAATAATAATTCCAACGTCGCCTGATTCAATTTCTAATAATTTCTCAATAACCTTCTGCAATATAAGACCCCTCTTTACCCAATTATCTATTTACATATTCTATTAGTGGTAAAAAAAACCTCCTTCATCCTACTTCATTAATAAATAAAAAAACGCTTCTGAGTAATACAGAAACGCACCTGTTACTATAATAATATTCAAAATGCAAAAATCCATTAAATCTTAATTAATGTCCAACGTCTAAAATGTAATTTTGGTGCTTTTATAATAGTAAATGCTAGATAAATTTTAAAAGTTGCTAGATACTTTCCGAAATCAGCTAGATATATCTTGAAAAGTACTAGATAAAAACCTAAAAGTGCTCGATTCCATTAACTTATATGATTAATGCCCCACATCTAAAAGAGATTTTAGATCTTTTATTTGTTCAATGTGTCGCTGCTCATGCACATATATATGTTCAATCCATTGATCAAGCGGTAATTCACCTAAAGCAGGATGATTCACTGATTTTTCCGCCAGTATAGATTTATCTTCTATAGTACTAAGAAGAGTCATTAATTTTTTTCTCGAATCGTTTAATAAATCAATTATTTGCTGTAAGTGAAATGGTTCTGCAGCCGGTTCGACGATTTTCGGTGCTTTAAGCTTTTTCGTTCTATCCAATAATATAAGGTGAACGTCTTTACGTTCTTTTTGAACACCATCAGTCACTTTTAATCCCCATGCAATAGCCTTTATAGATGCTTCTTCCACTAAAACTAAGTGATGGCAAACTTGAGCTATACTCCACTTATTCAAGTCAGGCTTGCTATTAAATTGAGCATCGCTTAATAAAGTAATCTCCTTTAATAGGTTATTTCTCGTTTCATGCAGATGATCATTTACCATTTTATTCATAAGGATTCTCCCTTCACCAGAAACTGTGTACTTAAATTCCCATTCTTTATATATTCTCTACGATGAAAAGTATTACCCTGGGCTTTATTATAAGTTTAGTAGCTTATTAATCTTCTTTATTTAGAATTTATCCGATCCCAATTTGAAGCAAACATATCTGCATTAAGCTAATAAATTTCTCTTTAGCAAAGTAGCTTCATAAAAATTACCGTTTATTTTTCAGGTATTCTCCTTTTAAATAATTTATTATTGTTTTTCTAATGCCTTATTTACCGATTCAATAGCGTGGATTACAGTTGTATCAAATAAAGGCACTTCTGAATCCTCTTGTTTTACTAATAGTCCAATTTCCGTACAACCTAAAATGATCCCTTCAACTCCTTTGTCCACTAAACTCGTGATTACTTTTTTGTAATAATCCCTTGATGATGGCTGAATACTTCCTAAACATAATTCTTCAAATATAATCTTATTTACCTTTTCCCGTTCACCGGGATTTGGAACTAAAACCTTTATACCATTTAACTCAATTCGCGATTTATAAAAATCTTCCTCCATGGTGTACTTAGTACCTAATAATCCAACCGTACTAATATTGGACTTTTTAATTTGTCTTGCTGTTGCATCGGCAATATGCAAAATAGGTATGTTTATTTTTTCTTCGATAAATTGGATTACTTTATGCATCGTATTTGTACAAATAATGATGAAGTCTGCTCCACCTTTTTCTAATGAGTTAGCAACGTCACCTAATAATACACCAGCTTTTTCCCACTCACCTGCTGATTGGTAACGCTCAATCTCTTCAAAATCAACGCTATACAAGAGGCATTTTGCTGAATGTAAACCACCTAATCTTTTTTTAACCTCCTCATTAATTATCCGATAATATTCAACCGAAGATTCCCAACTCATCCCACCAATTAGTCCAATCGTTTTCATAAATACTCTCCCTATATTCGTCTCTCTAATAATTCAATTACTTGATTTAACTCTGAAAGAGCTTTTGGTTATTTTTTAATATCAAAATATTCTAACTTCTATTATACATAAAAATAGAAAAAGATGGTATAACCTTTCGTCATACCATCAATTTTTAAAATCACACTAAAAAGCACCCTGTAAAAAAAGTAGTTAGCTGAATAACTTCTACAGGGGGCCTTCACTATTATTTTTTCAGTTCAATGACAATCGGTTCAAGTTCAATTTCAATATGACCTTTTCCGTACATGAGACTGGCAATTTCAACAGGCTGAATGATGAGTTGGCTAGCCCCTTCTTGGATAGCGCCAAATGTGGTCGTTCCTTTAAATGTTTTCCCATTATCAGCCTATACATATGCCCGAGATCATCGGTTACATAAAATACTGGTGTCACACTTGGCCATTCTTTTAACAGTTCATCGGTTACTACTTGCTCATATGAAATAACAGTTGATACATCTGTAAAATCAATAAGAACCATCAACTGTATAAATATTAGAACTAATAATTCTGCTTTTCTTTCTTTTTAAAATAAATAATTGAATTTACTATTGTTAAACCTAAAATAGTTAAAAACATATATGAAGAGTTAATGTCTCCTCCTACACCTAATTCATCCGCTATATATCCCATAATA
>JAEWDX010000101.1 GCA_023389895.1 Bacillota bacterium
ATTAAATTTATCAACTCTTCTTAGTGAACTCATTCATAGGTTTTCAAGAATTGCTTCAGATGAAGTCATTTTTAAACAGGAGATTCAAGAGAATGTTATGATGATTGGAGATGCTGTTCGACTTCAGCAATTAATGTATATTTTATTAGACAATGCGATTCGTTATACGGAGAAAGGGGCGATTAACTGTCTCTTAACCTCTAGTGAAAAAAGAATATCTATTACGATTCGTGACACTGGTTCAGGCATTCCTTCTAAAAATCTTCCTTATATTTTCGACAGGTTTTATAGAGTGGATTCAACAAGAAATCGAGAAGGTTCTGGTCTTGGTTTAGCAATTGCCAAAACAATTGTTGATGCTCATGGTGGAAAAATAGAAGTTAAAAGTGAGGTTAATGTTGGAACAATGTTTACGATTCACTTTAATAAATGAGATCGGTGTACTGACCGATCTCATTTACCTTTTCTACTTATCTTCTTTTGTGCTTCTATTTTCCCTTCGAGGAAGCGAAATACGATTAAAGTCATTACTAGTACAATCCCGCTGCTATATAAGGTAGTTGCCCAAGTAAGATTTGAATCTGTACCAATCATGATGCCATGCAGGAGCATTAATATCCATGCTGGTATAACAAGGAGATGGAGCTTTCTCCAAATTTGAACTCCTAAACGCCTTTTTAAAAAGTCTGAGCTTGCGATGACGATTAAGAAAAGGAAAAAGGAAATTGTCCCAAAGGCTGAAGAAATTGGGGCATTTTCTGCCATTAAAGGGATAAATATTTCCTTCAGTTTATATGGAGCGTAGTGATCAACTGTAAGGGCAGTTAGATGGAATACGGTTGTCACTAATCCTGCCCATCCACTCGTTTCGTGAAGTTCAATCAGAAAAGGCTTTTTCTTTTGAAAAACTGATAGTCTGCTCATTAATCCGGCAGAGATTGCCAATGTAAAGAGAAAATAAGCAAGGAAGCCCGAAATGCGGATTAAATTCCAAGTCGAGAAATATGCACTAATCATTTACGATTTCACCTCATTTCCAGTTGACCATTTGAATTTACAAGAACGTAATTGAATGAATTCGAAAGTATGCTTAAAATGGATTTTACTGGCAAACCATCATTCATAAAGCAAATTTTTGCTCCAATTTCAGCATCAAGGCAATTCTGCATGACGACTGTAGCTTGGACGATAGTATTCTCAATAGGCATGCCAGTTCGTCCATCTAGAAGATGGTGTTTTTTTGTTTTTCCTTGCATCCAGCTTCGCTGAATAGTATTAGAAGTGGCAATTCCTCCATTTTGAATGGAGAAAGCGCCCATTTCTTTATCGTCTTCAAATGGATTCATAATGCCAATTGTCCATGTCTTTTCTCCATTCGACCAAACGGTAATGTCTCCTCCGCCATCGACAATTCCATATTTGCTTTTTGCATATTTTTTTAACCAGCCTGCTGTGGCTTCTACTGCATATCCTTTTGCGATTCCACCAAGGTCAATCTTTGCATTAGTTTTTTTCGTTATTCGTGAGTCATGATGGAAAATGAATGGATCTTCTTCATTTTCTTTAATTGGCATGATCAATTTTTCGGGAGCAGTGTTAAATGGGAAGCTTCGATTATATCCATGTGCTTCTAATTGTTTAAGCATATATGGTGAGAATCGCCCTCCCGTTTTTATGCGATATTTTTCCGCTTTTAATAGAATGTCATAAAGGAGCGGAGATAAAGTTAGTTCTTGATTACAGTTTGCTTCGTTTAATCTCGATAACTCATTATTTTTCAAAAAACGAGATATCATTTTTTCAAACTGTCGAAGCCATGAAGTAATCTCGCTTTTCCAATTCAACACTTCACTATTAGATACAGCGATATAGAAAGTTGTGTTCATGAGCTTTAATTCAATGGAATCTAATTTCGCTTGGTTAAGATCTTTTTGAAATTCGATCACTTTTTTTCGTCCTTTCAGAATTATCGCTCTGAACGGAGAAATTGCTCCAATCCAGTTTTGCTAATTCGATTTCTCGCTCACTCATGGACTTTGTTATTTCAATCTTTGGTACGTTAGAGTTGACTGCTGTTCCTTCATTTAATTGTCCAAGAACAAATGCAGAAAAAGCAGCTCCAGATATGCCAACAATCCATTTTGCTTTTACTTTGGCTTTCAAGATACACACCCCATTTTTAGTTGATTGTCTGTAATAAAATCGTTTCTTTCTCCGCATCCCAGCTCACTCTATAATTAAATGCATTTGCGATTACTGAAATCGGTATATAGATTGAGTTTTCGTAGTTGACTGCCTGTGCTGGCATTGGTGTTTTAACCATGTTTTCATAAACTGCATTCGTTCCTGTTCGAATAATTAACTCATTTTTCTTGTTTGAAATGACAAGAATTTCACTCTGCGGGAAAAATTCTACTTCTACACCGAGAAAGTTTGCTATTTTTTCACTAGAAATAAGCAATTGACCATTTTGTGGCATGATAAAAAATTTCGTACTTTGCTGATTTAATTCAAGGTTTACTTCTTTTGCATCTTGGAAGGGCAAGTCATTATTTGTATAGTTGCCGGCTTCTCTCGTCCAGACATTCCAAAATGAACTTGCAGAAAAAGAATTACTCTCTTGATAAATTTCATCATCTTTTCCATTTTCTTCGTACTCATATTTTTCATCATCGTCGTCATCGTCATGTTTTTCGTATCGATACTTTTCTTTATGCTCTTTTTTGTACTCCTTTTTTTCCTTATGATCCGCATTCACTATCGGACTAAATGGACTTACTGCAAATAATAAAAAGAAAACTATTGTAAACTTAACCATTTTCCTTATCACTTCATTTACCTCCTTTGTTAGTTGCTACTTTATACACGCTTTCTGAAAAATAACTGAAACGATAAAGTGAAATTTCAATCAGTGGGGGTCCAACAGTCCATTAATGGGGAATAAATAAGGCAGGGACAAAAGGATTTTAGCCAAAGAAAAACCCGAACTATCCTACGAAATTCTAATTTTGTGTTTCGTAGGAAAGTTCGGGTTTTCTATTTATATTGCTTTATTAACTTGGAAGTTATTCGGCTTTCATTATGGGGAAAGTAGTTTAAAAAAAACCTCTACAATTGGCGTTATTGTAGCGAATATTCTTCACACGTTTTCAACTGAGATAATACGTGCAATCGAAGATGTCTGTGAGATTAATCATGTCCACATATTTGTTTGCAATGCTGATGATAATCCAGAAAAAGAACGCAGCAATATTGAAATGCTGATGGCAGAACAAGTGGATGGTTTAATTATTTTTCCGACAAGTGGAAATGTAAATTGGATAAGCCACTTAGGTCAGGATGAATTCGGACGTGTCATTTATAATTTTGCACGAGGTGAAGGAGTTGATATGTCGCAGGTTAAATTTGTTGAGGGCTATCCTACATCAATAAATTTTAAGGAAATTCAAGAAAATGGTTCAGGAAAAACCTTTTATTACCGATATCAATCTCCAATTTTAACAATCGAGCCTGAAGACATGACTGATGAGATGCTTGCAGATATAGATCTCCTTCATTTAACAGGACAATCATTTTTAGCAGTGGTTGTCTCTATTTTGTTCATCAGCTAGAACATTATGTATAACAATTTGCTAAGAACACTTACTTCTCTCGTTTACTTTCCTCATTATAATAATCTGTCTTTTTTATATTTACACCTACAAATGATTCCAATATCGCTTGCCCTCCTGCAATCGAAAGAACGAAAATAATGTATTTAGCAAAAGTCGGAATAAAAAGATAGAGCGTACACAGTAATATCGCGGACCAAATACCAGTACACCAATAACATGTAAACAAATATCCAATCATGGAGCTCGGTACTTTTTTGATTTCATGGTTTTTGTATTCTTTTTTTTCGAGAAAAAGATTTCTAAAAGGCTCAGTAATTTTGTCAAAAACAATTAAATGAGTTAGTCGATAGCTTGCTAAAATAATCATCACAAAAGCCATCCATGATAAGTCCATAAGTTTTCACTCCTATCCATTTTTTCATTATCACCGAAATGGGCCTTTTTTATTTATACAGTAGGTGGATAAATTGTTTAGACAGATGAAGATTCACCAAATGTGACAGCTTTGGAAACTGAAGAGCTTTTTAATGTGTTAAAATGCTGTTTATCCTTCGAAAACATAAAGTCAAACTATTTACTACGACAAAAACCTCAATTTCATCAAATGTTGAAAATTTGTTTATTTTTATTCAAAGGTTTGTAACAAACCCTCCATTTCTACCACACAACTTTCATCTATTATTTCAGTATAGTGTTTTAGCGCTACAACTAAGGAGGTTATATTTAATGGAAGAGCTTATTCTCGCACGGATTCAGTTTGCTTCCACAACACTGTTTCACTTTATTTTTGTTCCCCTTTCTATTGGTTTAGTTTTTATTATTGCTATTATGCAGACGTTGTACTTAGTGAAGAAGCAAGAGATATATAAGAAGATGACAAAGTTTTGGGGAATTTTCTTCTTAATTAATTTTGCAGTTGGTGTTGTAACAGGAATCATTCAGGAATTCCAATTTGGGATGAATTGGTCAAGTTATTCACGTTTTGTCGGTGATATATTTGGTGCACCGTTAGCAATTGAAGCATTGCTTGCATTCTTTATGGAGTCAACTTTCATTGGCCTGTGGATTTTTGGCTGGGATAAAATTCCGAAAAAATTACACCTTGCCTGTATTTGGCTCGTTTCAATCGGAACAATCTTATCTGCATTCTGGATTTTGGCAGCCAATTCCTTTATGCAAAATCCTGTCGGCTTTGCCATCCAAAATGGCCGCGCAGAAATGAATGATATCGTTGCTGTTTTGACAAATGAAAAGCTTTTAGTTGCTTTTCCGCATACGATTTTTGGTAGTTTTGCAACTGGAGCATTCTTTATCATTGGTGTAAGTGCTTGGAATTTACTTAAAAAAAGAGATATTGCTTTTTTTAAGAAGTCAATGACAATCTCCTTAATTGTTGGATTTGTTGCTGGTCTTGGCCTTGCTTTTTCAGGGCATTCTCAGGCAACTTATTTAATGCATGCACAGCCAATGAAAATGGCCGCAGCAGAAGGTCTTTGGGAAGATAGTGGTGATCCAGCTGCTTGGACAGTGATCGCTAATATTGATGTTGAAAATAAGAAAAGTACGGGAAGAATCGAAATTCCTTACGTATTAAGTTATTTAGCCTATAGTGAGTTTTCAGGTAAAGTCGAAGGAATGAACACATTACAAGAAAAGTTTGTTGAACAATATGGGGAAGGAAATTATATCCCTCCTGTGAAAACAACGTTCTGGAGCTTCCGGATCATGGCAGTGACTGGTGGAGTTCTAGTACTATTAAGTCTATTAGGGTTATTTTTAACTTGGCGTAAAAAAATCACTAGCAGCAATCGCTTCTTAAAGTGGTTAGTTCCAGCTATTTTCCTACCGTATATTGGGAACTCCTTCGGTTGGATTATGTCTGAAATTGGTCGTCAGCCATGGGTTGTAAATGGCTTAATGCTTACGTCTGATGGAATTTCTCCAAATGTTTCTGCGGGACAAATTCTATTTTCACTTATTTCATTTTCATTAATTTATACATTGCTTGGCATTACGATGGTGTATTTATTTATTAAAGTCATTAAACAAGGACCGAAAGAAAAGCCGAAGGAAGATATTTCTGCTTCAGATCCGTTCAGTGCAGGAGGGATAACAAATGCAGTTAAGTGAGTTATGGTTTGTGCTTGTAGGTATCTTATTCGTAGGTTTCGTTTTCTTGGAAGGATTCGATTTTGGTGTAGGGATGAGTACGAGATTCCTTGCGAAAAATGAAGTAGAAAAACGAGTGTTAATTAATACAATTGGTCCGTTTTGGGATGCGAATGAAGTTTGGTTAATTACGGCTGGGGGCGCGATGTTTGCTGCCTTTCCACATTGGTATGCGACATTGTTTAGCGGTTACTATTTACCATTCGTCATTCTATTGCTTGCGCTAATCGCCCGAGGAGTTGCCTTTGAGTTTAGGGGAAAGGTTGACTCGCAGAAGTGGACGAAAACATGGGATTGGTCGATTTTACTAGGAAGTTTGCTGCCACCGTTTTTATTAGGGGTGTTATTCTCAAGTCTTATTAAAGGCTTGCCAATTGATGAGAATATGAATATGTATGCTGGATTCCTTGATATCGTCAATACTTATACAGTTGTTGGGGGAATAGCATTTGTTCTACTTTCATTTTTGCACGGATTAATGTTCATATCATTGAAGACAACTGGTTCACTCCGCGAGCGTGCACGCAAGCTTGCGCAGAAAATATATTTAACAACAGGTGTTGTCATTGTTCTATTTGTCGCTTTAACAGCGGTTTATACAGATGCTTTTATGAATAGAGGCGCGATTCTTATCCCAATGTATATCATTGCGATCGTCCTTTATTTACTGCTCTTCCCGCTTTTGAAAAAGAGAAGAGAAGGACTTAGTTTTACCGCAACAGGTTTAATCATGATCATTGTAACAGCATCGTTTTTCGTTGCGCTTTTCCCAAATGTGATGATTAGTTCGATTGATATTGTGAATAATATGACTGTGTATAATGCTTCGTCAGGAAATTATTCATTGAAATTCATGACGATTGTGGCAGCGATTATGGTCCCGATTGTTTTAGCTTATACAATTTGGAGCTATTATATATTCCGGAAGCGAGTAACGAGTAAGGAGCATTTAGAATACTAATGGACAAACAACTGTTTCACTATAAGGGCAGTAAAAGTCATATGTTAGCAATTGGGAGCATAACAATTGTGCAATCAATCACAATTATGTTTCAAGCAATTTACTTGGCTGATTCAATTGTGAAAATGTATAAAGGGACTGCTTGGTCAGCAGTCCTTCCCTCTTTTCTTCTATTTATCGGTGCTTATTTGTTGAGACATTTTCTTCAATGGGGGAAGGAAAAACTTAGCTTTAAGTTTGCCGACAAAACTTCTCTTCATTTACAACAACAGCTCGTTGATAAATTATTTCAGCTTGGCCCGAGGAAAATCGGCAAACAAGGATCAGGAAATATGATCACTCTTTGCCTAGAAGGAATTCCGAAATTTAAAACGTATGTAGAGCTATTTATTCCACGCTTCATAGCAAATATTTGTATTCCCATTGCATTGTTAATTTATATAGTAAAAGTCGATCTGACGTCAGCCATTATTCTTGCAGTTGTCATGCCGATTATGATTGTTTTTCTTGTTTTACTAGGACTTATTGCGCAAAAGCAAATTGATGCACAGTGGGATACATATCAGCTGCTATCCCGTCATTTTGTTGATTCGTTAAGGGGACTTGTTACGTTAAAATACTTAGGTCAAAGTAAAAATCATCAAAAGGCGATTGAAACGGTCAGCAATAAATATCGCATTGCAACGAATCGTACATTAAAGGTTGCATTTTTATCAACCTTTTCTTTAGATTTTTTTGCGAGTTTATCAGTAGCGATTGTTGCTGTCGAGCTTGGTTTAAGATTGATAAACGGAAATATTGATCTTGGTCCTGCTTTGACGATTCTTATATTAGCGCCAGAATATTTTCTTCCAGTTCGTGAGCTGGGCAATGATTATCATGCGACAATGGATGGGAAAGAGGCGGGAGAAAGCATTCACGAATTATTAGAAAAGGAAAATAATCCGCTTCGAATAGAAAATATGCCAGATGCGCCATATTGGAGCGACGGGCGACAATTATCATTGAAAAATCTGACGAAGCATTCCGAAGAAGAAGAGCGGGATATTTTGAAAAATATTAGCTTCCAAGTGAGCGGCTTTCAAAAGATTGGCATCGTTGGTATGTCTGGTGCTGGAAAATCAACGCTTATCGATATTCTATCAGGTTTTTCACAGCCGTCAGCTGGAGAAATCATTCTTGATGAAGAGCGATTTTGTGATTTTTCGATGCCAAGCTGGCAGGAACAAGTAACGTATATTCCCCAGCATCCGTATATATTTGCTGGAACGGTTGCTGAAAATATTTCTTTATACGAGCCAGATGCGCCACGAGAGAAAATAGAAGAAGCAGCTAACAAGACTGGTTTGCGAGAATTAATTAAGCAATTCCCGAAAGGACTTGATGAAAGAATCGGTCAAGGCGGCAGAGCCTTAAGCGGTGGGGAAGAGCAGCGGATTGCATTAGCGCGAGGACTTATTCAGGAACGCCCAATTATGATTTTCGACGAGCCAACAGCTCACTTAGATATTGAAACGGAACATGAAATTAAGAAGATGATTTTGCCGTTATTAGAAAATAAACTTGTCTTTTTTGCAACACATCGCCTTCATTGGATGCGCAAGATGGATTTAATTTTTGTGTTAGATAATGGTGAATTAGTTGAGAGTGGGACACATGAACAATTATTTACGCAAGAAGGCTCCTATTATCGACTTGTCGAGGCACATAGAGGGGGGGCACGGACGTGAAGTTAATTCAAACTTATATTTTGCCGTACTTAAAGCAATATAAATGGCTAATTTTCTTAACGGTTTTTCTCGGAATTTTAACCGTGCTCGCTGCCTCTATGCTTACCTTTACGTCTGGGTATTTAATTACGAGCGCTTCGGAAATGCCGGTAACGATTATGCTGCTTTATGTCCCGATTGTTGCCGTTCGAACATTTGGGATTTCACGAGCAGTTACTAGATATTTAGAACGTCTAACAGGGCATAATGCCGTATTGAAAATATTAGCCGATATGCGTGTAAAGCTATACGGAATATTAGAGCCGCAAGCTTTATTTATTCGCTCACGCTTCCAAACGGGTGATTTGCTTGGCGCGCTTGCAGACGATATTGAGCATTTGCAAGATGCTTATATTCGTACCATTTTTCCGACGATTATTGGGTTATTTCTCTTTGTTTATTCGGTTATCGTTTTAGCCCTATTTGATTGGATGTTTGCGATTTTTATTGGATTATGCTTAAGTATGATCGTTTTCGTTTATCCGCTTTTATCATTATACATGCTAAAAAAACAGCAAATCGAGTTAAAAGGAAAACGCAGTCGCTTATATGAAACCTTCACAGATGCAATCTTTGGTTTAAGTGATTGGATCATAAGCGGTAAAAAGGGACGGTTTATTAAGCAGTTTATGTCAGACAGTAAAGCAAGTCATGAAATTGAAAAGAAATTAGCAAATTGGAATCAGGCGCGCACCTTTCAACTGCAAGTCATTTCGGGGATGATTCTGATTATGGTTGGATTATGGGCTGGATATACCGCGCAGAATGGCGATATTATGCCAACCTATATTGCTGCTTTTACATTAGTGACATTGCCGATATTAGAGGGAATGATTCCATTATCACAGGCAATCGAGCGGATTCCTACTTATGAAGAATCATTGCGTAGAATCGAGAATATCCGTCAATTTGTTCCAGAGGAAGAAATGAGAGCAGAAATCTCATTACCAAATGAACCAAGAATTTCGATTGAACATGTATCTTATCGTTATGAAAAGGAAATAGAAAAAGCTTTAAAGGATTTTTCCCTTTCGATTCCTTATGGTCAAAAAATCGCGATTTTAGGAAAAAGTGGTGCTGGGAAGTCAACATTATTACAATTATTGCAAGGCGCTCTTCTTCCGACATCAGGTTCGATTGAGATTGGGGGAAGTAATCCGAATCAATATGGAGATCAAATTTATGAAATGATTAGCGTCTTAAATCAAAAGCCTTATTTATTTGCGACGACGGTTGAAAATAATATTCGCCTTGGCCATAAAGCTGCTTCCTATGAAGAAATCAAGCAAGTGATTAAGCAAGTAAAGCTTGATCATTATATTCATTCACTGCCAAATGGGATGAATACACAAATGGAGGAAAGCGGGCAGCGATTTTCTGGAGGAGAAAGACAGCGTATCGCCTTAGCACGAATTTTATTGAAAAATACTCCGATTGTGATTTTAGATGAACCAACAATTGGACTTGATCCGAAAACAGAGCTTGATTTGCTTGAAACAATGTTTGAGACTTTAAAGGATAAAACAGTTATTGTCATTACCCACCATTTAATTGGGATTGAAAAAATGGATCAAATT
>JAEWDX010000153.1 GCA_023389895.1 Bacillota bacterium
GAAAGGGTTAAGGAATATATTGGAGTTCTTGATGAGCGAGAAAAGGAAGTCATTATCGGCCGTTTCGGGCTCGACCTAAAGAAGGAAAAAACACAAAGGGAGATTGCTAAAGAGCTTGGTATTTCGAGAAGCTATGTATCACGGATTGAAAAACGTGCATTAATGAAAATGTTTCATGAATTTTATCGGGCAGAAAAGGAAAAGCGGAAGAATAATTAAGATAGGAAGGGAAAAAGGAGAAAACACCAAAGTGCTTTATGTGAACACCAAATAGTTAGTCATTATACTTAGACAATCATTCGGACATGAGTCAGGTAGTTATCTAAACTTATGTCCTTTTATTTCTGCCTATAAAAAGACAGGATAAATATGAAAAAGCTTGCTAATCGCCCTTTTAAGCAAGCCACACCCATAAAATATAATTTTTTGACGTTTCAATTTATAAATGCTTAGGTTCTTCACGGTATGAAACGCTATCCTCTCCTTGCTTTCGTTTAAATATACGATTTTGATAACAAAACACTTACTTCATATAATAAAATCAGCGGAACTGCTACTGAAATATGAGAAAAAAATTCAGGTGGAGAAATCATAGAAGCAATGATGACTAAAATAAGCATCCTTTCAAGAAAGTATCCAGCTTAAAGCAAATGAAATTTCGCAATTTAAGATTGATATTGAGCAACTTGAAAATTCTAAAAAGTATCAAACAGAAAAAGAAAAAACAAACAGATTTGGATATCCAACAAAAATATTACTTAATTGAGCGTACAAGTAATTAAAAATTGGTCTGCATATTCCATCGAACAGAAAAATGCTTTTAATGTTATTTTTAAATCAGTAATTTTATTAGTGAATCAATATTTATTAAATCATCTTTATTTTAACAAAAAAGCGCCCGAAGGGCGTTTCTTCAAAAAAATTCAAGTGTTTTTCCGTGTCCTCTTTTGAGGGGAGTTTTTATTATTTTAGTTTTGTTCTCAATAAGAATTTTTTAATCAACATCACCATATAATTGTCTGGAGTGAAAAATAATACATTTGAGGAGGAAAAAGGATTGCAAATAAAAAAATGGTTGGTGTCACACTCCTATCTTTTAGTCTGTTGTTTCCGTACTTTTCACCAGGAGCTGCAAATGCTGAGCAACTAAAAAAAGAGGAAATTACGACTGAAGACGGCTTGGTTATTAAGGAAATAGTTGAAACAGAAAATGGTCAAGCGACATTTACCAGAGAATACAGAACTGATGGTACCGCATATGCTGAGCTAATTGAAGAGGATACTACAACTATTATTGAATATAATCCTGATCAGAATGAACTTTTTATTAATGGTGAAGAGCAAGAAATAGAAGTGTTTACATTAACCAAATATCCATTAAAGTCTGGGGACTTTTCAATTATGGCAGTTCCTCCAGGGGGGACATATATGGGTTCTTGGGATTCTAATGTGAGTATTCTAGGGTTAACTGCTGCAGCTCTGTCTGCTATAACCAAAGCTCCTTATAATATGGGCCTAGCTGCAGTAAGTGTCCTTATGGGAGCAGGAGCCACGAGTATTTATTCAACAATTTATCAATATCGTTATCCAATGAAATGTGAATCTCTTGTATACTTTGATGTATCTAAAGTATGGACTGATTCAAGTCGTACTGTACTTTCTACTACTTTGGAAAGTGGGAAGTACTTCAGTAGTCAACCTATTCCAGCTTCCTGTACTCCATAAAGGGATGTTCATATATCTATGAAATCTAACTACTTGGGTATAATAATTGGCTTTATCATTGCAGCTGTCATATTATATGTTTTTGATAAAACGATAGAATGGACAGCTATTATAGCGATTGCAATTGGGTTAATTGTTGGTGAAATAATTAGAATAGTTAGAGCTAGGAATCATTCTAAATGATCAAATATCTAGGAAGAGATATTATTTTGCAGTGATAAATGCATCATACAAAGCAAGAGTACTATGAAAAGGATAAATATATTGAATCAATGAACCGGGATCAGGTTGGATTGGAACACATAAAAAAATAAAACCCTTACATTTTTGAACTGCACCCAATTGTTAGACACCATCTGACAATCAGAGGTGCAGTTTTTCTATGGCTAAATATAGATAATGAAGGCATTGAAGGAAATTGGGGGAAAGATTGGAGTTACAATAGGAGAACCGCTTGAAGAACTAGGCACTTCTAAAGGTGCTTTTTTTGTTTCATTGAATCATATTGGATTAAATCCTAGAAATGGAGAGCTTCAAAATGTAAAAATATTAATACATGAGTTGGCTCATGCAAAACTGCATTCTATCGATAGGATAAATTATTATTCTTAGCCAGAAAGGGAGTTTCAAGCCGAAATGACTGCTTTTGCAGTAGCATCCTACTTTAATATAGACACTAGGGAATATTCTATAAAAATTTGCACAGATGGACTAATTGGAAGGAAAACAAGTTAGCAAGGGAAAAGGATAAAAATGTTTTTGGAAAAAAGAAGCAAGAACATAACAAGGATAAGTATAAGTGTATAAGGAATAAGCATTATGAATTTGAAAGATAACAATCAACTTTATTTAATAAATCGCACCAAAATTATATGAATTTTTATTTAATTGAAATATTCTTATTTTCATAAATTGAATGAAATAACACCGTATATTGACACTTTGTGATATTAATCTTCCATTTAAGCGAAAAACAGGGAATTTGGAAAATAAAAATATGTTGTATCATGGAGATAAATACAGATTAGGAGGTATATGGAAAAAATTCAAAAGATTTCTTTATCACTAAAAACATACTGCTTAATAATGGACATTCAATTGTTGCAAATGGTAGTAATCTCACTATTAAAGAAATACCTTTTGAACATTAATTTATTGGAGTATCGGCATTCGGGGGGTGATTATCATGTGGGGCCTACTTACAGCATAAAACATATGCTATGTGAATTATAGTAAAAAAGCCGATTTTTCCTATAATAATAAAGGGATTAAATTAACTATTGGAATTCCAAGAAAAATTCTTATATTCTTATCGCGATTTTTATATTTAGGTTAAAAAATATAGAATAGAATATTCTATCAGATTGTCGACAAAAGGGATTCGGAATGGTCTCATTCCGAATCCCTTTTTTGAAATTCTTAATTTTTTAATCTATTTTAAGTGATTCAACCCTTCCGGGCTCCATCTATTACACCATTTCTGGAC
>JAEWDX010000228.1 GCA_023389895.1 Bacillota bacterium
TTGGTCTAGAATCTCTTCAAGAAGCGTGGCTAGGCAATCCTAAGACTGCATTAATCGCGATTATTCTTATCAATTGCTGGTTCGGAATTGGCTTTTCCGTATTGATTTTCTTAGCGGGCTTTCAATCCATTCCGAAAGAACTGATAGAAGCTGCTACATTAGATGGGGCGAAAGGTTCTACCATTTTAACGCGAATTATGATCCCATTAATGGTTCCGTCCATTATGATCATCACAGTTTTGACATTTATCCAATCGTTTGAAGCCTTTGAACTTGTCTATGCGATGCAAGGATCACAAGGAGAGCCATATCGTTCAACAGATACATTGGCCGTCTATTTCTATCGCCTTGCCTTTGGTGGATCTTCTGGAGATTCCACCGCAATTGGACTTGGCTCCGCTTTAGCGGTCGTTTTATTCATCTTTATCTCAACATTTACAGCTATCCTATTAAAATTAATGCAGAAAAAAGAAGTCGAGATGTAATTAGAAAAGCGGAAGCTGGACAGAAAGGAGGAAGTCAATTGAAACAGACAATCTGGACAAGACCGTTTTATTACGTTATTGCCTTTTTATTTGCTACGATAAGTCTATATCCGATTTTCTTAATGATTCTATCCTCTTTTAAACCGAGTGCAGAAATATTTATGAATCCATTGGCATGGCCAAAAGCCTTTAGCCTAGAAACATATCGTAATCTTTTGGATCAAATTCCGTTTATGACTTATCTGTATAATAGTGTAATCGTAAGCATTGCCTCTGTTTTACTCGTAATTATAACCACATCGCTAGCTGCCTTCTATATTGCTAGATATACATTTTGGTGGAATAATATTTTGTTTTTCTTTTTTCTAATGGGAATGATGATTCCGATTAAATTAGGGATTGTCCCCCTCTTTATCTTAATGAAGGATTTAGGATTAACAAACTCTTTATGGTCGCTGATCTTAATGTATACAGCACAAGGAATTCCGCTATCGATATTAATTTTAACAGGATTTTTTCGAACGATGCCAATGGAGCTGGAAGAAGCTGCGCGTATGGATGGAGCAAGTGACTTGCGGATTTTATGGAATGTAGTCCTGCCTTTAATGCGTCCGGCATTAGGAACGGTCATGATTATAAACTTTATTAATGCTTGGAATGATTTCTTTTTCCCATTAATTTTCATCTCGGATGAAATGAAAAAGACGATTCCTATCGGGATGATGAAATTATTTGGCGAATATTCTGCGGACTGGGGAGCCTTATTTGCAGGATTGACGTTATCCTCCTTGCCAATGATTGTTCTCTTCTTCATCGCATCGAAGCAATTTATGGAGGGGCTGACAGCAGGTGCCGTTAAATAATCAATTGTATATTGCCTTCGACGGTGGAGGAACGAAAACAGAATGCCTTATTGGAGATTCGCATGGTCGCATTTGGGCTACTGTAAAAGGCTCTTCGACGAATCTTAAATCAAGGTCTGCGGAAAAAGTAAGGGAGGAGATTCATCATTTATTAGATGAGCTTTTCCAAAAAGAGAATATCACGAAGAACCAAATAAAAGGAGTCTTCGTATCAACAGCTGGTGGAGACAGGGAAGAGGATCGGAAACGCTGGGAGCAATGGATTCTTGCCTATGGAATAAAGCCTTATCAGCTTAATATTGCCAATGATGCCGTTGCCGCTTTAGCTTCTGGGACGAAGGCGAAGAATGGCATCGTCCTGATTGCTGGAACAGGATCAATCGCTTATTCGGTGAACGATGGAGTGGAAAAGCCGATACGGGTTGGGGGCTGGGGCTACTTATTAGGTGATGAAGGCAGTGGTTATGACATTGGCAATAAAGCATTAAGAATGATCATTCACTCACACGATGGAAGGGATGACAAACGGGAGAAGTTTGCCGGATATATTTTGGAACAAATAGGTTTAGACAATCCAGATCAATTAATTACTTTTATATATGAAAATCCGTATCCGAGAAAATTAATTGCTTCGATTGCAAAACATGTAATTTCATTAGCTGAACAAGGCGAACCTGCTGCAAAAGCAATTATCCAGCAGGCGATTGATCAATTAATGGAACTAGTCGTTCCGCTTATTCGTCATGACGGCATCCAAATTCCATTAGTCGTTTCTGGTGGATTATTTCTTTCCACCTATTTTAAACAAACATTTAAGAAATCGATGCAGCTAAAAAGTTATACTTTCCCTATTATTTCCCCGCAATATCCACCCGTTGTTGGCGCTTATATGAACGCTCTAATCCAAGGAGGAGAAATGATGACTGATGAAGTCGAGAATAACATCAATCAATCGTGGAATAGAGCCGATACGGAGGCAGAAAAATGAATCAAATGAATCCTTCATACTTAACTGAAATGAGAAATAAGAATTCTGAGAATTTACATCAATTCTCCACATTACAAATTATTCAATTGATGAATCAAGAAGATAAAAAGGTTCCTGACGTTGTTGAAGAGGCATTGCCGCAAATAAGTATCACGATCGATGCGGTAGTCGATGCATTACAGCGAGGGGGCAAGCTATTCTATATTGGGGCAGGAACGAGTGGGCGGCTTGGCGTATTAGATGCATCGGAATGTCCGCCTACATTTGGTGTTCCACATGATTTAGTGAATGGGATTATTGCAGGTGGAGAAAAAGCGGTTCGTTTTCCAATTGAAAATGCTGAGGATGATCGGAAAGCTGGAAATGCTGAGGTTGACCGTCTGCTCCATGTGAATGATATCATTATTGGAATTGCTTCTAGTGGCACAACTCCATTTGTATTAGGAGCGCTCGAAAAAGCAAATGAAAAAAACATTCCAACAGTAGGGATTTCTTGTAATATTGGCTCTGAGCTTGCGAAGATCTCAAAATACCCGATTGAATTACCAGTTGGTCCTGAAATCGTAACGGGCTCCACACGTCTAAAAGCAGGAACAGCGCAAAAAATGGTCTTGAACATGATCTCTACAGCCAGCATGATTAAGCTTGGAAAAGTATATAAAAACTTAATGGTCAATGTTCAAGCAACAAATGAAAAACTTAGACAGCGCTCGATTTCAATCATTCAAGATTTAACAGGTGTTGACGAAGCAACGGCTAAAAGGATGAACGAAAAAGCAAATGGCGACACGCGAGTAGCCATTTTAATGACATTGTATTCCGTTGATTGTGAAACAGCCATCTCCACTCTTAATAAAAATAACGATCATTTTCCAAAGGCGATGGCAGAACTTCAAAAGCTATCGTTAGTAAATGATGATAGATTGGGAGAATAGCTGAGAGCTTTTATTAATGTATCACTCGCTGTGAATTCGTCATGGTGAAGTGTAGGGGAGTCCCTGCAAAAGGCATATAGAATCATGTGAACCGATCAACTTTTTAAAAGGGCATCCTACAAGCTAGCTATGGATGCTCTTTTCCTTTTGAAAGATTTTGATCGGAGGAGGTTGATCGTGTTTTCAATGGCTATTCATAGGGCTGATAATAATTTACATCGTTCTGTATTGACTAATATATTAGTAGCGATAAAATTAGATGCAAGAGCCTCTTCCCCTTAAAAATCCACTTGATTATCCTCGAAGATCCACTTTTTTCTAATTCTTTGTTAGCAACCATATTTATCATTGCTGGAAGTGAATAGCGTTTTGATGTTGAGAAACTGGCAGTGCAGAAGATGCCTGGTGTAAATGTCAGTACAACTGTGAATCACGCTGCTCGTCAATCGGTAAGTTAGAATTAATGTTTTATGATGATTTCGGATTATATTGTGTCCTTAAATTTGCTTGTGGGGAATGGAGGATCTGTAATTTTTCAAAAATGGAGGATGGAGAAAATGATAATCAAACCTAGAATTGAATCATTAGAGTTAAAGCTTATGAGATCATTACACAGAAGAATGGATTTTTCGGAGAAAGAAAAAAGTCATTATATCAATCTTGAAAAGGGATATAAAGGAGAGTTACTTTTCGATAGTTGGTTAGAGAGGAAACTATTTAATGAGCGGCTGATTCTAAATGATTTGCTGTTAGAAAGCAACAATACTGTTTTTCAAATCGACTCTTTAGTCATTACTTCTGAGACGACATTCCTCTTTGAGGTGAAAAATTTTGAAGGTGATTTCCATCTGGAGGCTGATAGATTTTACACTCATCTGAAAAAGGAAATAAGCAACCCATTACTCCAGCTAGAACGAAGTGAATCGTTGTTGCGACGATTATTTCAGGAACATGGGTTTAATCCTGCCATTAAAGCATACGTCGTTTTTGTTAATCCCGAATTCTTCTTATATCGAACCCCACTTAATCTACCAATTATTTTTCCAACACAGCTAAATCGCTTTTTGAGTAACATGAACACAAAATCTTCGTTTATGAAAGAGGGGCATTCAAAGCTTGCTGAGAAATTAGTTGCTATTCAAAAGGATGAATCGCCTTACAAAAGATTACCGAGATTTAGCTATGAGCAACTTGAAAAAGGAGTAATTTGTAAATTTTGTTATTCTTTTATTTTTGAAAGAAATGGGTCAAAAGTAATTTGTCATAAATGCGGTAAAACTGAAAATATGAATGAAGCTATTTTACGAACTGTGGAGGAATATATGCTTTTGTTTCCAAATCGAAGGATAACTTCAAGAGATATTTATGAATGGTGTAAAGGAATAAGATCCAAGAGCACTTTTATAAGACTTTTAAATGGTCACTATACACCCCATGGAAATGGAAGAGCGAGCTTCTATGTCAAAACTCAAACGAATGATGATTAATTTTTAAGATTAAAGAGTTGCCACGCAATGGTGCGAATCTAATCAAAGAGAGCGGAAAATGCATAGAGTTGCCACGCAATGGTGTGAATCGAATCAAAGAGAGCGGAAAAAGAGTAGAGTTGCTACGCAATGGTGCGAATCGAATCAAAGAGAGCGGAAAAGGTATAGAGTTGCCACGCAATAGTGTTAATTTTTTGGCAGAGGTAAAATAAAAGCGACAATTTTGTTAATATCCGTTAAACTGAAAGAGCCTACGATGAATAAGGAGATTGACGATATGCGTACACTTGCACAGTTTGTAACAAAATCTTATAAGTATATTCTCATTTTTTGGCTTATGCTAGCGATTGTGATGGCTTTTTTTGCGATAAGACTGCCATCCATGCTTCAAGGTGATGGCTTCAAGATGAATAGCGAGCATGCGGAAGTAATGGATATCGCAACTGAAACATTTGATATGCCCGTATCCACCATTTTCCTTGTCTTTAATCAAGTAAATGATGAAAAAATCGAGGCTACCATTAATAAAATTAGTGATCTGAAAATAACCACTGAAATCATATCTCCACTTGAAGATGCTTCTCTTAAAAAAAATGACATTTCTTATGCGATGCTTCATTTTGATGATGAACATGAAGATATGTCAAAAATTGTAACAGATATTCGCGAGGCAATAGGGGATGAGAAGGGCATTGGCCTAACGGGATCGCCTGTTATTTCGAAAGATATAAATGCTGCGAGTCAGCGAGATTTGATGATTGCTGAAGCGATTGGTCTGCCAATTGCGATTATTGTTCTCTTATTTGCCTTTGGGACAGTCGTTGCTTCTTGTATTCCACTAATCATTGGCTTAAGTACAGTTATTGTTTCGTTTGGAGTACTAACTATTTTGGGCGGTCAAGTGGATCTGTCTATTTTTGTCTTGAACATCATTCCGATGCTTGGACTAGCATTGAGTATTGACTTTGCCTTGTTATTCATTAGTAGATATCGCGAGGAACGGAAAAAATCGGGTCTGCTCGAAGCGGTTACGACAACGATTCAAACAGCTGGACGAGCTGTTATTTTCTCAGCGTTCTGTGTTTTTATCGGTCTTGGAGCGATGCTGATTATAAAGGTAGAAATTTTTCAAAACATCGCAATCGGGGGAATGATTGTTGTCGCGATGGCCGTCTTTAGTTCAGTTACACTTTTACCATCCATATTGATTATATTAGGGGATCGAATCGATAAATGGAAAGTGCTTAAAATAAAACAAAATGGAATAGATCGCTGGCGGATGTTTGCTAATGCTGTTATTAAACGACCTGTTATCATAACAATTTTCTCGCTCATTTTATTAGGAATTGCTCTTATTCCGGTTCGAAATATGGAATTGACGATTCCGACGATTGATTCTTTGCCGAAAACCTATGATTCTCGTCAAGCATATGAATTGCTTGAAAATGAATTTGATTTTGGTAAAAAATCCTCCGTCTATGTCATTGCGACGCGTGAGGATGGTTGGGAGAACACTACCGGTTTAGAAGAGATGAAAGCATTAGAAACAGAGCTATTAAGTGATAAATTAGTTAATAATGTTACAACGATTTATTCGTTAAGTGGCTTAAATCAACCAGAGGAATGGGAACAAGCAATGGCTGCTCCTGGAATGGAAGCGACATTAAAGCCTCTATCGGAAAAACTAATTAGAGATAAAAAGCTGTTTATTCCAGTGACACTTCATGCTTCAGGCACATCAAGCAAGGCACAGAATTGGGTCCGAAATTTATCGGATAAGGAAACGAAGTTCGATTTTCTCATTGGCGGACAGCCTAAATTTAATCAAGAAATTTTTGATGAAATCGCAAATAAAATATTTTTGGTTCTTACAATCATCATTGCTTCAACCTTTGTCATTTTGTTGATCGCTTTCCGATCCATTTTAATTCCAATTAAAGCGATTTTCATGAATATATTTGGTTTATCCGCAACATTTGGTCTTCTCGTCTATATTTTTCAATATGGCCATTTTGGTCTGCCTGAGGGGACCATTGCGCTTATTATTCCTGTTATCGTTTTTAGTCTTGTATTTGGCTTAAGTATGGACTATGAAGTATTTCTCATTTCCCGTATGCAGGAGGAGTATGCAAGCTCACTCAATAATGACCATGCAACAGTTGAAGGACTTGCGTCAACGAGCAAAATTATTACGTCAGCTGCCTTAATCATGATTGTATTGACTGGAGCCTTTGCCTTTACTGATGTGATGCCAGTGAAACAAATTGGCGTTGGGATTGCCATCGCAGTCGCGATCGATGCGACAATCATTCGCCTTCTCCTTGTTCCAAGCTTAATGAAGCTGTTCGGAAAATGGAATTGGTGGCTTCCATTTCGAAAAGGCCCGTATAAAGCGGGTGGCTTGCATTAATGAAAAGGTGTTATTTGTAAAATAACAAACAAAATTCAAGGCTATTCAAGAAAGTTCTTTACAATAGAAGGGGCTCTCAAGAAAGTACACTTTTGAGTTAATTGAATCAAAATTTAAAGCCCAAGAATAGTTAACTTTGCGGCATTCTTGGGCTTTGATTTTTTAGCTATTAGGAAAGTTTAAGTTTTTTAACGTGCTAAAGTAAAATGATATTCGAATAAATGACTGCAAATAATACCGCATAAGAAAAGCTAAGGCATTTGCCAAAAAGGACTTGGCGAATGCCTAGTTTTTCTAAAGATGCTATGATGGAAAACGACTTTTCGGACAGCTCTTTTTCTTTTTCGAGCAGGCCAGCTCGATATTATTATTTTTGAAGATTTAATTGCTTTTTATCAATCCAAACAGAAGGATCTTTTATTACACAATCAATGTGTACGCCAGCCTCATTGCTGCCACCGAAGGATTTGTTGCTACCGAATGCAATATGAACTGTTCCGAATACTTTTTCATCTTCGAGAACATTTCCTGTCAGTCGGGCACTTTTATTCGTCCCGATGCCAAATTCAGCAATCACTCTGCCATTACCGTCTCCTAATAGCTCAAGAAGTCTTTTACCGTCGCAGCCACTTGCATCAATTAATCTCCCATTTTCGATTGTTAATATAATAGGTTCATTTAAGACTCCAATGCCAGCAATAGAGCCATCAATAAGAATGGAACCGTTTGCAGAGTTTTCGATAGGTGCAATATAACTCTCGCCAGAAGGGAGATTGCCTGATTCTCCTTTTTTACGAAAAACACCAGTACTTCGAATTCCCTTTCTTCTTTCAATGGAGAAAGTAAGATAAGAGTCAGCTTTCTTTATTTCAACGATTGAACCAGCATCTAGCAAGCCTACATAATAATCAGTCAGTTCCTCTACTTCACTATAGTCTGCTGTAATTGCTCCTTCATGCAACATATCTAGTGTGATACCAGGCATTGTTGCAATTCTTGTTCCAGAAGCAGAAGCCTCTTTTCGTGCTTTCGTATGACTTAGTGAGTTTTTCGTTATACAAAGAACAACATCAACGAGCTTCATTACCTCCGCAACTGTTGAAGGAGGCTCCTCACCAGATCTACTTGTCGCAGCCATTTGCATGATGAGTGCCTCATTGCCTAATTCTAATCCAGCTCGAAAAAATATATTGGCAATCTCAACGAGGTTTTCATCTGTTACGATTAAAATACGCTCATCTTTTTTTAAAAATAAATTATGGTTAAGAACAGATTTTGCAAGTTCAATTAATTTTTCCATTGTATACCTCTCCGTTTTAGAAAGCTTTTAATTTTAGTTGATAGCGATTAATAATTTCCGCCGTCTCATCTCGCGCTTTTTTTAAAAGAGGGAGATATTCTGCTATTTTCTCATCGGTTATACGGTATGTTGGGCCAGATACAGTTATTGAGCCGATAATTTCTTCGTTATCAAATAATGGAACAGCAAGAGCGATAACATCCTCTGTGTATTCACTTTGGCTTTTTGCCCAGCCATTTTCTCTAATTAGTTTTAATTCTTTTCGTAATTCATCCGGGTCTGTCATCGTAGAATTTGTATACTGGAATAAGCCCTGTGCAAGTATCGCTTCTGTAAATTCCTCTGATAAAAAGGCAAGGATGGAACGGTAGGATGCCCCAACATATAAAGGAGCTCTGCTTCCCGCTGATACAGAAAACTTTACTTTATTTTCCGGCTCTACTACTTCAAGTGTGACTGCTTCATCTTTATCTAAGACTGTTAGAAAAATAGATTCGCCAGTACTTTCCGATAGTTTCATTAATATCGGACGGATTAGACTAGGGATATTTAAACTTTCATACATGATAATTCCTAATTCCCATACTCCATATCCTAATGAGTATTTCTTCGTTATTGGATTCTTGGAAATAAACCGATTTTTTTCGAATGTTTCGAGTATTCGATATATATTTGTGTGATTCATATTAAGCTCATTCGCTAGCTCCCTACCACCCCAAACTGGTTTTTCTTTTGTAAACATTCTTAGAACTTTAAGTGATGAATCTAATGTTTTTAGCATGAAACCTATTTCCCCCATTAATGAAAAATTGATCAGTAGGAACAATCAAAAACTATGATTGTTCCAAAATTTATGTGCTATTGTTCTATTATGTGTTTAAGAAATCTATCACTGCTGTTATATAAACTTTAGCACATCTGACAATATCTTCAACTTGAACTTTTTCATTATATCCATGAATACTAGGTAAATAGGCTGGTCCGTATTGGAGAACGGGAATATGATAGTCTCTAAAATGGCGTGCATCGCTGCTAGCCCATTGCATAACTCCGTATGCTTCTTCTTCAGTTACTAGTGAAATATTATTGACAATCGCTTTACATATGGGATCATTAGCTGGTGTGTAATTAGCATGACTGCGAAATCCAAATGGGTGAATTTTATAGCGAATTCCTAATTCATCTAGTTCCTTTTGTAGAAAGATGGTAACCTCATCAGGGGTGATACCGAAAGGAAGTCGGCAATCTACTTGAACTTTGCAGCTTTCTGGAATAACATTTGATTTTGTGCCGCCATGAATGGTTCCAATATTAACGGTGATTCTTTCTAATACTGGCTGGAATTTTTCCCGGTCTTTTTCATTTTCTCTCATGTAACGTTTTGAAACTTCGATTAATGGTTGAACCTCCTTAGGAAGCTCAATTTTGAGATCCCATAACTTTCTTATTTTTTCAATGGCAGCTATAGCATCTGTGATCGCATTTTTTCCCGCGAGTGGTGAAAGACTTCCATGTCCTGGTTCACCGAATACTTCAAGCTCGAACCAATAGGATCCTTTTTGGCCAATTGTCGGATTTAATGGGGAGGAAGGCTCTGCGATTAAACAGCCATCTCCATGAATAATTCCATTTTTCAATAACCATGGAACTCCGAACTCGCCACCTGTTTCTTCGTCTGGGACAATGGCCAATGTAAGCTTACCTGG
>JAEWDX010000348.1 GCA_023389895.1 Bacillota bacterium
ATTAATATACCGATTAATGATAAAGTTAAGGCAACTGAACGTTTTACCGCCCAAGTAATCATTCCGATTCACCATCTTTCTCCTTAGATGAATCGTTTTTATCGATTTTTTTATTATCTTTTTTATGAATATTTTCAACATCCATACCATCTGAAAGGAGTACCATTCCCTTAACAGCAATTTCTTCCCCTTGTTTAAGATCTCCTTTAACGGAAGTCCAGTCCGTTTGCATTTGCAACACTTCAACTTCTTTATATATGGCTTTAGAATTCTTAATCAAATAAACAAATGCTTTTTCATCTTTTTCTATAATCGCTTTTGTTGGAACTAATAATTGATTCTTATCCGCAATCGTTTCTATTAGCAGTTCAATATATTCTCCAGCAATATAATTTGTTTGATCCCCTAGTATAGAAGCTTCCATTTGAAAGAAACCCTTTTCATCTACATATGGAGAAATATGTATAATTTCACCTTCGTTAATCGCCTCATTGTTTACCCCTTGAATTTTTAATTTTTGTCCTACAGAAAAGTCTTTTTTTTGCGACGGATAAACAGAAGCAATTACTTTTAACTGTTCATGATTAAACATTGTTACAATCGGACTTTGCTGAGCTACATAGCCAGCTTCCTTCACATGAATTTTTTTTAAGACACCTGTGAAGGGGGCACGAACTTCTAATTCATTAAGCTTACCTTTTGCCCTTACAGCATCCTGTTGGGCCTTTTGAAGAGCATTCTTTGCCTGTTGAAGCGCTATTTTCGCTTGTCCAACTGTTAAATCAGCCTGTTTAAGTTCCATTTCAGACGTTAATAAATTAATTTTATCGTTTTCTATTGTACCTTCTAACTCTTTTGAGGATTCTTTAACAGCCAATAGCCCTTTTTCATAGTTTCTTCTTGCACTTTCCTCTTGTTCTTTAGATTGTTCTAATTCCTTTCGTGGTATGATTTCTTTCTCATAAAGCCTAAGTGATTTTTCATAATTTTTGACGGCAGACTCCCACTGGGTTTTTAATTCTTCTAAATCAAGTCCTTGTGGAGTACTTTCTTCGTTTTCACCTTGATCCTTCTGTGATTTATTGTACTTTTCTTCAAGTCTACCAAACGCTAGCTTTACTTGATCATGACGATTAACGGCTTGTTGTTTTCCAATTTCCGCATTTTCAAGTTGCTGCATTGCTTGATCGATTCCAGCTTGCGCCTGAGTTACGGTCTCATTTGATTGTTCGACTAGCGATAACTGTTCTTCCGAATCAAGTTTTGCGATCACTTGTCCTTTTTGAACAACTTGACCTTCTTTGAAAGCCATTTGTGTAATTTTACCGCCAACATTTGTGTATACGTCCGTTTCCTCGTTTGAAATAACTTGACCAGAAATTCTCTTTTCTGAGAGTAAATCTCCGTGTTTGATTACATCTGTTTCAACGATAACCTTCTTTGCTTCCTGAGGTAAAGAGAGTTCGTCAGTCTCTCCAGTAGAAGCATCAGTTGAGCAGCCTGTAAGTACAGCAGCTATTACTATCATTTTCCCTAGCATAATATAACAATTTCTCATTATTTTATCCTTTCTATCTTTTTAGAGGCAAAAGGTAGAATAGGCTAGTCATTCTGGCATATTTGCCAGAACACTTTTCACCTGTTCCATTTCTCTTTTTCACCATACAATTACTATTGCTATTATGATTAACGAATTCAGCCATAAGAAAGTTTCAAAAGAAAATGGCTGAAAAACCTCGAAAAATGTCGAATTACTAAGATTTTTCGACATTACCCTGATGGGACACAGTCAAACTTTATACCAAAAAATGCTAGAGATCAAGCAACAGTTTGTTTGAATACGTTTCATAAAAATAAGAGCTGCCGAAATAGCTCAAAAGATATTAAGGATAAAATAAACATAATATTATCCCTCTCTTTTTTCATGAGAACCAAAAACTCCTTTATTCTTCAAATGATAGATTTGTCGGTTCCTCTAAAAGATTGTTTTCAAAACTAATATGGGTTGTAGGGGTATCGTTATCAACTACCTCAAAACTAAGTCCATCCAGCCATACTTCCCCTTTTCCTGTTAGTAAAATACCGAACGATATTATTACACTGTTTTCTGGTACATCAAGAACTATAGAATATCGATTCCAACTATTTGTACCAATGATTGGTCTATCACTCATATTATCAAATTGCAGGATATCCCCCGATGCATTATCTACTCGCATCCATAGTCCCGAGAATTGTTTTACATTATTAGTTTTAATAAACCCCGAGAGTTTAACCCTTTTATCTCTAAATTCATTTGCCTTAAATTGTTGCATCATTGTTGCAAATTCATCTTTATCTTGAACAGTTTTTGATTTTAAATATCCCGATGCTTTTCCTTGATGTACATTTTTCTGATCTATTCCTATTTCATAATTATAAGGATGACTTCCACTAATGAACCAGCCTTTAATTTTCTCCTCCATTATTGATTTCTCCTTGTTTTTTCTCATAGTTCCCATTACTTTTCTGTATTGCCCTGGTGGCAAACAATATAGTTTTTTGAATGCACGTGTAAAAGATTCTTGTGACTCAAATTGATAATAGAAGGCGATATCAATAATTCTTTCATCAGTATTAAGAAGTGTACTTGCAGCATTTGCAAGTCGCCTCATTCGGATATACTCTGAGACAGACATTCCAACAGAAGTTTGAAAAATCCTGTGAAAATGATACTTTGAAAAACCTGTAATATCATCAATGTCATTGGCGGAAATTTGCTCATGTAAATGAGATTCAATCCAATGTATTGTTTTTTGAATTACCCATTCATATTTCAACGGTATTTCACCTCCTCTTCATTCATAATCATAACGAATATTAATTAATGTTTTTTGACTTATTTTGCGATAAGGAATATATTTTTCCACTTTAGTCAAAAGTGGCCCGAGAAAGAGAACTTAATAGAGGATCATAACTTTCATACGAAACTCATATATTGAAGTGGTTAAGTTTTTTCCAACAAGGGAGTGACATGTGGATGAATCAAGAAACACCATCTTTTGTGAGTCACATTGATCCGTACGTGTATCATACACTTCAAAGTATTATGGAATCCATGGTAGTCGTTCAAACAACAAGGGGTACTATTACGGGAAGGCTTAAAGCAGTTATGCCTGATCATATTGCCGTTGAATCAGGTGGATCTTCTTTCTTTATTCGCATGCAACAAATTATCTGGGTTATTCCAAAAGGATAAGGGGGGCAAATTCAATGATTAAACGTGAAAACCGCCTATTAATTGACCTTCCAATTCCAGAGCATGGAGACCCAAATGCAGCTGCTGCTGTTCAAGAGCTTTTAGGTGGAAAATTCGGAGAAATGTCGACGTTAAATAATTATATGTATCAATCCTTTAACTTCCGCCAAAAGGATAAGCTTAAGCCCTTTTATGATCTAGTAGCTAGCATTACTGCAGAAGAATTTGGACATGTGGAGCTTGTTGCGAATACAATCAACCTTTTATCAAGAGGAAATACGTTTTACACAGGCGATCCAGATGTGACGCCTTTAAGAGAAGGAAAGGATAGTCGGAGCACCTATCATTTTATTGCGACCGCTCAAACCGCCTTAGCTGGTGATTCCATGGGACGCCCCTGGACTGGGGACAATGTTTTTAATAGTGGAAATTTAGTGTTGGATTTACTTCATAATTTCTTTTTGGAGGTAGGCGCACGCACACACAAAATGAGGGTATACGAAATGACTGATCATGAAACTGCTCGTGAAATGATTGGGTATTTATTAGTTCGTGGTGGAGTGCATGTGTTAGCCTATGCGAAGGCTTTAGAGATAGCCACAGGGGTAGATGTAAAGAAATTGATTCCAATACCGAATTTATCAAATAAAAAGTTCGACCATGCAAGAAAATTTGAAGAACAAGGATTATCAAACGTTTTATATACATGGAATGACGTCGGGGATTACGTCGATATTAGGAAAATTTGGAAGGGAAATAATCCAGATAGCGGGAATCAACTTATTGTTAAAGAAGGAGCGCCAAAAGGAGCACCCATTCCAAATCTAGAAAATCTCCCAGAGGAGTTTGCCCCCGGAATCGACCCAGATGATTATGCAAAAATAGCAAAGCGATTGATGGAAAACCTCTGAGATTCTATTAGAAAAATACCTGTCACCCCCCAAAATGTTGAAGCTTCCAAGTTCTTCGACATTTTTGGGGGATTTGCTCGATACCTCAGATTTAAAAATAACTCCATTGTATACTTAGATAGGAATTAATCCCTCTTTAAAATTAACAAACGCTTATGTTTTTGCAAAATCGTTAATAAAACTTTTTACCAAGAATGACTAAATCTCTCTTCATGCCGTCTAATTCTGCTACTCCGGGTAAATGAGCCCATTTTTCAAAATCGAAACTAGAAAACAGACGTATACTAGACTCATTATGCCCAAAGATAAAGGCTAGTAAAGTATCAATTTTAAGCTTAGGGCATGCTTCTAGTGCATGTTTTACAGCATGTTTACCAATGCCTTTACCTCTAAAATCTTCATGAATATAAATACTTATTTCGGCAGTTGAATCATAGGCCGGTCTTCCATAGAATGATTGAAAGCTTACCCAACCGCATATTTCACTCCGATATTCTACAACCCATAAAGGTCTTCTGTCATTGTTATGTTCTTGAAGCCATGCTAATCTGTCGTTTATCGATACAGGTTCAATATCTGCCGTTACCATTCTGCTTGAAATCGTTGAATTATATATATCCACGATAATTGGTAAATCTTCAATGCTTGCATCTCTAAATGTAATTTCTTCAGACATTAAAAGGACTCCTAATTGATATTTTCAGCTAAACCGTTATTATACGTTATACCCAACCAAATCCTCTTACGATTTGGGCGACGACAAATGTAACGATGATCGCAATGGTTGTCGGCAAGGCAAAGGCGACAAAGGTCCATTTTTTACTTTTTGTTTCTTTGTATATGTTAATCATAGTCGTACCGCATGGAAAATGAAGCAGTGAAAATAGCATCATGTTTAAAGCTGTTAACCATGTCCAGTTATGGTCAAGAAAGATCTGTTTAATCGCATTTAATTCCGTCACTTCTGTCATCGCACCGGTTGATAAGTAGCCCATCATTAAAATGGGCAACACAATTTCATTTGCTGGCATTCCTAGAATGAAGGCCATTAAAATAAAACCATCTAATCCTAATGCTTGTGCGAACGGATCTAAGAAATTAACGATATACATTAATATACTCGTATCACCAATAAAAATATTCGCTGCGATCCATGTAAATACACCTGCTGGAGCTGCAATAATGACCGCTCTTTTTAATACGAATAGCGATTTATCAAGAGTCGCTCGAATAATTGTATTCCAAAACTTCGGCCTGCGGTATGGTGGAAGCTCTAGCGTATAATGAGTTGGCACTCCCTTTAAGGCTGTTTTCGATAATGTCCATGATACGAAAAGTGTCACGGCAACACCAACTAGCACCATTCCCATTACAACGCTTGCCGTAACAAATGTCCCCATTGCCCCCGAAAAGCCGACGGCCATAAATAATGAGGATAGCAAAATTAATGTCGGCCAACGGCCATTACATGGAACAAAGTTATTCGTCAAGATCGCCAGCATTCTTTCTCTTGGCGACTCGATAATTCGTGTCGACAGGATCGCAGCTGCATTACAGCCAAATCCCATCGCCATCGTTAATGACTGCTTTCCATGAGCACCAGATCTTTTAAACAATCGATCCATATTAAAGGCTACACGCGGCAAATACCCATAATTCTCTAGTAAAGCAAATACGGGGAAGAAGATTGCCATTGGCGGCAACATGACGCTTATAACCCAAGCTGTTCCACGATAAAATCCTAAAACAAGAACACCATAGAGCCAATCAGGGGCATTCATCCATGTGAAAAATGTCGTTAAATAAACTTCAAACCAGTTGAACATATTAGCCAGCATTTCTGAAGGAGCGTTCGCCCCCGCAATCGTAATGTAGAACAGAACACCGAGCATCGCAAACATAATCGGAAAACCCCATATTTTTGAGGTGAAAATATGATCAAGTCTTTCCGTTTGTTTCATTTTATCTAGATCTAGATAGGCAACTGTTTTTTCACAGAGTGATTTAGATGTTTGATAAATTTCCGTTACCACTTCATCACGAATATCCTCATTCGATAGTGATTGTGCTAATTGGAGAAGCTCATTATAATTGCTGCGTTTTGGTTCGATGTGAACTGACATATGAAACTCCTCCCTCCTCTTCACGCTCTTTCTTTTTTAGATAAGCCGCTAATAACGATTCATCTCCATCGAGAAGTCGTAATGCTAGCCAACGATTTGGAATATCATCCCCAACAACTTTTTCTATGGATGGAATTAAGGCGGAGATTTTTTCCTCTATCTCTTTAGAATATTCTATTCTATATGGAGAAGTGGTAATTTCCCTATCTATCATTCTGTCAAGCGTGTCTAATAATAGATTAATACCTTGTTTATTTCGAGCCGAAATTTTAATAACTGGAACACCTAACTTAGTCATTAGCGCTTTCTCATTAATTTTTATTCCTTTTTTCTCAGCTTCATCAATCAAGTTGATACACACAATCACTTGATCTGCCATTTCTAGCACTTGTAAGGCTAAATTCAAATTCCGTTCGAGCGAGGTAGCATCTAAAACAACAATTGTCAGATCCGGATGATCTAAAACAATAAAGTCTCTCGCAACCTCTTCATCTGCTGAATTAGAAAAAAGTGAATACGTACCAGGCAAATCAATAATGGTGTAGTTCTTTCCTTTATAGGAAAATTCCCCTTCTGCATGGATAACTGTTTTTCCCGGCCAATTTCCTGTATGTTGCTTCAAACCGGTTAATGTGTTAAACAATGTGCTCTTTCCCACATTCGGATTGCCTGCTAATGCAATTCTATAGGTCATTACGTATCACCTCACCATAAATTTTTGAGCTTTCTTCCTTTCGAAGAGCGATGATCGTATGGCTCACCCAAAAGGCCATCGGATCACCAAGCGGACTCTTTTGTAAAACTTTAATCTCAGCAGAAGGCACAAATCCTAAATCTAGCAACCTCCGCCTCATTGTCCCCGTAATATTTATTCTCGTTATTTTAATACAATCGCCTAACTTCGCTTCGTCAAGCGTAATTACTTTAGAATTATCCATCATTTTATTCCTCCGACTAATGAATTGCCCGTCCGTTAAATTGTTTCCTTAGTGCAACAATTATATATCTTTATCTTATGCATAACTGTTGCCTATGTCAAACTTTTTCTTAGAATTTTTATGGTGAACAATTCGACACTCACTTATTGTGAAAACTTGTAATTATCTCCTGCTTTCTGAAAAAAAGTGAACGCTTTCCTATACCGATAATCCTGCAGTCGCGACAACTTTAGCAGGTTATGCAAGTGCAGGAGTAGTAATTAGTTAGAAAATAGGTGAACTGTTTGTTTTAATAGCGGAGATTTCAAAGAGGGGAGATTGGATAACTAGCCCAATCTCCCCTTTTTTGCTATAATATTTTAAAATTTAATGACCTATTTGATTAGTACTTACATTAAAGCTAATTTCATAAATTTCCTAGTTTAATATTTTTTTATATACTTTATTTCGCTCCAAAATAGTACAGCCACTATTCTCAAATGTTTTCAACATTGGTAGATTACGATGACTAGTACGTCCAATATAGTAAGTTGCTTTAAAACTATTTTCTAATATATTTAATGCCTGTCGGTGGAGTCGTTTGCTTTTTCCTTTTCCTCTTTCTTTTGGTATTAAGCCAAAATAATATAAACTTCCTTCATTAAGAGTACCATGTTCTACATGGGGAATTATGACTCCAATTGGATTTTCCTTTTCAAAAGCAACCATGCACGAATCCTTATAATTCGAACCTATTTCCAATTCTACACTTCGCATTAATCCATCAATACTCAATGAAGAAGGTGGATTTAACGAATCCTTCATCGTTTCTATCCAAATGCTCTTAAACTCATTAATCGAAAGTTCGTGGAGATTTTTGATTGTATAGTCAAACTCCCCTTCATATGACTCACTTAATATTTTGTGAACAGTAATATTCTCATCGTGCAGCTTAAATCTATTTTTTATTAAAAGAGAGTCTACTTCGTCGTTAAACTTACTATTAACAAGGATAGTTACATTTTTAACCTGTTGTATAAAAGGGTTATTCATTAAGTCCGTTACGAGACAATGCATTTCTTGATTCGTTAAGTTTTTTGTATTTTCAATGGTGACGAAATTATCCCCTTTTACAATTTTTATTTTCTTATATATATTTTCAATCGTATTTTGTACGTCCAATAAATTCATCTAACCCATCCTTTACTGTTCGAAAAACTTCAATATGAACATATCATAAGCAACAAAACATTCCTTTGTAAATGTTGCTCCTTTCACTAGCGTTAGAGCGTCTTTCTCACTATTCCGTTGTAAATGTTGCTCCTTTCATTAGCGTTAGAGCATCTTTCCCACTTTTCCGTTGTAAATGTTACTCCTTTGGCTGGCATTAGAGCATCTTTCCCACTATTCCGTTGTAAATGTTGCTCCTTCTGCTGGCATTAGAGCATCTTTTTTACTATTACGTTGTAAATGTTGCTGCTTCTGCTGGCATTAGAGCATCTTTCCCGTAAATGTTGAAAGCAGCTAAATCTTTAGTGATGTAAATTTGTGCATATTTTCCCAATATTTATATTTTATCACAGTTAAAAATTTATTCTTTTACCAAATCCCAACACTTTCAGGAATGGCACACCCTTGCTTTCGTAAATGCTTTTTCATATAATGTAAGCTACAAATTGTATCTTTTTAGCAATGAAGAGGAAAGTAAGTAAGCGGATTTTTATAGAGAGCTTCTGATGGTGGAAATGAAGCATTTGAACCTTATTGAAAATGGCCTTGGAGCTTTCGTACCGAGCAAATGGTTTGTTAGGCTGCGACGAGAAGACACTCGTTATAACAGAAGCAGTATCTCTTATTAAGACGTACTGGCCGAGGCATATTGCGTGAGCGATATGCGAATTTAGGTGGTAACACGAGAATCTCGTCCTAATCTTATACAGATTAGGGCGTTTTTTTTTTACAAAATTTTTAGATGGAATCAGATTTTTAATAACCTGCCAATGGGTTTATTAATCAATATTTATCAAGGGAGGAATGAAAATGACTATACTGATTGGTGGAGCGTGGCCGTATGCAAATGGTTCATTACATTTAGGGCATATTGCTGCCTTACTGCCTGGGGATATTTTAGCAAGATATTATCGACTAAAAGGTGAGCAAGTATTATACGTTTCTGGCAGTGATTGCAATGGGACGCCGATTTCTATTCGAGCAAACCAAGAAAATACGACTACTGAAGCGATTGCCTCAAAATACCATCACGAATTTGTTTCATGCTTTGAAAAGCTTGGGTTTACTTATGATTTTTACACGAGAACCGATACTCGGCATCATCACAAGTCTGTACAAGATATTTTTTTAACTTTGCTTGCAAATGGATTTCTCTATAAAAAAGAAATTGAGCAAGCGTATTGCGAAACAGATCAGCAATTTCTTCCGGATCGCTATGTAGAAGGTATTTGTCCAAACTGTGGTGCAAAAGCAAGAGGCGATCAATGTGACAATTGCTCCACGATATTAGATCCACTTGATTTAATCGATAAACGATGCAAAATATGTGGAAATGAACCTGTCATCCGGAAAACAGAGCATTTCTATTTCGCATTTAGCAAGCTGCAAGCGAAATTGGTGGAATTTGTTGCTCAAGCTGAACAGGAACAACGGTGGCGAGAAAATGCCATTCAATTAACGAAACGCTATTTAGCAGAAGGTGTACAGGATAGAGCTGTCACCCGTGATTTACCGAATGGAGTACCTGTTCCAGTAAAAGGATTTGAGGGTAAAAAGATTTATGTCTGGATAGAAGCTGTTTCAGGCTACTTAACAGCAAGTATAGAATGGGCAAAACAGCATGGAGAAGCATTGGAAAATTGGTGGAATGAAAAAACAATTTCATACTATATTCATGGAAAGGATAATATCCCCTTCCATACTGTTATTTGGCCAGCGATTTTAATCGGTATACAAAATCAAGCTTTACCGACCCATATTATTTCAAGCGAATATTTAACATTGGAGAAAAGAAAGCTCTCAACTAGTCAAAATTGGGCCGTTTGGGCACCATATATTTTGGAAAAATATGATGCAGATTCGATTCGCTATTTCTTAACGATCAATGCTCCTGAAAATCGCGATACAGATTTCTCTTGGCGTGAATTTATTTATAGCCATAACAGTGAATTACTTGGGGCTTTTGGAAACTTTGTTAATCGGACTTTTAAATTTATTGAGAAATCATTTGATGCCTATATTCCAAATGGACAAATTGATCAATCTATCGAGAACATAACATCCTCTCTTTATCAAAAAACAGGAACTCTCATTGAAGCAGGCCATATAAAGCAAGCTCTCACAGAAATTTTCGACTATGTGCGTTTTTCAAATAAATATTTTGATGAGCAGAAACCTTGGCTACAAATTAACGATGATATTACCGCCGCCAAAAATACTTTG
>JAEWDX010000359.1 GCA_023389895.1 Bacillota bacterium
GTCATAAGCGAGAATATAAAGGAGCAAATGCGCGAACAAATGAAGGATGTTGATTCTGATAAAATATACTGGGTTTCTGATGCAGGACTTGGTGAAGAAGAAGAATGGGTTGAACTTTTTGAAACGATTAATAATGAGCAAAATTTCTATATTAATAACGATGGAAAATTAGTTATTTCCTTTGATAAATACGAAGTCGCTCCAGGCTATATGGGGATTTGCGAATTTGTCATTCCGACAGAAGTTATTGCTGATATTTTAGTTGGAAATGAATATATCCATTAAATCATAAATGCTGTCTCTTATGGGACAGCTTTTCCTATTTAAAATGAGAGTTTTTATTTTGAAATTAGTGAAAGTTTCTGGTATTAGATTGTAAATATTTACTTTTACTCTTGAATACATAACTTTCTTTCAATATAATATATTTAGAAAACTTTTGTATTATTAAATTAATTTTGTGGAGCGACAACAAGATTGATTTAATAAAGTTTATTCAAAAATGAATGATTATTCATTCATTAGAGGGGGAAGGGGAAATGAATTTAACAGAACAGCTTCATGAAACAGCGAGAAAAATGGGGGAAAAACCGGCCTACTATTTTATGGATCAATCAAGTACATATGCTGAACTTGATGGGGCCGTAACGAGATTTGCAGCAGGATTAGCAGAAATGGGCATACAAAAAGGGGATCATATTGCCTTACTTTTAGGAAACTCTCCGCATTATGTTATCAGTTTATATGGAGCACTACGACTTGGGGCAACGGTTATCCCGATAAATCCAATCTATACTCCAGATGAAATTGGCTATATTATTCAAAATGGTGATGTTAAAGCAGTTGTTATGCTTGATCTTCTTTTACCATTAGCAGAGAAAGCGCACCATGGGTTACCGAAAGTAGAGAACTTTATTATTTGTGAAACATCTCAAGGAAAAAATGATGAGTCGGAGCGAGCTAGTTTATCTGTTTATCCAAAATTGAAACCGTTTTCACAAGTGGTTGCTTTAGGAAATTCACATTTTAATGAAGTGGAAATAGATGATGATGAAGTGGCCATCATTTTGTACACTTCAGGAACAACAGGAAAGCCAAAAGGTGCAATGCTTACACATAGAAACCTTTATAGCAATGCAAAGGATATAAGTGATTATTTGCATATGAACGAAAATGATCGAGTTATTACGACTCTTCCAATGTTCCATGTTTTCTGTTTAACGGTTGCATTAAATGCTCCACTTATGGATGGGGCAACCATTATTATTGATCCGAAATTTAGTCCACAAGAAATCTTTAGGCTTGTAGGTAAATATGAGCCAACAGTATTTGCTGGTGTGCCAACAATGTATAATTTCCTTTTGCAATATGCAGAAGGGTATGGAGGAAATTTAAACTCATTACGGCTTTGCATTTCAGGAGGCTCATCCTTGCCGGTCGCATTATTAAAGAGCTTCGAAAAGAAATTTAATGTGATGGTTTCAGAGGGATATGGACTTTCTGAAGCCTCGCCAGTTACATGCTTTAATCCGCTAGATCGCCCACGAAAACCAGGCTCAATTGGCCGGTCGATTATTAATGTCGAAAATAAAGTTGTCAATGAGCTTGGCGAGGAGGTTTCAGCAGGAGAAGTTGGAGAGCTTATCGTACGCGGACCGAATGTAATGAAGGGCTATTACAAAATGCCAGAAGAAACTGCGGCAACGATTAAAGACGGTTGGCTATATACAGGTGATTTAGCTCGGATGGATGAAGAGGGATACTTTTATATTGTTGATCGGAAGAAGGAATTAATTATCGTTGGTGGTTATAATGTCTATCCTAGAGAGGTAGAAGAGGTGCTTTATGACCATCCAGATGTAGTTGAAGCGGCAGTTATCGGGGTGCCTGATCCGAATCTTGGTGAGGCAGTCCAATGCTATGTTGTGAAGAAAAATCCTACTCTAACTGAGGAGCAGCTACTAGAATATTGTACTCAGCATTTAGCAAAATATAAACTTCCTTCTAGCATCGAATTTTTGGACGAGCTTCCAAAGAATACGACAGGAAAAATTTTACGAAGAGCGTTAAAAGCCCAAGTTTTGCAATAACTGTTTGAAATAAACACAAGATCTTAAAGAGTTAAATGGACCAAGCAGAAGAATTGCTTGGTTTTTTTCATCCGAAAATGTCAGGGGATTTGGCAGAACTTGAACTTGAAGGATTTTCATGAATGAAAGCGAATTTGAATAAAAAGGAATGAAAGGGGAGTGGAAATAATGAGTTCTATTTTAGTTGAGAGAAATGAGCATATCGCAGTCATAACAATAAACCGACCTGATGCACTAAATGCTTTAAACTTTACTACTTTAGCTGAGCTGCAAGCAGTGGTTGAGGAAATCCGTATCGATAACGAGGTAAGGGTTGTTATTATTACCGGTGCAGGAGAAAAGGCATTTAGTGTAGGAGCTGATTTAAAGGAACGCAAAACGTTAACAGATTTAGAGGTTCGAAGGAATCTTTATAAAATCGGTGAAGTCTTTTCATTAATCGATCATTTACCACAGCCGACGATCGCAGCAATAAATGGCTTTGCATTCGGCGGGGGAATGGAGCTTGCGCTAGCTTGCGATTTTCGAATTGCCGTTTCGGAAGCTTTAATGGGATTGACAGAAACAAGCTTAGCCATTATTCCTGGTGCAGGTGGGACACAACGTCTGCCGAGATTGATTGGTCAGGCAAAGGCATTGGAATTCATTTTAACGGCAAAACGGTTAACGTCAGAGGAAGCGCTTGAAAATGGAATTTTAAATAGAATCGCAGCAGAAAAATCTGAATTACTTAATGCTAGCTTTGAATTTGCAAAGGAAATGCTGGCAAATGGACCACTTGCCATCCAACAGGCAAAATTCGCTGTTAAACATGGAATGGGAGTTGATTTACAAACAGGCCTACAAATAGAAAGAAAAGCCTATGAGGTTATCATTCCAACAGAAGATCGGCTAGAAGCACTAGCTGCATTTACAGAAAAAAGAAGACCAAAATTCAAAGGAAAATAGCTTAGAAGATAACAAACCTAAGAATGTTGATTTTATCGTACATTCTTAGGTTTTGCTTTTTACATCAACACTATTTAACAACCCTAATAAGAAAGCCCCACCTTCAAAATGAATAATTTTTTTGAAAATAGTAAAAAGTACTTGAAATTCCATCTTTAATAGCTTTATAATTTAATGAATAAAAGCATAAAAGCATAAAAGCGTTCAAGTGAAAAAGAGGGGATGGAATGATGTTTAATAGATTGAAGGTGCTAGCAGCAACTAGCTTAGTAGGTGTTGCCCTATTGAGCGGTTGTGGAACGGAGAATTCAAGTAAAACGAGTGGAGAAAATAATGGTCAAGCCAATGCCAATGGGGCAGGAAAAACATATAAAATTGGCGTGACCCAAATAGTTGAGCATCCATCATTAGATGCAGCATTTGAAGGTTTTAAGAAAGCATTGGAGGATGAGGGGCTTAAAGTATCATATGATATCCAAATCGCCCAAGGCGATCAAAACAATAATCAGGCAATCGCAACAAATTTTGTTGGTGATCAAGTAGATTTGATTTTTGCTAATTCAACTCCAAGTGCATTAGGTGCATTAAATGCGACGAAGGAGATTCCGATTGTTTTCACATCGGTTTCTGATCCTGTTGGGGCAAAGCTTGTTCCTTCAATGGAAACCCCTGGTGGGAATATTACGGGAACAACTGATATGCATCCTGATGCGATTCCAAATATGGTGAAGTTTATTGATGAGAATTATCATGACAAAACAGTAGGGGTTATTTACAATTCTGGTGAACAAAACTCCGTTTCGCAAATCGATCTTGTGAAAGATGCAATAAAAGGAGGAAGCCTTAAACTGGCCGAGGCTACTGTTTCGACATCAGCAGAAGTGAAGCAGGCGACTGAATCATTAATTGGAAAAGCAGACGTATTCTATGTGATCACAGATAATACAGTCGTATCAGCACTAGAATCTGTAGTTCAAGTTGCCAATGATCAACATATTCCACTTATTGTAGGGGAACTGGATTCTGTTAAGCGTGGTGGGTTTGCAGCATACGGCTTTGATTATCGTGATATCGGCTATGAAACAGGTGTAATGGCAGCCCAAATTTTAAAAGGGGAGAAAAAGCCTTCTGAACTGCCTGTTCAATATCCACAAAATTTAAAGCTGATCATTAATAAAAAGGCGGCCGAAGAAATGAAGATCGAATTACAAGCGGAATGGAATGACATTGCTGAATTCATTGAATAATAGTTAAAGCATTAGAAAGGAAGAGTTATATGCCTACAGCCATATTTGGATCAATAGAAGCGGGAGCGATTTATGCATTAATGGCGCTAGGAGTTTATCTATCATTTAGAATTCTTGATTTTCCTGACCTAACAGTGGATGGAAGCTTTGTCACCGGGGCAGCAGTAGCAGCCGTCTTAATTGTCGGTGGGACAAATCCTTTCCTTGCCACCTTCATCGCTCTAGTTTGCGGTTTTTTGGCAGGCTGTCTAACAGGGCTTCTCCATACGAAAGGAAAAATAAATCCGCTTCTCTCGGGAATATTGATGATGATAGCTCTGTATTCAATTAATTTACGAATTATGGGGAAATCAACTGTCCCGCTATTAGCAGAAGAAACGGTGATCACGAAATTAATAGCATTTTGGCAAGGCCTTGGCATTGATCGAGCCATTGCGGTAATGATCCCTAGCTTTGTTCCGAAAACTTGGGGGATCCTTATCCTAATGTTAATCCTTTCCTTTATCGTTAAGATACTGATTGATTTGTTTTTAAAAACAGATCTTGGCTTAGCAATTCGAGCAACAGGAAATAATGAAACGATGATTCGCAGTTTTTCGGCAGATACTGATTTATTAAAAATTCTTGGGCTTGGTTTATCAAATGCGTTAGTTGCCTTTTCGGGGGCGCTAATTGCCCAATATAATGGTTTCAGTGATGTTGGAATGGGGATAGGCATGATTATTATTGGCTTAGCCTCAGTTATTATTGGTGAAGCGATATTTGGTGCAAAATCGATTGTAAGAGCGACATTAGCTGTTATTGGTGGAGCGATTTTCTACCGGATCATTGTGACATTGGCATTGCGGGTCGAATTTCTTGAAACGGGTGATATGAAGCTGATTACTGCCTTTATTGTCGTTTGTGCACTCATTCTTCCAAAGCTAATTGATAAACAGAGGGAGAAGCAGCGCAAAAAACGGCGGATAGCTGAAAAAGCTTATGAGAATGGTGGTGAATGTCTTGCTGCAATTAAAGCAGATTCATAAAGTTTTCAATGAAGGAACACCAGATGAAAAAGTTGCCTTGCAGCAAATGAATCTCCATTTAAAGCCAGGCGATTTCATGACTGTAATCGGCAGTAATGGAGCGGGAAAGTCGACATTGATGAACTTGATTTCGGGAAAGATGATTCCTGACCTTGGACAGGTGGTAATAGACAATCATGATGTAACCTTTGTAAAAGAACATAAGAGAGCAAAATTAATTGGTCGAGTTTTTCAAGATCCAATGGCTGGAACAGCTCCTGCAATGACAATTGAAGAGAATCTTGCAATTGCTTTTTCGCGAACAACTTCCCGCAGTCTTAAGAAGGGTGTGACAAAGGACAAAAGGAATTTTTTTCAAGAAATGCTGGAAACATTGCATCTTGGACTGGAAAATCGTTTGCAAGCAAAGGTTGGTTTATTATCTGGAGGAGAGCGACAAGCACTGTCATTATTGATGGCCACGTTCACAGAACCGAAAATTTTGCTTCTTGATGAACATACGGCAGCACTCGATCCGTCAAGAGCAGAGCTTGTTACTGAACTAACGAAGGAAATTGTGGCGACCTATAAGCTTACAACTTTAATGGTGACACATAATATGCAGCAGGCACTCGATCTAGGCAATCGCTTAATGATGATGGATAAAGGTCAGCTTATATTCGAAGCAAATGAGGAGCAAAAGAAAAATTTAACTGTTGATCAGCTTCTTCTTGAATTCCAGCGAATTCGTGGAGAGAAAATGAACAGTGATAAAGCGGTACTTATTTAAAGACGATATTTTATAAAAAAACAAGAATGCCATAAAATTAACATTCTTGTTTTTTTGATTCGCCGATAAAATGCTTATATTCGCCGATAAATGATTTGCTTCTGTTTAAAAAGCTGAAATGGTGATTTTACACCTCTCTACGAATTTTTAAGAAGATAAGTTAATCAGCTTCGTATTTTTACGGGTAATACATAACAATCTGGAATTTTATTACATGCTCACTGTTGTTTTTATATGTATGAACTGTATTAGCTAAGAAGCGAATAGAATTCCCAGAGTGAACATAGATTGGGTGTTCACCTATTTGTACTTCAAGAATCCCTTCAGACATAACGGTCAAATGCTCTTCAACTCCTTCATTATGCTTATCAGATGTATGCAAACAGCCTGGTTCAATCTCTACTGTATAGATTTCAAACTTCTTCCGTGGATCGAAAGGGAAGATTGGATAGACACGATATTGTCC
Source organism: Bacillota bacterium (assembly GCA_023389895.1). GTDB lineage: Bacteria > Bacillota > Bacilli > Bacillales > Cytobacillaceae > Cytobacillus. Next base: position 6,549 of record JAEWDX010000359.1, read on the forward strand.
ATCACACTCAACAATGGGTATAATCGATTGTATATCAACAAGAACGATGTCTGACGGCTCCTCATACATAAGTGATGAAAATGGAATTTTGAGCCCACTAGCAATTTTCCATAAAGTTGTTACAGTTGGATTCGATTCACCCCGTTCAATTTGACCAAGCATTGCTTTGCTTACTCCTGTTATTTCTGCGGTCGAATCAAGACTGTATCCTCTTGATTTACGAATATTCCTCAAATTTGTACCAATGTTTTTTTGAATATTCTCCATTATTTCCTCCAAAACCATTGTTTAATATAACGTACATTTGTATAATATAATTTATTACATGAATGTTATAGCACTCATTTTCTCTATTATAGTATATTTTTCTCGAAAAAATAATTAGATTTTTCCAAATTATTAATGGTGGTGAACGAGTTGTTACAACTTGCAGTCAGTAAGACACAAACAGAATTTAGGAAAGGCTTCCAAGCTGGAATCACTCTTGCTATTGGCTATGCCCCTGTTGCGATGACTTTTGGTCTCCTTGCAAAGACGACTGGGCTAACATTTAGTGAAGCAGTTTTAATGAGCATGATTGTTTTTGCAGGTGCCTCCCAATTTATTTCTTTAAG
>JAEWDX010000384.1 GCA_023389895.1 Bacillota bacterium
GGCACTACCAACTGAAAATGTCGGTAGACGTGATCGGTGACAATTCTCCCTCTTGGTGTCCGCTGCAAAAAACCGATTTGCAATAAATATGGTTCGTAAACATCTTCAATCGTATGTGCTTCTTCACCAATTGTTGCTGCTATCGTCTCAAGCCCAACTGGGCCACCACGGAATTTTTCAATAATCCCTCTTAATAATTTATGGTCAATATGATCAAGACCTAAACGATCAACTTGAAGCAGCTCTAACGCTTCCTTGGCAAGTTTCTCATCAATAGCTCCGTTCCCCTTAACTTGAGCGAAATCTCTTACTCTTCTAAGGAGTCGATTTGCTATTCTCGGAGTTCCTCTTGCTCTCCTCGCAAGCTCTGAAGCGGCAAACTCTTCAATTTCTGTCTCTAATACGTCAGCAGTCCTCATCACAATATTTTGCAGGTCGGACTCATGATAGTATTCTAATCTACTAAGAACACCGAACCGATCCCTTAATGGGGCTGACAATGCACCCGCTCTTGTTGTCGCACCAACTAATGTAAAAGGTGGGAGGTCAAGGCGAACCGATCGCGCGCTTGGACCCTTTCCAATCACAATATCAAGACAGAAATCTTCCATTGCTGGATAAAGCACCTCTTCAATTGTCCGCGGCAAACGGTGAATTTCATCAATAAACAATACATCACCTGGTTCTAGCGCTGTTAGAATAGCTGCTAAATCGCCAGGTCTTTCGATGGCAGGTCCTGATGTCGTGCGAATATTGACTCCCATTTCATTCGCAATAATCACTGCAAGCGTTGTTTTTCCTAAACCAGGAGGACCATAAAGTAATACATGATCAAGTGTTTCCTGCCGCATTTTAGCTGCTTTAATAAAAATTTCAAGATTTTCTTTCACTTTCGTTTGTCCGATATATTGCCTTAATGTTTGTGGACGCAGACTCATCTCAAAGGATAAATCTTGAATATCTGCCTCACTGCTAATAATTCGATCTTCCATTTTTCATCACCACGCAAAATAGCGATTATTTTAAAAGCTAACTATTTTTCCGATTTATACTAAGTGCTAATAAGCATCCGCTAATCAAAAGTTCGGAAGGCATATTTGAGAAGCTATACAACTGCACTAAGTGCCAATCAGCATTCATTGATTGAAGTCTTACTTTAAAAGCATATGCAAAGCTTTTTTTATGTATTGATCGGTTGAAAGCTTCTCTCCTTTTAGAATTGGAGAGATCTTTTTGATTTCTTTGTCAGAATAACCTAGCGCCTTTAAAGCAAGAATAGCTTCCTCAAATTCTGGCGCATTGTTATCTGCATCTACTTTCAATTTATCTGAAGAAAATAAATCTGGAAAATAGTCAGGAACAAAGCTTTGCAGCTTTCCTTTTAAATCGAGAATCATTTGTCTCGCTGTCTTTTTGCCAACCCCAGGAAATTTGACGAGAAAGGTCTCATCCTCATTTTCGATCGCTTGGACAACCTGTTCAGGCTCACCGAAAGCTAAAATAGCAAGAGCACCCTTAGGTCCAATTCCTGTCACATCTAAAAGCTTGATAAATAATGTTTTCTCCTCACGAGTTTGAAATCCATATAATGCTAGAATATCTTGGCGGACATGCATATAGGTATATACTTTCACAACTTGTCCAAACTCACTCTTAATGCTAAATGGGTTGGGCATTAAGATTTGGTAGCCAACTCCATTGTTTTCAATAACGACAAACTCCGGTCCGATATAATCAATTCGGCCATTAATAAATTCAAACAATGCCTTTTCGCTCCTCTAATTTGCTGTACTCCATTGTATCATATATTAAATTAGTTGCGTTATTGAAAAGCGATCTAAAGGCATGTTTCAAAAGTGCTAGATGTCACAATTTTACAAATTGGAACCTAGCACTTTCAAACAACTCATTTTTTGCGGATTCTGTTCAACTTTAATTTTTCTCCATTTTCGAATAGATCTTTAATGTATCAATTACTTCAACATATTGTTCTTTTGTTGTAATCGGAATCCCTTTTCGAAGTTCCTCCCATTTTTTACTTTCTAATCTACCTAAATCTATTTGAAAAAAAGATTGAATGATTTTTGATTGCTTTGGTCTGCCATTAAAAATCGTAAACACACCTTCAGCCGTAATCCCGAAATAACCATTTGCCTTTAATAATGGGGAAATATCATCGACCTGTCTGCGAAATACAATTCTATCCCTCTCCATCTGGATAAGCTGCCAATCATCATATTTTGCCCAAAAATTTTCTCGTGACCATATGGTTTCTACAATGGACTCCTGGCTTATTTCCCCGTCTATATACATTCTTTCTAAAATGACAGTCATTTTAATCGCGTCTGTATGCTGCTCTTTCTCTTCCATTCCTTTTGCATTGACCGGTCTACCTTCCATATTTAATATATAGAAGACATGAAAGAGAATTAAAATCAATATCGTCATTAATAGAGGGGCTTTACGTTTTTTCATATATGATCACCTCGTTAACATGCAAAATTTAAGTTTATCCGAATGCTTTTATTAGTGTGACCATTTTTTTATTGGCTTAACCAGAAGATCGCATATGCTATATTTTTAGATATTTTTCCTCATTTTAAAGAATGACGATGGTAAAATAGACGAGATGAATAAAGTGAACGAGGCTTGATTGAATAATTGGAGGAGAGTCATTTGAAAAAAACAATTCAAATAAAAAATCTTGTCATCGGCAAAGACCAACCGAAAATCTGCGTTCCACTTGTAGGGAGAACAATCGCCGAGCTACAAGAAGAAGCAACTTACTTACAAACATTGAATTGTGATCTTATCGAATGGCGTGTTGATTTCTTTGCAAATATTCATGAACTTGAAGCAGTAAAATCTGGCTTGAGTGAAATCCGAAAATTTCTACCCCATCTTCCATTGATTTTTACTTTTCGCAGTAAAAACGAAGGCGGGGAAGTGGAAATTAGTGAGGAATATTATGTTGCATTGAACGAGGCAGTCATTAAATCGGGGTGTGTCGACATGATCGACATAGAATTATTTAATGATGAAAATAAGATTCGCACGCTTGTTCAAACGGCGCATGACCATTATACGGCTGTCATCATCTCAAATCATGATTTCGAAAAAACACCTTTGAAACAAGAAATCATTGCCCGCTTACGGAAGGCACAGGCCCTCGGCTGTGATCTAGCAAAAATAGCTGTGATGCCGAAAAGCACCGCCGATGTCCTCACATTGCTTGACGCAACAGTAACGATGAATGAACAATATGCCGAGTGCCCAATCATCACAATGTCGATGGCAGAAAAAGGTATGATCAGCAGAATAGCTGGAGAGGTTTTCGGGTCAGCCATCACTTTCGCTTCTGCAAAAAAGGCATCAGCCCCAGGGCAAATGACTATTTCAGATCTACGACAAATGATCGAGCTTTTGCATAAAAACTTATCATCATGTTAAAAAAACTGTGGGATATGCGTTCAAAACTGCCCTAACGTACAGAGCGTAATTTTGCCAGCATCCCCCACAGAAAATTTTAATATTTTAATTAAAAATCCTTCAAAAAAGAGGCAAAGCATAATGCCTGCCCCTTCTTATAAAAGCGATCACTCATTCGAGTTGCGAAATAAATTTTCCAAATCTAAATAAGTTTGATCCTTTGGGCCCCAATCACGTAAGGTGCTATCAATATTTAGGAGGCGACTGAAGGTGCCTGGATTCGTAGAGATTTCATTTGTTTTTCCCTGTAAAAGCGGTTGAACTGTCCTTTGGATTTCTGCTTTCGTATTACTTTCATCACTTGTATTCACAAGGTTAACAGCGATAAGCACATTATTTCCATGAACAACCGTTTGGACATCATCTACATTTTTCACTTTTGCAACCGCATGATTAATTTCTTCCACAAGCTTTCCGTCGTATGCTTTATAATAATAGTTGCTTCCCGACTTGCGAGTATTATCTCCCAAATGTCCGTGATAGTTAAAATCAGCACGGCTAAATTGAGTATTTTTGGTATTACTTACGTTTGTAGAGGTTATATCCCTGCGAGAAGTTCGAATGGGCCGATTGCGCTGCTCATTGCGATAGTTCACCCCTTCTAGCCCAAAAGAGGAATCCATCATATCAATGAGCGGCCCATCATTATCGGCGCCATCAAGAATTCTCGCATTCCCGCCACGACTACGATCATGATTTTCGTTTGAATAATAGCCAACTGGCTGAATGGAGTGGCGGCTACGCTCTTGATTAACAGTCTTTCCATTTGCTCCACAGCCAACTAAACCGAAGGACATTGCAACCATCATGAAAATTTTGATTCGCTTCCTATTCAAACATAAAAACCCCCTTGCCACGATACAAATACGAGCAATTATTTATTTGCTCATTTATATAGTGGCAAGGAGAGGGCGTTTTCATACAAAAATGGCTTTTTGTAAGTGCTGAAAAAAATCCTGTCTTGCTTTAAAACTAACGACTGTCAGCTCTAATAATTGCTGAATTTTTTCTTGATGTAAGTAAGTACCTTCTTTTATCGCTCGATTCCACTCTCGAAAAATATCTGTCGGGTAAGCAAGTGCGTATATAAAACCTTTTTCATGTAAAAATGGTTTTATCTTCTCATAATTTGCTAATTCCTCTAGTGACCAATTCATAAAGGGCAAAATTCGATTTGCATATTGCAGATAATCGATATGAGGAACACCAACGCTAATTAAATCAAAGTCAATTAAATACAATTTATTATTCTTTCCTCTAAGAAAATTATGGTTGGCAACATCTCCATGTAAAATGACCTTTTCTCCACTATTGAATAAATGGGATTCGCGCAGCATTCCCTTTAAAGACCAATCAGCCCAGCTAAGAATTTCTGTGATCATTTCCTTTTGAATAAAGGATCTAACAATCGGAAGATTATTAAAGAATATTGCTGCTCTTTCCTGCCATTTTTCAATTTGCTGAAATGCTGGGATGATACGATGAAAGCGATTAACTAGCCTTCTCGTTGAAAAATGAAAATGACTTAATAACTCAAGCCCTGCTACACGCTTTTTATGATGATCATAAGAAAATTCCTCTTTAGAAGACTCAATAAACTTTAAACAGCCATAATACATATGCTCAAAATATAAAGGTGGTTTTTTTGTTAGTGGATAAAATGAATACGTATTTTCAAAGCCTACATTCTTTAGGGCAGAGATAAACATTTCTTGAAGTACTAATCGATGATAAGTCTCAAAGCCTTTTAAGATAAACTTACGCTTGCCTGCTTTGATTAAATATACTTGATTTTTAATTGGGGTGATTTCATCAACTGTGATGGTGAGTTGTGTTTGTAAATAGGAGAAGAGACGATTGTTAAATAAATCGTCTCCGCTATTTTTATACGGAAAATTCACTGCTCTCATCGATACTGCGAGGCATTCCGAACGCTGTACCGTCCATTGATGGATATCCATATGGATTCATATAGGATGGTTGGTAGCCCATCTGCTGACCATATGGGTCATAATATATTGGTGTTTCACCCGCTCTATATGGCATTGGATAAGCCCCTGTCTCGTATCCAGGATATCCATATTGCGGCATTCCCCCACCACATCCACAATCCATCCCTGTACCTTTAACAGATTTAGGCATTGTCTCAGCTGGCGCAAGCGGCATTTGCATTTGTGTTGGCATTAATGGCATTTGCATTTGCGTTGGGCTTATCGGCATTTGGCTTTGCATTGGCATTAACGGCATTTGCGTTTGTGCTGGGCTTATCGGCATTTGGCTTTGTGTTGGCATTAATGGCATTTGCGTTGGCATTGGCATTTGTGGCATTTGTGGCATTTGTGCCATTTCTGGATACTCTGTCATTACTCCTTGAACTTCTGGCATTCCTCCCATTTGAGGGTAACCATAAGGCATCGGCATTGGCATTGGCATTGGACCACATAATCCTGAGCCAGGCATTACAGGAGAAACTGGGATAAGCTGTTCAGGAAATGGTGGGCATGGTGCTTGCTGATAATTATAAGTAGGCTCCATGATTGGTTGAGTATATGTTGGCTGAAGTGGTAACTGATATTGATTCATTTCTTCTACACCCATGACTGGTGCTGGCATTTGTGTTTGAGCTGGCTGTGTATACACTGGATTTGTATGTGGCTTTTGATGCTTTGGCATATGCCATGAGGATGATTCATACCCATGACTTTCAACGCCTGCCATTCCATGATGCGGCATTTGGTGCATATGCATTCCAGCACTTGGGTGCATTGGCATGCTTGCCATACCTTGGACTTGAGGATAAGCCATTTGTTGTGGATATCCTCCATGGAAACCTGCACTAGGCATCATTGGAGAAACTGGATAAAATTGATTTGGGAACATAGGCTGATTATACCCTCCTTTAATTGTGTGAGATGATGACTCACTTTCAACTGCATTTATATTTTTCACAGGTTTTACGTTCGATTGTGGCAGTATATTTACAGGCTTTGGTGGGAGCTTTGGCATCGTTTGCTCAATTGGTTGCAACATAGGTTGGTACTCAATTGGCTTCATTATTGGCTGCTTAACTGGCTTATGCTCGATTGGCTTAGCGATTGGTTGCTGCTTAACTGGCTTATGCTCGATTGGCTTAGCAATTGGTTGCTGCTTAATTGGCTTATACTCGATTGGCATGGCGATTGGTTGTTGAATCGGTTTAGGCTGTTGCGCCGATATATTAGCCATATTCATCAAATAATAATTATTTATGTCAATTTCCGGCATAATTGGTTTAGGCATTTTTGGAACAAATGGTTTCTTCGGCACTTCAATCGGCATTTGCGGTTGAACTGCAATTGGTGCTTCCTTCTTTGGTTTCGGTGCTTCCTTTACCGGTACTTCTTTTGGTGCCTCCGCGACAGGCTTTGTGATTGGCTGTTCTTTTTTAGCACCGAATTTAACAGTTGCTCCCGGTTTACTTCCAACGGGTGATTCTTTTTTTATCGTTCCTCCAGTTCCAGGAATTTTTATTTTCATTCCGGGCATAATCATATCGGGATTGCTAAGCTGTGTATTCAGCTTTTTCAACTCTTCAAAATTCACGCCGTACTTTTTGGCGATCTTCCAAAGAGTATCCCCTTTCTGTACGATATGGATCCTCACTCTAATTTCCCTCCTAATCTAAAGGCTTCAAGCACCTTGATTAGCCCCAACAAACATAGGACGACCCGGCAAGAAAATAGCGCTTTATTTTCTTACCGAATTGGCTTATAATCTCGGGAAGGCTAAGTGTTGAAGCTAGATAATAAGCTAATGGGGTTTCCTTCCCCATGAAAAATGGTAGGCGATAAGTCCATATAGTGTATGATAAAATAGGCAAATTGCTAATAATCCACATAAAAACTTATGCATTTTTTTAGAAAAATATGATTAAAGCGCTAAGTTTTAAGCTTTAAAACCATTTTCATTGCATTTTAATTTTTTATTAAGATAAAATTAATTATTATTCACTAGAGGAGAATTAAAAATGACGGAAGCAAAAAAAGTATTCGGTGAAGAGAGAAGAGAGCTCTTACTTCAGCTTTTAAAAGAAGCAACAGAGCCGATTACAGGAAGCGAGCTCGCTGCAAAAGCAAATGTGAGTAGACAAGTAATCGTCGGCGATATGACACTTCTTAAAGCGAAAGGTGAACCCATTATTGCCACAAGCCAAGGCTATCTTTTCTTAATGCAGGCATCTATAAACAAATCCTTTGATCGTATAATCGCCTGCTATCATCATCCTGAAAGAACGGAGGAGGAGTTAAACATTGTCGTTGATTGCGGAGTCACAATGAAAGATGTGAAAATAGAGCATCCCGTCTATGGTGATCTAACCGCTTCGATAATGGTTTCTAACCGGAAGGAAGTAAAACTATTTATGAAAAAAATAAAAACAACAAAGGCTTCCTATTTATCAGAACTGACAGAAGGGTTCCATCTTCATACGATTTCTGCTTCATCAGTGGAAAAATTAAATGAGGCCGAGCGAGCAT
>JAEWDX010000058.1 GCA_023389895.1 Bacillota bacterium
TGAAGAAGAGGCAAAGCAAGGTGAAACGCGAGTTCTTTCGAAAATATTAACTGAAATGAAAAGCGGTCAATCCTTATTATTTGTTTTTGGCCCTGAAGGTGGTCTTTCAGAACAGGAAACTTCGATGCTAACAAATAATGGCTTCTTAGCCTGTGGATTAGGGCCGAGAATTTTAAGAACAGAGACAGCACCACTTTATGCTTTATCAGCAATTTCTTATCATTTTGAATTAATGGAGTGAAAATAGATGCCGAAAGTTGCCTTTCATACACTTGGGTGTAAAGTGAACCATTACGAAACAGAAGCCATCTGGCAATTGTTTAAGGAATCCGGTTATAACCGCGTTGATTTTGAAGCGATGTCAGATGTTTATATTATTAATACTTGTACTGTAACGAATACAGGTGACAAGAAAAGCCGTCAAGTCATTCGTAGAGCGATCAGGAAAAATCCAGATGCAGTTGTTTGTGTAACGGGCTGTTATGCACAAACGTCCCCTGCTGAAGTTATGGCCATTCCAGGAGTAGATATTGTTGTTGGAACACAGGATCGGGTGAAGATGCTCGAATATATTAAGCAATATAAAGAAGAGCGTCAGCCGATTAATGGTGTTGGCAATATTATGAAAAATCGTGTTTATGAAGAACTTGATGTCCCAGCTTTCACAGATCGTACCCGTGCTTCATTAAAAATTCAAGAGGGCTGTAATAACTTTTGCACCTTCTGTATTATTCCATGGGCGCGCGGATTAATGCGGTCAAGAGATCCAAAAGAGGTTATCCATCAAGCACAGCAGCTTGTTGATGCAGGCTATCGAGAAATTGTTTTAACTGGAATTCATACAGGTGGATACGGGGAAGATATGAAAGATTACAATCTAGCTATGCTATTAAGAGATTTAGAAGAGCAAGTTCACGGATTAAAACGAATTAGAATTTCTTCTATTGAGGCTAGCCAAATTACCGATGAAGTCATTGATGTAATCGATAAATCTAAACTAGTTGTTAGACATCTTCATATTCCCATCCAATCTGGCTCAAATACAGTGTTAAAAAGAATGCGTCGGAAATATACGATGGAATTTTTCGGTGAACGTTTAGAGAGATTGAAGGAAGTATTGCCTGGATTAGCAGTGACCTCTGATGTGATTGTTGGCTTCCCAGGGGAGACCGAAGAAGAGTTTATGGAAACGTATCATTTTATTAAATCACATAAATTCTCTGAACTACATGTTTTCCCTTATTCGAAACGGACAGGGACTCCTGCTGCAAGAATGGAAGAGCAAATAGATGAAGAGGTGAAAAATGAGCGAGTTCATCGTCTTATTTCTTTATCTGATCAGCTTGCAAAAGAATATGCTTCCCAATTTGAAGATGAGGTCCTTGAAGTAATTCCTGAAGAAGAGTTCAAGGAAGAGTTAAATAAAGGGCTTTATGTAGGCTACACGGATAATTATCTTAAAGTTGTCTTTCCTTCGACAGAAGAAATGATCGGTCAAATTGTAAAGGTGAAAATAACAAAGGCAGGCTATCCTTATAATGAAGGCCAATTTGTTCGAGTCCTTGATGAATTAGACGATAAAAAAACAGAAGAAACGGCTGTTTAAAATAAGAACGGTAAAAAGGAATTACCTAAACGGGTAGTTCCTTTTTTGCTGAAATCCTTATTTGCTGTTTCATTTGAAGAATGATATGATGTGAGAGGTACGGACAACTAAAATGTTGGAAGGAGCAATAATATGTCAGCTACTATTGCTAAAATGATTGATCATACGTTATTGAAAGCGGATGCAACTAGTGAACAAATTGATAAACTATGTAGTGAAGCGAAAGAGTATCATTTTGCTTCTGTTTGTGTAAATCCTGTTTGGGTAGGAAAATGTGCGCAGCTTTTAAAAAATACTGATGTCAAAGTTTGTACGGTTATCGGATTTCCTTTAGGTGCATCCACATCTGAAACGAAAGCATTCGAAACAAATAATGCGATTGAAAACGGTGCAACAGAGGTGGATATGGTTATAAATATTGGTGCTTTAAAAAAGGGCGACAATGACCTTGTTGAACGGGACATTCGTGCTATCGTTGAAGTGGCAAAAGGAAAAGCATTAACAAAGGTTATCATCGAAACATGTTTGCTTACAGAAGAGGAAAAGATACAAGCATGCGAATTATCCGTAAAAGCTGGTGCTGATTTTGTTAAAACATCAACAGGATTTTCAACAGGGGGAGCAACGGTTGCAGATATTGCTCTCATGAGAAAAACGGTTGGACCAGCTATCGGGGTGAAGGCTTCTGGTGGAGTAAGAAGTGCAGAGGACGCTAAAAGGATGATCGAAGCAGGAGCAACGAGAATTGGGGCAAGCTCAGGAATTGCCATTGTAAAAGGATTAACAAGTGATTTAGACTATTAGAAAAACGAGGGCATTGGATGCCTTCGTTTTTCTTTCTCTAGGCGATCTCTTCCCTGATATTAACATATACATTAACTAGATACAGAACGGAGAATCTTCATTGTTAGAGGATGGTGAATTATTTTCGATCGTGGAGAAACAGGATGAATTTCGCAAATGAGGATGCGAAAGGAAGCACAAGTAAGGATGAAGTCACATTAAAAATCACGCCAACATGAGCTAATTGTGTATCCACCTCTTGAGCAAGCTCAGATCCGATGGTGGAAAGTTCAGGAATAAACGGATAAAAGGCGATAACTCCAATAATATTTAACCAAATATGTCCATAAGCTGATAATCTTGCCTCGCGCCCAGCACCAATTGACGCTAAGAAGGCAGTTACACAAGTGCCGATATTAGAACCGAGCATAATGGCAATTCCTGTATCAAGATCAATGGCATTATTCATCAGGAAGCCCATAATGATTCCCGTCGTGGCTGTGCTAGATTGGATAATCGCGGTAATAAAAGTTCCTGCAAAAATACTATATAGGTGACTCTTGTCTAAGGAAAGCAGTAATTGCTTAACGAACCCATATGATCTTAATGCGCCTGCCATATATTCAAATCCTCCCATTGCAGCAAATATAGCTGAAATTCCTAGTAAAATTAGCCCGATACTTCTGAAGCTTTTTTTTCCTATTAAGAGAAAAATAGCACCTAAGCTCGCTAAAGGCACAAGAAAAGATTCGATATTGAAAGTGATGAGTTCAGTCGTTAATGTTGTCCCAACATTCGTTCCTAAAATGATCCCAATTGATTGCGGAAAAGTAAGCAGTCTTGTTGAAATAAGTCCAATCGTTATCACCATTACAGCTGAGCTGCTTTGTAAAATACATGTAATTCCCACTCCTGCTAAAAATCCCTTCCAAGGCGTTTCAGTTACTTTAGTCAGCCAAATCTTCATCGAGTCAGCGGATAAATTGAAAAGCCCTGCTCTTAATAATGTCATTCCATAGATAAAAAGCCCAATCATTAAGATGAAAAAAAATAGTTGAGCCAAGCTCTCACCCCCTCCTTCATATTTATGACTAAAAGAGTTGGGACATGCTTCTTAAATAGAGGCTAAATAATGTTGACCTTAATTCGCTGTTATATTATAATTGCAAAGTACATGGTAAAACATGTTGGTGTATGTGTGTTGTGCTCGGAGGGAGGGAAAGAGAATGTCTAAAACCGTCGTTCGTAAAAACGAATCGCTTGAAGATGCTCTTCGTCGCTTTAAACGTACTGTATCTAAGTCAGGTAC
>JAEWDX010000134.1 GCA_023389895.1 Bacillota bacterium
ATCATAAACTTTACGTAATCGCCTGCTTTTTTACTAGAAACGTATTCAATAAATTGTGCTGATGATTCAAACTCTTTGCCATCAACTTTAAAAATCCGATCACCCGCTCTTAGCTTTCCTTCTGCCGGCATTTCAGGCACAATATTCAAAACAAATACACCCTTATATTCGTAATGAATGGGGATGCCTGCTTTTTTATACGCTGTTTCAATGGCATAGAATTTTGAAGTCGCCATTAAATGAAGCTGCCTGACATTATACTCCTCATCTGTCTCTTCCTTTGATTTAATCGCCGTAACAGGGAAAATTTCTTGATATTTATCGAGCTTCGCAAGTCCGTATGAATAAATATTTGCTCTTCCCATTCTTACTGTCGTTAACATGAAATTTCCTTTTTCATTAAAGCCATTTTCAACATGAATAATCGGTTCTAACTCTTTTGCCATTCCAGGTTTTGAAACGTAGTAGGGTAAATAATAAAAAGAACTAGCAACTAGAACAAGCGCTGCAATAAAGAAGGACCGAACAAAATACTTCTTTTTCATTATTTATGAGGCTCCTTCCATGAATTCATCATCTCTTTAATTTGATCGATATGCTTTCTTGTCTCCTCTTCACCTATATTAATAATTTCCTCAATATTTGTAAAAGCTAAAGAGCTATACATTTCCACATGAGGACGAATCATGATATGAGAGGCAATTTCTCTTTGTGTGACTAGCTCCATTTGCAAAATATCAAGGCTTTGCATAATCACATCATAGATTGAAGTAATTTCTAAATTTGTTTTTACACGGGCAACATCAATTGCAATAATGATATCAGCGCCCATTTCCTTTACAACAGAAACAGGAACTCTGTCAACAACTCCCCCATCGACAAGCAAGCGACCATTAAGCTTCTCAGGTACAAAAATTCCTGGGATTGAAATACTTGCACGAACCGCATCAGCGATTGGCCCTTTATCAAAAACAACCTTTTCTCCAGTCATTATGTCAGTTGCGACAACGCGGACAGGAATATCAAGCTCTTCTAAATTCTTCCCATGGGTAAAAACACGGATCAGTTCTTTCACTCTTTTACCAGCAATAAAGCCCATCTTCGGAACGGTGAAATCTAAATAATACTTTCTTCTAAATACCTTTGCTAATTTATATAGTCGGTTTATATCAAGACCTGCTCCATAGAAGCAACCTATCATTGCCCCCATACTGCTCCCAGCTATAAAATCGACAGAAATCCCTGCTTCCTTCAATACTTTTATCGCACCTAAATGAGCAAAGCCTCTAGCACCACCTGAGCCTAATGCCAATCCTATTTTCGGCTGTTTTCCCAAAAGAATTTCCTCCTTACATTGTGCAAAAATCGCTCCATTCTGTTTCAATCTTATGGTCTATTTTATAGTTCTATGAGTATATTGATTTATAGGGGACAAGGCTAAACATCACCTTTTATCTCAACTATATACAATTGCCGCATAGCTAGTTTAATGTTTGAGGGAGGATTTGCGTGTGTTTCGTTCTAGATTAAAAACAGTTATCCTTGCACTTTTTGCAGCTTTGATGGCGATTTCTCTCATTTCATTTCCACAGGAGTCTGTCGATGCATCCATTAGGGGACTTAACATGTGGTGGGAAATCGTCTTCCCTTCCCTATTACCATTTTTCATCATTTCAGAATTACTAATTGGATTTGGCGTCGTACAATTTATTGGTGTATTGCTAGAACCGTTCATGCGCCCGTTATTTCGCGTTCCCGGCGTTGGCGGTTTTGTCTGGGCCATTGGCATGGCTTCTGGTTATCCTGTCGGTGCGAAAATTACGGCAAGACTACGACAGGAAGGTCAGTTATCAAAAATAGAGGCTGAGCGCCTTGTATCATTTACAAACTGCTCAAACCCATTATTTATCTTTGGTGCCGTATCAGTCGGTTTCTTTCATAACCCTAAGCTTGGAATGCTGCTTGCGTTAGCACATTATTTAGGGAATCTCACAGTAGGATTTGCAATGAGGTTTTATGGTCGTAAAGCAGAAATTCCTAGTAGTGATACGAGAAAAAGAAAAATTTCATTACGTTTAGCCTTCGCCATTCTTCATCGTACAAGAATCAACGATAATCGGACAATAGGGAAGCTTCTCGGTGATGCAGTCATGTCCTCTGTTCGCTCATTGCTAATGGTTGGTGGATTTATTATCCTCTTCTCCGTCATAAACAAAATGTTTTTTCATATTGGGATTACAACCTTTTTTGCCGAAGGGTTAGTCATGCTTTTAAGCTTATTTCATTTACCTAGTGAATTAGGCATTCCACTTTTCTCCGGAATTTTCGAAATTACACTTGGAAGTAAATTAACGAGCCAAACCCAAACTGCCACCTTAATGCAACAAATTATGATCACTAGTTTTATTTTAGCTTTTAGTGGCTTTAGTGTACAAGCACAGGTCGCAAGCATTCTTGCAGAAACTGATATTGATTTTAAACCATACTTCATCGCGAGGATTTCCCACGGCTTTATTTCCGCATTTTATGTTGCGATCTTTTGGAAGCCTGTTTATGAACGCTTTTATCATACTGAACCATCAAATGCACTTCCTGTCGGTTTACTCTGGGAGGAATCTATTCTGCAAAAATGGTTTGCCACTTTAATAGAAGCTGGTCCCCTCATTACAATAGTAGGAATCCTGCTTTATACATTTTTATTAGCAAAAAAAACAATGAACCGCTAAACAATTGCTCATTCTTAATGAAATAAGAGAACGAGCACATCAAGTGCTCGTTTCATTGCTTTTGAAATTTGATTTTCAGCGCTTTTTCAACGACCTGTGGTACAAGCTCAGTTACTTTCCCGTTATATTTTGCCACTTCTTTAACAATACTCGAACTTAAAAAGGAATATTGGTTTTTTGTCATAATAAAAAAAGTTTCAATATCATCATTTAATACGCGGTTCATCGAAGTAATCTGCATTTCATATTCAAAATCTGATACGGCTCTTAACCCTCTTATTATTACACAAGCATTGACACTTTTTGCATAATCTATAAGCAAGCCCTGAAAGGAATCAACAATTACATTCGGTATGTCCTTTGTTGCTTCTTTAATCAATTCAATTCTTTCCTCAACAGTGAATAGTGGATGCTTAGACGAATTATTCAGCACAACGACATAAACCTTATTAAATACCTTTGCCCCCCTTTTAATAATATCTAGGTGGCCATATGTAATTGGATCAAAGCTTCCTGGACAAACTGCAATTCCTCCCATAAAAAAATCCTCCTGTTTCAATTTTTCACACGCAGACTTCATAAATCGTTACAGTAATGATTCCATATTTTTCGACTTTCCTAACGCAGAAATTTCCGATAGAATTAGGAAGTAGAATATCAGAACCATGCTCACAAACAATTACCCCATTTGGCGTAAGTAAATTTTCTTTATTGATTATTTCAAGGAGTTTTTCAAGTTGTTGTTTCTTATATGGTGGATCTAAAAATATAAAATCAAACACCAATTCTCTTTTCAGAATTACTTTAAGCGCCCTCTCCGCATCATTACGATATATTTCTACTTGCTCTTCTAATTGGCAATTTCCCACATTTTCATAGATCGTTTGAATTGCCTTACCGTCTTTATCGACGAAAATAACTTTCTCTGCACCTCTGCTCAATGCTTCAATTCCTAGACCACCACTGCCAGCGAAAAGATCGAGACCTAAGCCACCATCAAAATATGGCCCTATCCTATTAAAAATGGCTTCTTTTACTTTATCAGTAGTTGGTCTCGTTGAATTGCCTGGCACCGCTTTCAGCGACCTTCCTTTTCGAGTTCCTGAAACCACTCTCATCCTTATCACCACTGCTTTTCATTTACATTCATTAATCATAATTTTTCCTACCTATCCTAACATAATATCACATCTGTCGCCAACAATTTTATCGTATATAACGAATAAAATCTCCTACAAAAAAAGGGAGAATCAAAAATGCCATTCCGTGTATATCCGTTATTTTTATGGAAATAATGTTAGTAACAGCATCTATTCGAGGATGTTGTTGCCAACCGCGGAGAAGACTTACGTTTCCCCATAAGTTCTTCCTCCGGTTTCTCCTCTCCCTTTGCCTTCTATCCTAAATTTAGGACATAGAAGGACCCTGCAGAGATTCTGCAGGGTTTTTTCTTTTTTAGAGCAATTTCGTCTAAGCAGTTATGCAATATTATGAATGGATCAGTTTTTGTATTTTATAAAGAGAGTTTAATTCTTTCTTCCTCTTCCTCGAACTTAACTTTAAATAACGCCTCAAACCATTGTTTACTCATGTAAATTTTTCCATTTATGTTTGTCAATGGGCTTTCCAGCAATCCATAGTCCTCTTCATTATAAATAAAAATATTACTATTCAAATAAAAACGATAACGATTATTTTCTTTCATAAGGAGAATCGTTTCCTGGTCCGAAAGAATTTCCAATTCAAAGCCTAGCGCCTTTATCGTCTCAATAAATGGGTAAAGCATCTTCCCATTCTCAACCATGACCTCTATTTCATTCTTTTCTTTATCGCTGATGATGACCTTTCTTTCATCATAAAAATACAAAGAAATGAACGGTTTTGATTCGTCTTTATTCAATGAAAAAAAGCGTGTGCTATAGCCTTTTATTTCTTTAATAGTATGATCCAATTTTTGTAGAGACATCGGTTCATTTGTCTGAGCTACAAGATTAAAAAATGTCTCTAGTTCTTCCTCTGAAAGCTTTTTGCTTAGCTCTATGAGAACAGCCTTTCCTCTGCTTGTAATCGCTGGCTGTTTCATTGTAGAAGACGTGAAAAGATCCACTAGCCATTTTTCCTCGAAATGATATTTATTTTCAAAATAATAATTCATTAATTGCCTTTTTATCTCAGCATCTGTACTATTCGCAGGAGAGAAAATAATTCCATCTCCACTCTTCCCACTAAATTGATCAGACAAAACTACAGCAACATAAGGAAAATCTTGCAAGCTTTTAAGCTCCTTATCGAATGGAAGCGCATTTTCTTCATGCGGCTGTTCAAAATAATAATCCAGATTATCTACTTTCAAATGATTTAACGAATGAGCCTGCCAATAAAGAGCAGGGGCATCAGCAGGACCTGAAAATAAATAATAATCAATTAAATCCATTTCTCGAAAGCCTTTTAAAGGTAAACCCACCACCCAAGAACCTACTCTTTTCGACTTATCTGAAATTTCAATACTCGTTTTGATTATCCGTACTTCTGGTAATAAAGTCTTCCAATCATGGATTAGAAAAGAAGTATTATCTTTTGGTAATGCTATTTTGTATGTAAATTGCATTTCTTGATTATCTGGTATAAATGTGGACGGATTTTTATCAGCGGATTCACAATCCTCTCCATCCGCCTTCACACATGACCAATCTAAGAGGCGATCAGGATTAATTGTCGTATATTCTTTATTTGGTGTAAGTCCGCTCATTTTTTGGGTAATAAGTAAAACATTATTATCTGTTTTTATCGTTATTTCTTGAACCACTGTTTCTCCACTATCTTCGATGGAAACATTTTGTTTTGAATATGCCTTCCACTGCCAGAGCACCATTCCACTAATCGATGTCATCAAGGTAATAAAAATTACTAATGTTGTTCTCCACATTGGAATTCCCCTCAATTATTTTTCTTATCACTACCATACCAAATCATTCAACTTCCGTCACATGAAATTTGTATAAACTTAGCGAAAAATGAAAAAAAGGTGAGAAATTTTGTCTCTCACCTTTCTAAATACCCATTTTATAGTCATATTCTTTCGCCTTATCTGGCTTCTTATTTTCAAATTCTATTTTCAAAAACGGTTTATAGGATGGCTCAACTTTTTTTACAAATGAATAGCTGTTTAGCTTATCCGTGATTGCTTCCACCTCGACAAGATCACAGTATAAGACAACATATTTAAATCGTTTTGAAACATAATGAATATTACCGAATTTTCTTAACATTTTTGCTTGCTTTAATGTATAAAGCCAGACAATAATTCCTTGTCGTTGTCCGAACATATTTCCTTCCCCTTTAAACATATTATTCATTTCATCGAAATATGATCCACTATGAGCAGCCACATGCCCCACCTGAACCACAACCTCCCCCGCAGCTTGAGGAGTTATCAAAAAATGGATTTCCTGTCGGTACCTTAATTTGCTCCGATACCGAACGGCCAACTAAGACACTCACATCATCTAATAATGCCTGCAGGCTATTTTCAGCTTTTCTAAACTCAGCAACATGATGATCAAGATCCATTGTTCGCTTTAATTCTCTAATCGATTTCATCACTGCTTTGTATTCTGGGTGATACTTACCAAAACGTACAACTTCATCATAAAGCTCCTTCATTTTTATAAACTCTGTTATCTTAAGCTCTGTTGCTTTATTTGTTTTTAATCTATATAAACATTGACGGTAATGCTCCGCTTCTTCTGAATTAATAATCATCTCAGCAATCTCTTCAGTTAGATTAAGAATTTCCATTCTTTCTATTGTTGCAAGCAAAATTTAGCTCACCTCCGTTTCATATTTTACCATGAAACGGCTAAAATCGAAAGCTAAGGAATCGTGACATAAAATTCTTTTTGTAAATTATAGGAAGCATCGTTTGTTTTGATCACTTCTAATTTCAAACGATGTGTTCCTGACGATAGCCCTTTAATAATAAAGGCTGCTGATGAAATTTCTTCTCTCTTTTTACCATCAACATAAATAATTATTTTCCCTTTATTATTAGCATTTATATCTCTAAAGGTAATTCCTTGAACAATGCATTCAATCAATACATCATTATTCTTCACTTGATGTCTGACGTAAAATGATTCATCTTGCTTTAGGTCAGAATTCTTAATTGGAAAAACATCTGTATATGTTACGGGTTGCGACCTATTTTTTTCAAAACCACTGATCATGAGCAACAAACATACGATTAACAGGAATTTAAGTATTCTCATGTCTATTTCTCCTTTATCTAGCTACCAACAGCTAGGGGCTTTAGCTTTTCATTATGATAGAACTCGATATTTTCGCTGTTATCGATATTGTTTACTTCACCTTCTTTTTTTATCCCGCATTAACGGGCTGTAACCTCCCACTGATGAAGTTTCACTTTATGAGTGAGCAAATAAATGAGCCTTCTCATTAATGAGAAAGCTCATTTATTTGCTTGTATTATTCAAAGCTTGAAACATCCCCATCATCATTGAGGCCATTTGTACGCCATTTGTAAACTTTTCAACCTTATGTGGGATTGTATTTTTATAATAGTGTAAGGAGGCAATTTCTAATGATTGAATTTGAGTTGGATTTCGAGATAGACTGCGATACCATTGGGGCTGCTCTCTAATAAAACTTTGTAATTCTTTATTTTGCTCAATGTATTGACTTATTTCTTTTCTCATTTGTCAAAACTCCTCACTAATCTTTGTTAAAGCTAAACAAATTCTTTAGCTTTTCTCCGCTGTCTGTTGGAACATTAATTTGACCTCCACCTTGAAACTGAGACAGGACCCCTTGAACGGATGCTAATGTCTTACTTAAATTATGAATATATCCTTGTACTTGATTCGGATCCATTTTTTTTAGTGAACCTACTATGTTTGACATCCACTCTGAATTAGATTCTTTAGCATCGGATTGATCTTCTTTCTTTTCAGCCCGATAAGGATCCCATTTTGAATCTTCTTCTCCAAGTAGAAACCAGTCTTCATATAATTCCTGTAAGGTGGTATTTCCGGAGCGTACCTCTTTTGTTAGTGATGGATTGGCTTTAACAAACTCTTTAAATTTCTCAACTGAAGGATGAAGCTTTTTATCGGACATCTTTCATTCACCTCTTCTACCTCCACATGCCTATATTAGTTTATGAAAAAATAATGAAAAGGTGAAATCCAATTAATAAAAAGTTCCTATTCTTGCCACTTGCCGATAAAATTTTGCGTATAATGCTTTTTATATACCCCCACACCTAAATGAGTGAATTCTTCATTTAATAAACTTTCACGGTGCCCCTTACTATTTAGCCAGCCTTCGATGACAGCAGGCGCATCAAGATAATTCGCAGCAATATTCTCACCCGCAATTTGATAAATGACTTCATTTGCCTCTAATCGGTCTTTTAATTCTCCACTCTTCTCAGATATATGCGAAAACTGATCACTTTCATACATATCTTTACTATGTGAGAAAGCTACCTCCGCCAATTCATCGTCCCATTCAAGTGGTTTAATCCCAAAACGAACACGGATGACGTTCGTTAAATCAAAAATTTGCCGAGCTTTCCCGTTATCCACTTCTTCTTCATCCGATTCTAATAATCCATCCGCCTCTAAAAGCTCACCTCGATATACCATTTCATATGGGTGCTGCTTAATGAGAACTGCTTTGTCTAATAGTCTTATACTTGATAATGTTCCTGTGAATTTATCAATATAAAGCTGGGCAAAATAATCACCAAGAACAATCAATGGACGACTATTAAGATCATCTTCAGATAATTCAAACCGATAAGATCCATCTTCATAATCAATGCTAATATTCGTTTCAACTTGAGTTGATGTATATATTTCCGTAATCGATTGACCAATTTTAAATGGCGGCACATCTGCCTTTGATCCAGAAGCAAAGATTGTCACTACTTTATTATCTGCGACACCGATTTGAATATAGTCTTCATAGCTTCTAGGATATACCCACCAATCATAATCATAAAATGATGAGTTAATTCTCACAGGTTCGCCAAGTTTATTAATTAGCTCTTTACTAGACTTTCCCATCAAACTAGCTAGCCCCTCATTCGGTAAAGTTGTTTTTGGAGATTCTTCTTTAATTTCCTCCAACTCTTTTACTACTTTTGGCTGATGACTATTTTTATTCACCAATACTTCTCTATTTTCATTTGTTGCAATATTAAAAACAAATCCGACCAATATTAGAGCAGAAATAACGATTAAAGTCCGAATAAGTATACGCAGAATATTTCCCCCTCTTTAACTATAGTTTCTACTATTTTTATGATTGCTTTCTATAAAATAGTATAACATCATAAAGTTTCTTTTTAATAGAAGGGGCTGAAAATTCTAAAATTTTTTCAAAAAAAGAACACCTTAAAGGTGTCTTCCTTAATGATGAGGTTGGATATTCATTCCGGAAATTTCTGTTAGTGCATCTCCAGCCTGTTCATCGGTTAAATGGTGACTGGCAAAATCCCCCAACGAAACAATTCCAACTAATTTACTACCTTCAACTACAGGTAATCTGCGGATTTGGTGTTCGGACATGAGATTCACAGCCTCCTCTGAACTTGTGTCAGGCTCGATCGTTATTAACTCATGGCTCATAATATCTTCAACCTTTGATGAAGGAGGTTTTTTCTCAGCAATGCAGCGCATCACGATGTCTCGATCTGTAATCATCCCAACTAATTTATCATCATCGACAATTGGAATCGCTCCTACATTTAACTCCTTCATCTTAACTGCCACTTCGTATACATTATCTAATAATGAACAGCTTTCAACATTCTTGGTCATAATTTCATGAATCGTTTCCACGATCATCCCTCCCAATTTACTTTTTTATAACTAGAATCGTCCAATAATGTCCATGAATTCCTCCCTTATGATAGCCAATTCCGATATGTGTGGCTTGATCATTCAAAATAATGGCACGATTCACACTTGAGCTTAACCATGACGAAACGAGCTCCTCTGATGAGCTATGACCAGCTCCGATGCATTCGTTTACAGTTTGAAAGGAAATACTTAATTCCTTTAACATTAAATTAGGCTTCCCGTATGTAGGAGAAATATGTGAAATATACCCTCTTTTCTTCATGTCCTTCACCTTTAAACGAGCAGCATCTACTAATGATTGTTCTTCTGTTAACCGACTAAGTCCAGTTTCCGCTCGATACTTATTGATTAAATCAAAAAGTTTTTTTTCGGTTATATTCATCCTCTGCTTCTCAACCAACTTAAAGCTTTTACTAGGAATGATGATCATTTGCAGAGGATAAATTAAATTTGGATTTTGAATATGAGCATTGCTTTTTATTAATAAATCAAGATCAATCTTATATTTCTCA
The DNA here is from genome assembly GCA_023389895.1 of Bacillota bacterium. GTDB lineage: Bacteria > Bacillota > Bacilli > Bacillales > Cytobacillaceae > Cytobacillus. The sequence goes on from JAEWDX010000134.1 coordinate 10,126, forward strand.
GCAATTTCCCAAAGTGTATCTCCGCTTTTCACAGCGTGCTTGATTTCTGCTGATACATTCTCAACCATGAAAAAAAAGAAGCTAAAGCAAAGGATAGAAATGATTTTCTTCATATTTAAATAACCCCTTCCTTTTATCTTCTTTATCTTTTCCAAATCGGACAAAAATAGCGTTTCTTTTTTATGTATCCATTGCATATTATCAATATTTCAACTATTATTAAATTTGAAGAAGCACTTGTTAAAATTTTAATTATTTGTAAATCATATTCATGGATGAACTGTTTTAAGGAGGGGCAAAAATGAAATTTGAAAATACTGGATTAGATAACAAGACAGCGGAATTGAAACGTCTCGATGATTTAATGCGCGCGAATAAATTGGTTCGTGAGGGTCAATGGGACTATGAAAGAGTTACATACGATCGGAAATTCGATATAAAAGAAGGAATTTTTTACTTGCGTATTTTTGGGACTGCTATTGAAGGGGACGTTGGTGCGAATAAAGCAAGCATTAAACTTAAAACCCCTGTGCTTGGCAAATATTATTATCCACATGGAGTAGAATATGGTGAAGATGAAAACTTCCCAAAATCACTTGTAAGTCAATGTGAAAAAATTCTAAGTGAAATTAGTAGTGAACTTGAAAAGTTTGCTAAATAAATATAAGAAAAGACGCATAGTGACATGCGTCTTTTCTTATTAAAATTCCTTTTAAATTCCTAAAATCGCTTTAATAACGGATGTTGTTTCCCCACCATGATAGAAAACATAAAGTAAAAGATAAACAGCTACACCTGTTATCGCCGTAAAAAACCAGACAAAGCTCGTAACCGGACCGAGCTTACGATGCAACTTTAAATTGTCCTTATATCCCGAATAAAGACTGATAATACCTAAAACAGCACCTACTGTCGCCAAAGTAATATGGAAAATCAAAAAAATAGTATAATAGATTTTGATATTATCAGGCCCACCAAAAGCAGTATTCCCAATAAACACTGTTCTACTTGCATAAATAATAAAAAATATCAGAGCAAAAATTCCAGCTAAAGTCATTGTTTTTTTATGTGCCTCCAGCTTTTTCTTGCTAATTTGCACCCAGCCAATCGCTACCATAATGGCACTTAAAACAATGAAAGTCGTACTTATTGTTGGTAATATCGGTAATGAATAATCCATACGAGCTCCTTCTCTACTCTATTTCTACTAAAGAGCAGCTATTTAATCATACATATGTAATAATTTTAGTAAACTATTGCCGTTTAATCAACAAACAAAGAAGATTAAAGCTAAAGATTCATAAATTGTTCACTTTCCCTTTCAGAAAATGTGATCTTTTATGCAGAAATTCCAAATATCCTCATCACGTACAAAACAAAAAAAGCTGTCACTAGAAAGTTCCAAATCCATTCTTTGTTAATAAAGATTTCACCAATATTAACTAATTCTAGGAACTAAATTGGACAGCTTTAATACCATTATTCATTGAGCTGTGGATCGAGTCTAATCTGCTTTTCAATTTCTGTTTCTTCTTGTTCTTTTCTATACCATGCAAAAAAGATTTTCGCCAATGCGACCCCATAAACAATTTCTTGAATCATCTTCATAATGATTCCTCCAAGCTGCTGGTCGTATAAAAGAGACATAGAACTGAACATTTCTGGACCGCTTAAAGATAAGCTTGAAAGTGTTGAAGCTGGAACACAAAGCTCTAACGACTTTGCCCATGCCTTCGGATCAGAGAAGGAGGCATAAAGTGGTACATCCGCAAAAATGATTAATCCACATGCAGGTAAAAGCAATGCCCCACCAGCAAAAATATACCCTACCCTTTTCAAGCCACTAAATGACTGAAATTGATCAAGTTTATTTATTAACGGCCACCAGAAAAAGAGCGAGGCAACAAACAAAATACTCGTATAAGCAGCATGTAAAAGAAAATCCGTTTTCACTAAATCAAATATAAGCGGAAGATGATACATCGAGAAAATGCCATTAAATAATAGTAAGGCAATAAGCGGTTTCGTAAAAAAAGAAAATACATTTTTAAACACAGCTTTTTTTAATAAAGAGCGCCATATCCAAGGAGGAATACCAATTACTAGTAACTGAGGGATAATTAAGCAAAGCACAGCCATTTGCGTCATATGTGCATAAAACATTAGATGACCCATCAGATCAAGTGGCGACCCTTTAATCACATACAGAAGAATTATTGAAATCAAAAAATAAATAGCTTGCTCCTTTGTTAGTGGTTCACTATTTGTAAATTTCTCACGATACTTTATCGTAATAAGAAAATAACCTACTACAATTAATAGGAGAAAAACGAAAAAATAAGGACTCCATAATGCTCGAAAACCAAAGATTTGTAATGACATTGCATTTTCACCTCTAAAAGCGCATGCGCCTATTTAGTAAAAAGAAAATCGGCTTGTGCCGATTTTCTTCATGCTTTACCACCAAATAATTGTCATATACGCTAAAATCGTTACAACCGCCATAAATATTGCTGAATACATAAATAACTTTGGGGCTTCATGTCCCTCATGACTCATATGCATAAAATAATATAATTGGAAAATGACTTGCACACAAGCAAGGAGTAAAATAAACGGAACAATAAACCACCCTGTAAAATCCTTATAAGCGACTGCAATAAAAGCAGAAATTGTTAAGAAAATCATCAAAGAAAACGTAATGACCTGATGTTTCATTTCTTCAGCATTTTTTTTACGACGATATTCAATGTCCACCTGAGGAGTGCCTGAATTCAATTGTTCATTTACCATCAGTTTATCCCACCATTCCCATTAAATACACTACTGTAAAAATAAATACCCATACCACGTCAATAAAATGCCAGTAAAGGCTGGCAACATAATATTTCGGGGCATTGTATAAGCTTAATCCTCGCTTACTGTTGCGGATGATTAATGTCGTAATCCATAATAATCCAAAAGCGACATGCGCTCCATGGAATCCAACTAACGTATAAAATGCCGAACCGAATGCACTGCTCGTAAATGTGTGACCAAACTCGTGTACATAATGGTTAAACTCATAAATTTCTAATCCTAGAAATGCTAAACCAAGAAGGACTGTAATCCCCATCCATAGCTGCATTTTTTTAAAGTTGAAATTCTTCATATGATACATAGCGTACACACTTGTCAATGAGCTTGTTAAAAGGATCATCGTCATGGCAAATACAAGCGGAATTTCAAAGAGATCCTTCGCTAAATGCATATCCGCTTTCGGAACAGAATCCTTCAATGCAAGATAAGTCGCGAAGAGAGAAGCGAAAAGAACTGTCTCTCCCCCTAAAAAGATCCAAAAGCCAACAAATTTATTTTTTGCCTCAAGGGTTTGTCGTTCAGGCGAAGCAGGCCATTTTTCAAGCGTCATTTTCTCTTCTGCATGCATCATGCCTTAACCCCCTTATCTTGATCATTCATTAATTCTTCTTTCGGAATATGATAGCCATGATCATCCTTAATTGAGCGATAACCCATTGCTAATAATGTAAATAATAGTCCACCAATTAAGACTGGGATACCCCATATATTTCCTTCATCTCCATGGAATAGCGCACCAAATGCCGCAATGAACAGACCAAGAGAGATGAGAAATGGCGTAAAGGAATTATTTGGCATATGGACATCTCCAAGTGGTTCTGCAGGAGACATACCTTTTTTGCCTTCCATTTTCTCAAGCCAATATGCATCTAAACCACGCACGAGCGGAAGCTCTTTAAAGTTATAGTATGGTGGTGGTGAAGATATTGCCCACTCAAGTGTACGACCATCTTCCCAAGGATCATTCCCAACTTTAACATTTTTCACACTTGTAATAACTACATTGTATAGCATCACAATCGTTCCAGCAGCCATTAAGAAAGCACCGATTGAACTTACTAGGTTTGAAGTTTCAAACCCTTGACCTGGAAGATATGTGAATACACGTCTTGGCATTCCCCATAATCCAAGGAAATGTTGGATAAAGAATGTTAGATGGAAACCAATGAAAAATAAAACGAAAGTAACTTTTCCTAAAGTTTCATTTAACATCGTACCGAACATTTTCGGCCAATATAGATGTGTTGCCGCAAATATTGCAAAAACGACTCCACCAACAATTACATAGTGAAAGTGAGCGACAACGAAATACGTATCATGATACTGATAGTCTGCAGCAGCAGCTCCGAGCATAACCCCAGTTACCCCACCCATAATAAATGATGGAATAAAGGCAACTGCCCAAATCATCGGGGTTGTGAAACGAATACTTCCACCCCACATTGTAAATAGCCAGTTAAAGATTTTGATTCCAGTCGGGACAGCAATTGCCATTGTTGATACAGCAAAGATCGCATTGGCAATCGGACCTAATCCAGTTGTAAACATATGGTGAGCCCAAACCATGAATCCTAAGAAACCAATTAACACGGTTGCAAAAACCATCGATGAATATCCGAATAAGCGCTTTCTTGAAAAGATCTGGAATATCTCAGAAAAAATACCGAAAGCTGGCAAAATCAATATATATACTTCCGGGTGACCGAAAATCCAGAAGAAATGCTCCCATATAATCGTGTTTCCACCCATTGACGCATCAAAGAAGTTTGCCCCAAACATCCGATCAAACGTCATTAAAAATAAACTTACTGTTAGTGGCGGAAAAGCAAATAAAATAAGTCCAGATACGATAAATGTTGTCCAAGTAAACATCGGCATCCGCATATAAGTCATTCCTGGGGCACGCATGTTAATGATTGTGACGAGAAAGTTAATTCCCCCTATTAACGTTCCTAGTCCCGAAATTTGCAATCCAAGTGCATAGAAATCAATTCCATGTCCTGCTGATGCAAGTGATAATGAAGCATATGATGTCCATCCCGCATCAGGTGCACCGTCCACAAACCATGAAATATTCAGGAAAACTCCTCCGAAGAAAAACAACCAAAAGCCTAAAGCGTTCAAAAATGGAAATGCCACATCACGTGCACCGATTTGTAGAGGCATTACCGCATTCATAAAGCCTAAAAGTATTGGCATTGCAGCCAAAAAAATCATTGTTGTTCCGTGCATCGTCAATATTTCATTAAATAATCCCGCACTGACAAAATCATTGTTTGGTTTTAAGAGCTGAATGCGGATAAATAAAGCTTCTAATCCACCAACAAGAAAGAAAAATCCGCCAGCTATAAGATAAAGATGAGCAATTTTCTTATGGTCTACCGTTGTCAAATAGTCCCATAGAGCTGCACCAAATCCTCTTTTTTGAGCGTAGGTACTCACAATTTTACCTCCCTTTTAAACAAATCTACTATTTTTCTTGAACTTTCAAGCCCATTAAATAAGCTGTAAGCGCATCTAGTTGAGCAGGTGTTAGTTCACCATACATACCTGTCATTTTATTACCAGGCTTATATTTTTCCGGATCAGTTAACCAATCCTTTAAGTTTTCATCCGTGTGCCCTAAGTAACCAGCAATTGTCGTCCGTTCACCAAAAGTTGTTAAGTTAGGACCCATCCGACCTGCTGCTGGTATACTATTACTTGGCGTGACAGCATGACAGCCAATACAGCTATTATTAAAGATGTCTTGACCATCCTGTGCTATATCAGTCGTTGCCTCAAGCGGCTCCTTCACATCTTGCATAGCTGTAACCCATTGATCAAATTCTGCTCGAGGAATTGCTTTCACTTTAAAATCCATTAAGGCATGAGATGGTCCACAAAGCTCTGCACATCTTCCTTGGAATAATTGACCTGCATTTTGTGCCTTTTCACCATCAAAGCTTAGCCAAAATTTATTTACGTTTTCAGTATTATTATCCATTTTTCCACCCACTGCCGGAATCCAGAATGAGTGTTTTACATCAGAAGCGGTTAGATTAAAGTAAACCTTTTCATCTGTTGGAACAACAAGTTCTTGAGAAGTAACAATTTCCTCATTTGGGTATTCAAACTCCCACCAATATAAATTTGCTCGAACATTAACAGTAATAGCACCCAGTTCCCCATTTTCATTCTTTTCATCCATAGCTGAAACGTCTGCGAAATGAAAAACAGCTGAAACAACTGGAACTGCAAGAACAAAAATTAATAAGATCGGAATTACTGTCCAAATAATTTCTAATTTGTGATTTCCTTCAACTTGTTTTGGAATTTTATCATCTTTCCGACGGAATTTCACCAAAACAATAACAAAAATCAAAGCTACAATCGCAATGACCCCTACCATAATTGAAGTGCTTAATACCATAATGTCAAACTGCGTTTGCGCTACTTCCCCAGCTGGCTGCAGCGTAGATAAATGCGGTTGACCACAAGCAGAAAGAAAAAGCGTCAAAACCGCAAACAAGGATAAAAGTCGCCCCTTTGCTAGTCTTTTCATAGCTTAACCATACCCCTCTTTCATAAATAATTTCTAAAACATTTGTAGAAAATATATAAATAAATTCTTTCAATAACTTAGGAAAAGAAAGAATCTCCTAACAAATTAATAGTTCTTATGTACTATATACAATATGGTTATAGAGATTAATGTCTAAAATTGTCGAGCGAAAGTTTTTACTAATAAATCATGGATGCACTATAATCATTTATGTTATCCAAAACTAGTATAAACTTCTCGCTCTTTTTAATCTTTTTATATGAGTGTGATAATTACCATAGCAACAAATATAATAGTTAGATATTGTAGAGAATAGACAAACATTAATTTAGCCCACTTAATATCATCCTTGAATTTCCTTCCATATATTCCTGTTGCTAACCAGCCAACATTTAAAGCTGTTGCCAGTATAACGAAAGGCAATCCTAATTCTGAAAGAAAAAATGGAAGTGGAAACAAGGCGATAATCCATAAATAAATACTGCGTTTCGTAGCTTTAAACCCTTTTACTACAGGGAGCATTGGGATATTTGCAGCGCGATATTCATCTACTCTTCTCATTGCAAGCGCATAGAAGTGAGGTGGTTGCCAAAAAAACACGATTAGAAAGATTACCCATGCCATAACGCTAAGCTTCGCATCAACTGCTGCCCATCCGATTAACGGTGGTACTGCTCCAGATATATTTCCAATAATAGTGTTCGAAACATATCTGCGCTTTGACCACATCGTATAAAGGACAATATAGCTAAAGACACCTAATAAACCGATAATCGCTGCAGTTATTGTTGTAAGCATTAAGAGAATAGTTCCTAAAGCAATAAAGCTTAAGCTAAGAATAGCTACTTTTGAAGGATTAAGCTTGCCAGTAACAGTTGGTCTGCTTTTCGTCCTCTCCATAAATAGATCAATATCACGATCGATGTAATTATTAAGTGCACACGCACCTGCTATGATTAACGATGATCCTGTAATCGTAAAAAAAACAATATCTAAATTATCCAAAAAGCTTCTCCCTGTGAAATGAAGAGCCAACCATAATCCAGTAAAAGTTGTAATTAGATTAGAATTTACGATTCCTATTTTTATAAGTGCTAGAAAATCTTGCAACATTGTTGTAGTTGGAACATTGTGGAGTTTCCGTTCACTGTTGTCAATTGTCGCTTCTCCGAAAGGCTTCGAATCAAACATATTTCTTCCTCCCTATCCCTTATTACAAATCAAGCATATTTCTTTACCCACTATAAGGCATTTAAGTTTACTTTACTATATTTGCAATAAAAAACGAAGGGTTCTGCCATTTTTATTAGTGAATAATAACATTTACACTATTACCAACGTATAAATGTTATTTATCTATTACCGATAAAATTAGACCTTCTTCTGTATATTAAATCACACTTTAAGCGGTTTTTGTGAATTTTTTTTGAAAAATTTATGACTTTTTTGTGACAAAGTAGTTTTTTACTTAAAGTTCTAATGTTTTTCTGCCATAATAAACATTACTGACTTTAAAATAAACACAATCTCTATTTTTTTCTTGTACCTTTAAAAGAATTTAACACTATATACATAATTCAAATAGTTTCAAGAGAAAAAATAATTAATTTCATATTTAATGTCAGCTAAACATATTCCTGTTTTTTTCTTCGTATTTTCGATATGATAAACACAGAATATTTATACTTTTTTTAATCTCTTTTATTATACTAATGATAAGCTATTTAATTCAAACTTATGAACTTATTAAAGAAGGTGAAATTCTTTGCAACGAAAATTAAAATGGTTTGCAGTGCTAACAACGATTGGAATGCTCCTCATCTTATTAGGAGGAGCACTTGTTACAAAGACAGACTCAGGCTTGGGATGTGGAAGATCTTGGCCGCTCTGTAATGGAGAACTTATCCCGAAGGAAATTACATATGAATTAGTGATTGAACTGGCTCATCGAGTTATTTCTGGTACAGTTGGAATAATGGTATTAATTCTTTCTTTTTGGTCATGGCGTGTTATTGGTCATATAAGAGAAACGAAATTTCTAGCATTAAATTCGATCTTTTTTCTTGTTTTACAAGGTTTAATCGGCGCTGCCGCAGTCGTATGGGGACAATCTGATTTTGTGCTTGCGCTTCATTTTGGAATTTCATTAATCTCATTTGCAACTGTATTCTTGTTAACTTTGCTTATTTTTGAAGTAGATAGGAAATTTGATGCAGAAAAAATTGTCCTTGATAAACGAATGAAAAGGCATATTCTCGGTGTAACGCTTTACAGTTATTTAGTTGTATACTCTGGTGCACTCGTTCGTCATGTAAAAGCAAGCTTAGTATGTCGAGATTGGCCATTTTGTACAAATGGCGTGTTTGAACTTCCAGCCAATATGTACGAATGGGTTCAAATGGGACATCGTGCAGCTGCAGGTCTTATTTTTATTTGGATCGCTTATATTACCATCCTTGCTGTGAAACATTATAAAAATCAAAAAGTTATTTATTGGGGATGGATCATTTCATTTATCCTTGTTTCTCTTCAAGTAGCAGCAGGTGCATTAATCGTTATTACACGGTTAAATTTATACATCGCTCTTGCCCATGCGTTTTTCATATCCTGCTTGTTCGGTGTTTTAAGTTATTTTATTTTACTTTCCTTTAGAAGTAAGAAAAATGCACTTGCTCTTGAAAATGTTACAGAGGAAGAAAAAGAGAAAGGAATTTCTTCACGCCCTATTTCTATCCAATAAGATTAAAAGAGAGAGGCAGCATATAAGCTAGCCTCTCTTTTTTATGAAAAAATTATTTCATTACCTCTATTAATAAATCTCCAGTTTGAATCGCTCCCCCATTGCCTACATATATATCCTTTATCATTCCGGAGAAAGGTGCTTGAACGGTCGTTTCCATTTTCATTGCCTCTGTAATCATTAAATGGTCGCCTTTCTTGACTTTATCTCCTTTTGCAACAACGACTTTTATAACCGTTCCCGGCATAGAAGCCCCAATATGACTCTCATTATATGGATCTGCTTTTATCTTTGAAGCGATCATTGCTTTTATACTTTCATCTTTAATGATGACTTCACGGGGCTGGCCATTCAATTCAAAATAAACAACACGAGTTCCATCTGGTTGTGGTTGCCCAATTGATACTAGCTTAACAATTAATGTTTTACCAGTTTCAATTTCAATCTCAATCTCTTCACCGAGCCTCATTCCATATAAAAATGTAGGCGTATCAAGTACTGATACATCGCCGAACTGCTCCACCGTGCGAACATAATCGAGGAAAACTTTCGGATAGAGCGCATATGCTAATTTATCAAAGCTTGTCACCGGTCGACCAATTTCTTTCGATAATAGTTCTCCTAATTTTTTAAAATCAACAGCCGCTAACAATTCCCCAGGACGCTCTGTTACCGGTTTGCGATTTTTCAAAATAACCTTCTGCAAGTCTTGAGGAAAACCGCCATATGGTTGGCCTAGATAGCCTTCAAACAATTCAACGACTGAATCTGGGAAATCAAGCATATGCCCCTTTGCAATTATATCTTCTTCAGTAAGCTGATTTTGCACCATATATAATGCCATATCGCCGACTACTTTTGAGGAGGGAGTTACTTTCACAATGTCACCAAACATGAGATTAACACGGGAGTACATGTCTTTAACATCCTCCCATCTCTCTCCGAGTCCAACGCCTTTCGCTTGTTGCTGAAGATTACTATATTGCCCACCTGGCATTTCATGCTGATAAATTTCTGTATGAGGAGAGATCATTCCTGACTCAAAATCCTGATAATACTTTCGAACTTCTTCCCAATAATAAGACAACTGCTCAAGTGCTTGGATATTTATTTTTGGCTTTCTTTCTGTTCCCTCTAGCGCGTAGTAAAGCGTATTCGCACTTGGCTGCGATGTTAAACCTGCCATTGTACTTAAAGCGACATCGACAATATCAACCCCTGCTTCAATCGCTTTTGCATATGTGTAAATACCATTTCCGCTCGTATCATGTGTATGAAGATGAATCGGAATATGAACGGTTTCCTTAAGCTCACTTATTAATGTGTAGGCTGCTTGAGGTTTTAGCAATCCTGCCATATCTTTAATGGCTAAAATATGTGCACCTTGATTTTCTAATTCTTTAGCTAAGCTTTTATAATAGTTTAAATCATATTTTGCTTTTGACGGATCTGTAATATCTCCAGTGTAGCAT
>JAEWDX010000165.1 GCA_023389895.1 Bacillota bacterium
ACTTGATGCGATTGAAAATGAATTAGATGGAAAAATTGTCGATATTCAGTCTGCCAATGGTGATACTGTAGCTGTTTTTATTGAGTAGGTCCATCCATGATTAAAGTGAAGGTGCAAACTAATAATAAACATAGATTTACGATCCCAATTCCGTATTTTTTTCTACACATTTCTCGTTCTTTCCTTACTTCCAAATTTCTTTGGGAGCAAATAAATAAGCAGATCCATCAGAAGACGAAGAAAAATGCCTTTTCAAAAATAACGATAGATCCAACGATTATCAAAGATTTTCTAAGTTCTATCATCGATGAATTGCAGAATTACAAAGGGCTTGTCATTGTTGATGTAAAATTAAAAGATGGCACTGAAGTAATGGTAAAAATCTGAACCATTTTTCACTTAATAAATGCCTGATTTTTGGAGAGCAAGCATTGTCCTAAAAATCGTGAATATTTACTTTTTATTTGTCGAAAGATAAAAAGGCTGAGGCGGAGTAATTAGGATCGATAGGCCACTGATAAGGCTGGATTTAGTGGGTGACACATTGCACGACTGAATCAGTTGGGAGTAGAGTACGGCTCTGTGTTTAGTCGATTAGCCTCTTGCCGCCAAAGCTAGACAAGGGGGGTCATTACCTTCTTTATTGAATTTCAAAGGAGAGTCTTTTGGATGGAAAAACGAAATAATGAAGAACAATTAAGTGAAAAATGGGATACTAATGCATCAGCTAGTGACAATGAATCGTTTGACCTTGAAGTAATGCAGGATGACTCAATAAGAGTATCAAGTATAAATAAGGAGTTAACTAAAAAAAGTAATAAGCATAAATAGGATGCATCATTACCTGCTATTCGATTCGATCCGATCCGATCCAGATAGGAAGACGAGGGGCGAAAAAGAAAACTTCATTTCTTTTTGCTCTTTTTTGTTTTAAGAATTAAAATACCTTTTGAATAATTCCTCTTATCCTTCCACACTTTCCACGATTATGCATTGAAGTTCAAACAGAAAGATGTTAATGTTTCATAGATAAGTTCTGAAATATTATAATAATAAAACAATAAATTGCTTGAGTGTTCTAAAAGTAGGTGAATTTTTCATGGAAAAAGATAAATTTATTTCAATTCTAGAAAAAGAACTGGTTGTTGCATTAGGCTGTACAGAGCCAGTTGCGATTGCGTTGGCTGCTGCAACGGCAAAGGCACAAGTGAGGGAACAGGTTAAAGAAGTGATTGTGAAAGCGAGCGGCAATATTATTAAAAATGCCAAATCGGTTGGTATACCTGGAATGACGGGGAAAGGTCTTGATTTCTCGGCAGCCCTTGGAATAATTGCCGGAAACCCAGAAAAGGGGCTGGAAGTTTTAGAGGGGCTTACACAAGCTGATGAATGCTTGGCTTTTAAGCTAATTGAGGAAGGAAAAGTGAAGGCTAGCCAGGCGGATACAGCGAAAAGATTGTATATAGAAGTGTTAGTCCAAACGGAACAGCAAAATGCAAAAGTGATTATTTCAGATAATCATAGCAATATTACCTTAATTGAAGTTGATGGAAAGACAATTTTTCAAGGTGGTTGTGAAAATATCGGGATCCAAACTGCGGAGGAAGACTTAAATAATGTAACAATTGATGAAATATATGAGTGGATTTTGCAAGTCGATATTAGCGACTTAAGTCTTGTAAAGAGAAGTATTGAATTAAATCAACTAATTGGAAGCGAAGGCCTTTCAGGAGACTATGGTTTAAATGTCGGAAGAACGATTCAGGAGAATATTAAAAATGGGATCTTGTCAGATGATTTAGCTACTGCTGCAATGTCACTTGCAGCCGCGGGATCAGATGCAAGGATGGCTGGATCAATATTGCCTGTTATGGCCAACACCGGAAGTGGTAATCAAGGGATTGCTGTAACACTTCCAGTTGTAGCTGCGGCTCGGAAGCTTAAAGCCTCAGAAGAAAAAATGATTCGAGCTGTCGCTTTGAGCCATTTAGTAACAATACATATTAAATCGAAATTCGGTCGATTATCTGCCTTGTGTGGGGTAACAGCTGCGGGAATGGGAGCTAGTGCAGCGATTGTTTATTTGCTTAACGGGTCTCTTCAACAAGTGAAGGCTGCTATCCAAAATACAATTGGCAATGTGTCCGGGATGATATGTGATGGAGCAAAAGCTGGGTGTGCTATGAAGGTGTCCACTTGTTCGAATGTTGCTGTTCAGTCTGCTTTATTAGCGATGAACGATCAAGAAATTCAATCGACAGATGGTTTTATTCACTATGATGTTGAAAAAAGTATCGAGGCTTTTTGTACACTTGGGAATGAAGGTACGAGAATAACGGATGAATGGATTTTAAAATTAATGATGGAAAAATAAAAGGACCTATAAATATTATATTTGTGAACTGGGGCCATTTTCGACGGCTTTGGACAATAAAAGTATTTCCCGGACAATAAACTTCAAATTCGGACAATAAAGAGTGGAAAAACAGTATCATTTACATAGAAAGGAAGATCATTTTGGATCAGAAAGATGCTCAAACGATCATTACAAAATTGGGTTTACAACCGCATCCTGAAGGTGGTTTTTATAAAAGTACCTTTGCGTCTGAAGCCTTTATATCAGATCAGGAATTAATAGGAGATGAAAAGAAAAGAAAGCTTTTCACAAGTATTTATTTCTTATTAAGCTCTGAAGATATTTCCCATTTTCATCGTCTGAAATCAGATGAGCTTTGGTATTATCACGGTGGGAGTTCATTAACTGTACATGTTATTGATGAAAATGGTGATTACAAAGAACTGAATTTAGGAATGGATCTTGATAAGGGAGAATTACCCCAAGTATTAGTGCGAAAAAATACTATTTTTGGTTCATCCATAAAGGAAGAGAATACTTTCTCATTAGTAGGCTGTATGGTATCACCAGGCTTTGATTTTGAGGATTTTGAACTTTTCAAACAAGAGGAATTACTTCAAAAATATCCGCAGCATAAGGAAATTATTTTGAAAATGGCTTATCGTTAAAAAACTGTGCAGGAAAATCACCTGAAGGACGTTGCATCTACGAAGAAGAGATGAGGAAAACCTCTGCTGATTGAGGCTGCACTCTATGAAAACATGAATATTTTTTCTGAACGGGGGGGGGGTGCCAATTGAATCAAATAATTTATCTGCTTAGACATGGGGAAACAGTATTTAATACACAAGGAAGATATCAAGGGGAACTTGATTCTTCATTAACAACAGATGGAATTGAGCAAGTAAGAAATATTTCTAAGCTGTTGAAGATGTATATACATGATCCGAATGAGTGGGAGATTATTACAAGTCCATTAGGAAGGGCTAGGCAGAGTACAGATATAATTTGTGAAACAATAGGCTTTGATCGTAAAAAGGTGACGATCGATAATCGTTTAAGCGAGGTGTCAGTAGGAGCTTGGGCAGGTTTAACAACAAAGGAAATTGAAGATTCATGGCCAGAGCTTCTTAAAAATACTGATAGCTACAATTGGTATTTCAATTCTCCAAATGGAGAGAGCTATAATTCTGTTGTGGAAAGAGTATCAGAATGGCTAGAGAGCATTAAAAATCGTCCGAAAATCATCGCTGTTTCACATGGACTGACAGGAAGGATATTAAGAGGAGTATATAGCAATTTAGAGAAAGAGCATGCTTTAAAGCTAGAAGTCTCTCAAAATACTTTCTTTAAATTATCAAATCAAAATATTGAGCGATTTTGTTATGAGTATGATGAGTTTTAAACTTCCATTCTGTAAATTTCCCTTTTCTGAAAAAGATATGCTACAATGATTGTAATTAAGCTAAGAGAGGATGATGGGTGGACGATGGATAACTAATCTTGTTTTAAACGTTTGAAATGGATATTTCAAATTATAAAAATAGGATTAGTCTGCCCATTTTCATCATTAAAGGCAATGTTATTCAATTTCAATAATTGAGTGTAACAGTGCCAATAAAATAATGCTGTTCAGTGAATAGCTTATTTGTGTAATTGAAAAAATGCGACTGATCCTTCCAAAATTAATTGGGAGGATTTTTTTCTCCTCCTATAAGGCGAGGGATTGTATGAAGGAATTAGTAAAATTACAAAATGTCAGCTATGAGATAGAGAATAATATTATTTTTAAAGAGATAAATTCTGTTGTGAAGCAAGGAGAGATCATTGGCATAATCGGCAAAAATGGCGCGGGGAAATCGACATTATTACAGTTAATAAAGGGAATGATCGTGCCGACAAATGGTCATTTAGTTTGGAACGAAATCGTAGAAATTGCCTATGTAGAACAAGAGGAAGAAGCGTTTGCTCATAATGAAGTAACTGCTTTGGAGGTTGGTTTTCTTTCTAAATGGAAAGTGCCGAATATTGCTTATTCTGAGCTGAGCGGTGGAGAAAAGCTTAAAATGCGACTTGCTAAGGGGTTCGCAATTGGAGCGCCAATCCTATTACTAGATGAGCCAACCAATCATTTAGATGAACAGAGTACAGAACTACTGATTGAACAAATAAAGGGATATAGTGGAACAGTTATTATTGTGTCACATGACAGGCATTTCTTAGATGCTGTTACAACGAAGATCTGGTCGTTTGAAAGTAGTAAATTAATTGAGTATATAGGAAATTATACAAGCTATATGAGATTCCGTGAGCAAAAAAGGCTTTCCCAGCAGCGTGAGTATGAGAAGCAACAGAAAAATATTGAGCGGATTGAGGAGCAAATGGATATGCTCAATTCTTGGTCACATAAAGCTCATGCGCAATCGACAATAAAGGGAGGCCGCATGATAGGCGCTAAAGAATACTATCGTGTAAAGGCAAAAAAAATGGACATTCAAGTAAAATCGAAGCGAAAACGTCTTGAGAAAGAGCTTGAAAGAAAGAAGATTGAACGAGTTGAGGAAGATTATAAAGTACGATTCTCCATTCAGGCCAACGAAAAAGTAGGAAAGCGTTTCTTACAATTAAAGAATGTAACGAAAGCTTTCGGGGATCGACGATTGTTTGCTAATGTCCATTTTACGATTCAACACGGTGAGAAAATAGCATTAGTCGGTCCAAATGGTTGTGGCAAGACAACATTATTAAAAATCATTATGGGACAGGAAAGAGCAGCTGGTGAAGTGTGGCTATCCCCGTCTGCAAATATTGGCTATTTGACACAAGAGGTGTTCGATTTACCGCTTGAAAAGACACCAGAGCAATTATTTTATCGAGAGACGTTTGAGGAAAGAGGGAAAGTCCAAAATTTACTGAAGCATCTTGGATTTACTGTCTCTCAGTGGATAGAGCCAATCCGGAATATGAGTATGGGAGAGCGGGTAAAGTGTAAGCTAATGGTCTATATTTTAGAAGAAAAGGACGTACTAATCCTTGATGAACCGACAAATCATCTTGACCTACCGTCTCGTGAACAGCTGGAAGAAACTTTAGCAGATTATAACGGAACACTACTTGTCGTCTCACATGATCGGTATTTTCTCGAAAAAATAACGAATGATAAGCTGATTTTCTCTAATGGTATGATTCAAAAGCAGCTACAGAATGTATCCCAAAAAAGAGATGATCTTGCTGAATTACTTTTAAAGCTCGAAACAGAGAGGCAGGAAGTTTTAGGGAAACTTAGTTTTTTAACTTCAAAGAATAAGGATTATGCTGAATTAGATGAAAAATTCAAAGTGCTTACAAAGCAAATAAATGAGCTAAAAAGGAAATTTTGACCATTGGTCTTATTGTAGTTTCTTTTTAGCAGCTATGCTAACGCCCACAGTAATGTATAACAATCGCTCTACAAAGAATGGCAGGCTCAATTTAGTCTTATGAAATAGACCAATCTCGTTAAGTTTCTAGTCTCAAGGGTGGTCTATTTCTTTTTGTCTTTGGGAAACATGGTCTACAATAAGCAAGCCGAACATAAAGATTACCCTCTTTCAAAAAACTCCTTATCTATATTATTAATCCCTTCAAGAAAATAGTGAAAATAGCTATTTAATTTTTTATCTGAAACACTCTCATAGTTAGAATCAATATATTTAAGCCAATCAGCTTCTAATTCCTCAAGACTTTTCCCATACACTTTTTGTATCTGTGAGTTTAAATTAGGGTGATTATAAATATTTCCGAATTTATCCGCTCCGTATTTTTCAAAAATATATGTTATGAACGAACTAGATTGAGTATATGCAATCCAATAAAGAGAACGATCTTCTGGGTTGTTCGTTGCAGGAATAAATATACTATGAGCAATATCCGGTTTTACAAGCTTATACATTGGGAGATTATTATTAGTATCGATGATGTACTTCATGACTTCATGAATAGGAATACCAAAGTTTGGTGCGGATATATTTCCAATTTTATTTTGTAGGTAGACAGCTATACCTTCTTGGGTCAGTCTTCCATTTTCTGCTGTTGTTTTACCCCCATATCCTAATAATACATGCGTTAATTCGTGAACCAACTCATAAGTATTAGTATGTATATTATATAACATGATATCTGCAGTATTTGAGGAAGGTCGGCCTTCTCCTGGAAATAAGTAAATATTTACAATAGCAGGCCTTTCATATCCTGTCTCTACAGAATTAATAATAGTATCATATGCTTCAAGAGTTTCTTCTTTTATTTGTTCTGTGGTAGTTTTTGAAAACCCCCCTTGATTGTAAATTTTGAAAGTTAGTTTTCCATCCGGAGTGCAGAATTCTCCATTGTCATTGGTTATATCATCAACTTTATCTTCTGGATTCTCATTCGTTACATGGGAACATGCTGAAAGAAATAGAATAATGAACAAGGAAAGTAAAAAGAATTGTCGGTTTTTAAACATATTACCATCACCTCTATTATTGACATTTTTGGAAATTAATCCTATTATATAAAACATAGAAGGAAAATTCAATTAATTTAGTATTTTTGGATATTTGACCTACCGTCTCGTGAACAGCTGGAAGAAACTTTAGCCGATTATAACGGAACACTACTTGTCGTCTCACATGATCGGTATTTTCTCGAAAAAATAACGAATGATAAGCTGATTTTCTCTAATGGTATGATTCAAAAGCAGCTACAGAATGTATCTCAAAAAAGAGATGATCTTGCTGAATTACTTTTAAAGCTCGAAACAGAGAGGCAGGAAGTTTTAGGGAAACTTAGTTTTTTAACTTCAAAGAATAAGGATTATGCTAAATTAGATGGAAAATTCAAAGTGCTTACAAAGCAAATAAATGACCTTCGTAAATAACGCTGAATATTAAAAGACACTTGAAAATAATGTTTGAATATATTAGACTTATAATAATATTTTAGAAATGGAGGTGGGGAAGTGATGAATCAAACTGTTTTAAAGCGCGGATTTTGGATGGAATTTATTTACATTCACCGTGCGATTTTTGCTGCAATCGCTGCTAACGGGACAAGTGTGTCCATTTTTAGCAACTTCATAGCAAAAATCAAGCAGTGAATTCATCTCTAACCCACATGTAAATGTACGGAGTGAGGAGGGCGTTTCATGCTCTCCTTTTTTAATGGAAAAAAGGATGATTACTAATCAGTAGAAGGATGTTTTTTTGCTGAATGTAA
The DNA here is from genome assembly GCA_023389895.1 of Bacillota bacterium. Lineage (GTDB taxonomy): Bacteria > Bacillota > Bacilli > Bacillales > Cytobacillaceae > Cytobacillus. The sequence continues at coordinate 7,595 of JAEWDX010000165.1, forward strand.
GTATCATTCTTATTCATTCGTATATGTCATGGGAAGAATTGTCTTCCTATGGCTTTTTTTATTTTGTAGCTATTATGCCTTATTAGAGCTAATAAAAAAGCATGGAGGAGTTCTAGAGACGACATTAAGTGGGTTAGGAGAAGAAACTGCTTGAGAAAATTTACAGCTTCAAAGTCAATAAGGCAACTTGGTTTTGAAAAAATGATTTTTGATTCATAGGGAGGAAATATAAAATGATTGCATGCAGTGTTAATCATATAGAGAAAATGTATGGTGGAAACGTTATTTTTGAGAATATCTCTTTTGAAATTCATGAGAAGGATCGGGTCGGCTTAGTCGGGCGAAATGGGAGTGGGAAAACGACTTTATTTCGTTTATTGGCTGGTGTGGAGACTCCAGATGCTGGGCAAATTCATTGGAAAAAGGGAACAGAAATTGGTTATCTTGCGCAAATTTCTGATTTTCCCAATGAAATCTCGACAAAAGCGGTATTACAATCAGCGTTCGCAAGCCTACTAGAAATGGAAAAAAGAATGAAGAAACTAGAGGAAGAAATGGGGAAAGAGTTGGAGCCGGCTAAGCTTCAATTATTGATTGGGCAGTATGGCGATCTTCAAGATCAATTCAATGTAAACGGTGGATATGAAATAGAGGCCAATATCGAAAGGATTGTGAATGGTCTCCAAATTAATGATTTACTTGAAAAACGATTCGAACAGCTGAGTGGTGGAGAAAGGACAAAGGTAGGTTTAGCGCTGATTTTATTGAAGAACCCAGACTTTCTTTTATTAGACGAGCCAACGAATCATTTAGATTTAATGGCCGTGGAATGGCTTGGGGGCTTTCTGAAGGATTATAATGGCACCATTATTATTATTTCTCATGATCGTTATTTTTTAGATGAGGTTGCCACGAAAATATACGATCTTGAGGATGGGGAAATCCAATGCTACCAAACAAACTTCACAGGATTTACAAAGGAAAAGGAAGAAAGATTGCTTCGGGAGTTTCAAGCCTATGAAGAACAGCAGAAGAAAATCAAAAAAATGAAGGAAGCGATTAAACGCCTTAAAGAGTGGGCAAACCGGGCGAATCCACCGAATGAAGGGCTCCATAAGCGTGCACGAAATATGGAAAGAGCATTGGAGAGAATGGAGAAGCTAGCACGACCGAATTTGCATCGCAAAAAGATGGGATTAGAAATGGAATCAACTGATCGCAGTGGAAAAGATGTCGCGATTTTAAAAGGAGTTTCAATGGCTTTCGAAAATCAATCTTTATTCCATTCCGTTAATATGCAAATTACTTATCAGGAGCGAGTGGCGATTGTTGGGGAAAACGGTTCAGGCAAATCAACGTTAATAAAAATTATACTCAAGCAAATTCAACCGCAAGATGGGGAAGTCCGCCTTGGAAGCAATGTGAAAATAGGCTATCTTTCGCAGCATGTTTTCTCAGATGCGGAAGATATGACCGTTATTGAAGCCTTTCGAAATGAAGTGAGCGTGACAGAAGGAGAGGCTAGACATATCCTTGCCAGATTTCTATTTTATGGCTATATGGTTTTCCGTAAGGTTGCACAGCTTAGCGGAGGAGAGAGGATGCGCCTTCGCTTGGCTCAGCTCATGCATCAAGATATAAATTTATTAGTTTTGGATGAACCAACGAATCATCTGGACATTGAGTCAAGAGAGGTGCTAGAGGAAGTACTGGAGGATTTTGATGGGACAATCATTGCTGTTTCTCACGACCGCTATTTTCTAAACCGTTTGTTTGAAAAGATTTATTGGATTGACTCCAAGAAAGTTCATTCCTTTGATGGAAATTATGATTGGGCAAAGGGGAAGCTTCAACAAAGTCAATCGAAAAATATACCACTCCAATCTGTTAAAAAGGAAAAGGCTATCGTCCAGGTAAAAGAGAATAAATGTAGTTTACTAAAGTCTGATTTAGTTCAAATCGAGAACAGTATAGCAGAAGTTGAAGCGAATCTCTTTTCCGTAGAGAAGCGTCTGAATGAACAGAGCGATTTAGCGTTATTACAGGAGTTTTACATTGAAAAAGAAAAACTAGAGGCAGTGCGTGAGGCGCTCTATTTTCAACTGGAACAATTGATTGAATCATAATTGTATTTTTAAAAAAACGGGGTTATTCTTAAGTTGACTCGAATCGTCTGGTTACGAGTCAACATTTTCTGTTTTCCTCTTAAGTTGACTCGAATCGTCTCGTTGCGAGTCAACTTTTTCTGTTTTCCTCTTAAGTTGACTCGATTCGCCTCGTTGCGATTCAACTCTTACTGTTTTTCTCATAAGTTGACTCAATTCGTCTCGTTGCGATTCAACTCTTACTGTTTTACTTATAAGTTGATTCGATTCACCTGTTTGCGATTCAACCCTTACTGTTTTCCTCATAAGTTGGCTCAATTCGCCTCGTTACGATTCAATTCCTACTGTTTTCCAAGTTGATTCAATTCGCCTGTTTGCGAGTCAAGTCTTTCTATTTTACTTTTAACGGGTATTCGGATTAACGTGTGGAAAATCAATAATAACAAATTGGTTTTCATGAGATTACAAAACGGATTATCGTGTAGAAAAACTAAAATTATATTTCCTTGATACTCTACCCACGTCACCTTTTATACTTATATTTAAGTAAAGATAAGAAAGGTGAAAAAAATGAATAAACCATTAAAAAAGGAAATATTTTCAGTACAATTAATGCTTGTAGTCTCACTGCTTCTTGGCGTAATACCTCCCCTTATTATGTTTTTAATGACAAGGAAGAAAAATTTATATTACTGTGAATCAAGTCGGAAAGCTCTTAACTTCCATTTGACGATATTTCCGTTATTTATTATCAGCAGTCTTCTTCCTTCGTGGGTTAAATACGCTTTATTAGCTATAGAAACATTAATAATCATGTATGCTATTATTCGAATAGCTTTTCAAAGAGCATATTATTATCCAGCGATTCCCTACATTAAAAGCAAAGAAGAAAATATAGAAAAGAGGTATTCACATGTCAGGTGATACGTTGACAATCGGACAATTAGCTAAACGAACAGGTGTTACCATACGCACACTTAGATATTACGACAAAATTGGGTTGCTATTACCAAGTGATTACACAGAAGGAGGACACCGACTTTACAGTCTTGATGACCTCTTACGTTTACAAAAAATACAATCTTTTATTCTCATAGGATTTTCGCTTAAAGACATCGCAGATTTATTAGAATCCGAATATATAGAAGAACAGCAACTTAGCCACTCAATTGCATTTAAAAAAAGAGAACTTATTGCAGAACAAGAGAGAATTCATCAGACTATTGACCAGTTGAATCATATGGAAACTATAATCTCAGGCTATGAAAAAATAGATGTAAAATTATTTTGCTTTATTATTCATTCAATTCTTTTTGAAGAGGAAAATCTTAATGAATATAGTCAAGTAAAGGATTCTATTCACAATTTTAGAAGTGAAGAAAGGCTAATTTTGGATAAAGAGTACTTCTCATTATTTATGAATTTAAAAAAACTTGTGGCGAACGAAACAAATCCTGAATCTGATGAAGCGTTAAGATTTATCAAACAGTTGGTAGCACTTTCTAACCAAACGTTATCAAAGATAGAGACTGCGGAAATAAAATCAACGAATCAATATGACGAACCCAATATACTAGATCCCTTCACTGAAGAAGAAAGAATTTTTCTTAAAAACGCTTTTGCTTATATGTCAAAGTTACAAGAATGATATATTTTAGCAGAAAAGCAGTATTAATAACAGTCGACATGGTCGAAACAAAAAGGGGTGTCACTTATCGGACTGCCCCTTCGATTTTTCTTTATTCTTCGCTATCTAACCAAACATCCTCAATATGCTTCTTCTGCTGTTGTTTATTTATTTTTCGGTATCCTTTAGATTTAAAAATAATATCGAAATCATAGTTTTCTGGATACAGTTCGCTACCTTTAATATAGAGCTTTAACCGCTTATGATTAATCGTTCTTTTTTTACTTTGAATTTGAACGATATAGTCTCCTTTTGCATCAGGTCCTTTATAAATAATCCCCAAATCCTTCGTCTCAGTCAGCAAGACATTATCTCCTTGTTCATAAAGGCTAATGGGTTCGGTATTTGCATGATGAGTCTGCTTCGCTGCTGTTTTCCTTGCATACTTATTACTGATTATTTGTCTTTGATAGTCGAGTCCTTTTAGAATAGATTCATCTATTTTGTCACGATAGTTACGTTTGTTTTTATAGGTGATTTCATGTGCCTTTTCAATTAATTCTGGATGCATTCCAAGCTTTATCGCAATGTCAAAAGCTTGGCTGTTCCCACTTTCTCCAAGGATAAGCTTATAGGTTGGCTGTAGTGTCTCGATATCGAATTCCATTGTTCCGTTAAGAAACCCGCTAGTCTTCTCAGCAAAAACCTTCATTTCACTGTAGTGGGTTGTCGCAAATAAAGTAGCCCCCTTTTGATAAAGCTGCTCAAGGATAACGATCGCTAGTGCCATGCCTTCACTTGGGTCCGTCCCTGAGCCTAATTCATCAAGCAGGACAATGGAACGATCATTTGTGACACGGAGAATGTCAATAATATTCATTAGTCGTGAGCTAAATGTACTTAAGTTTTGTTCGATGCTTTGTCCATCGCCAATATCAACGAAAATATCCTGGAAAATAGCGATTTCACTTCCTGGATCGGCTGGAATGGGCAAGCCGGTTTGCGCCATCATCGTAAGTAAGCCAACCGTTTTTAAGGTGACTGTTTTCCCACCAGTATTAGGACCAGTAATAACTAAGGCACGGTGCCTTTTCCCAAACTGGATGGATAGTGGAACTGCTTTTTCACCAAGCATTGGATGACGGGCTGCTTTAAGATGAATGATATAATCTTCATTTAAGAGCGGTGTTGAGCAACCCGTTTTTCGGCTGTAGGCAGCCTTCGCAAACAATACATCATAATGATGCATCGTCTCGATCGCAATTCCGATTATTTGTTCATATTCTAGTACTTTTGCTGTTAACTCGTATAAGATCCTTTCCGTTTCCTGAGCTTCTGCCATCCGCAATTGTTCAATCTCCTCCTGAATAGAGCCTAACTCAGATGGTTCCATATATAAGGTGGAGCCTGAAGCAGAGGAATCCAGAACGGTTCCTTGAACTTTGGAGCGATATTGTCTTTTTACTGATAAAGCAATCCGTCCATTTCGTTCAACAAGAAGCGCATCCTGCAAAAATCCTGTATACCTCTTTGATTTCACAAGCTGCTGTGCCTTTTCCTTCAGTTTGTCTGTTAGAATGGAAAGCTGCCTTCGTAAATAAGCTAAATCGCTTGAGGCATGATCATCAATCTGCCCATGACGAATACAACGGTTAATTTCTTCTGCAAGCATCTTTACGTCACCAATTGATTCTGCATATAAACTTACGTTTGGTGCGACATCATGTTTATCTTTCATAAACTGCTTTAGCTTGGCACAATGTTGCAGGAACGAAAGGACATACGTAAACTGATCGGCACGAATATAACTGCCTTTTCGTGCCTGTGCTAAATAAAGCTCCATTTCATCCAGCGTATGAATGGGAATGCTACTGCTAATTTTAAGGATTCTCTCAGCTTCAGCAATCTCTTTTAATGACAGCTCCATCTTTTTTATATCTGGAAATGGGCGAAGCATCTTAATCGTGTTTTTTCCTCGATTTGTTTTTGCAAACGCTGTGATTGCCTCTAAAATTTCCTGATAGCCTAATACATCAATTGTTTGTTGATTCATCATGAATCCTCCTTATTTATTCAAAATGGTGTGAAAAGAGAAGATGATTCTAATCGATTCACACTGCATAAAAAAAGCCGTCATGAACATAGCGCTCATGACGGCAAGAAGAAATGTAAACATGAAATATCACCAGAATTTGTGTACAGCATAAAGAGAATAGACGGATGATAGCAACTCTTTTTGGACACAAAAAAGCTATGACAAAACATGCCATAGCTGGTTTCTTTCTTCTTTGCTATGATGCGTGTTCTTAACAACCCCTGAAAAAGCGCATCTTAAATAAACCAGTCAATTAACTGATTTTTGCTTCATTCAAGGCCGTATGAAAATAACGGTTTAGTTAAGAACATTCACACTCATAAAACAAACTCCCTTTCGAGTTTACATTTTTATACAACCTAAGTATACATTGTTCTTATGAATCAGGTCAATACATGTAAACCTATAAATATTACCCGGAACGATTAAATGAGATGAATACTGAATCCTTTTATCGAGCGACATTCATCTTCAGGGAACAGTAGTATTAGAAAATCCCTCGTTCACAGCTTTCTTTGTCCTTCTTACAGCAACGGCACCGATTGAAATAGCTAAAGTCACTCCAATTATTATCCCTAACAAACTAATATTATTGCTTATGCTCTCACTGCTCCCACCGAAGATGATTGTATAAT
>JAEWDX010000182.1 GCA_023389895.1 Bacillota bacterium
GGCTTCTATAATTCTGGTGAAACAGATGTTGAAGATTTTATCAAATTTTCATTAAGTGTACATAACCGTAGGAAATCAAGGGTTGGTTATGCATTAGAAAATCATTTACAGGAAATTTTCACTCAGAATAGTATAAAACATTCAAGGGGGAAAGTCACTGAAAATAAATCCAAACCTGATTTCCTCTTTCCTGATATTACTTATTATAAAGATCCTGAATTCCTAGAAAATAACTTAACAATGTTAGGAGTAAAATCCACATGTAAGGATCGGTGGAGACAAGTTCTAGCCGAAGCTAATAGAATAAAAACAAAGCATCTTTTTACCCTCGAGCCTGGGATTAGTGAAAATCAAACTACAGAAATGCAATATAGTAATCTAAGATTAATTTTGCCGCAGCCTCTACATGAAACATATAGTACAGCTCAGCAAGTATGGTTAATGAACCTTGAAGGATTTATTAATCTTGTAAGAGATAGACAGGAAGGCTATTAGGAAGGAGCAACCCTTCCTTTTTTTATAATTACCCATTAATTAAATACACTATTACTCTATGAAAACAATTGTTTCAAATATCATTGTAATCCTATTTTGTGATACAATTTATATATTATTTTTAAAATGGGGTGTTCATGTGTCTATAGTTAAAGTAAAAACTGAATTTTTCAACAATGATGCCCAAACCAATTTCAACTCCGAAACCCATGCCAACCCGGGGTTAGATATAGAGGAACTTGCGTTTACTAGTAGAAATATATTATTAGAAGGAATAAGAGGTACTGGCAAAACCCATATACTTAAAATGATTCGAGAGAGAAGTATCGAAACCTTTGACAATAATCGTGTTTTACCTGTGTATCTTTCTCTAGCTAAACTTTCTGAATATGAACTTTTAGAAGACAAACTTTTTAGAGTCCATCTATATACTAACATTGTACAAGCAGCCATGAATTCCATCCTAGATAATTTTCCAAAAATTGAATCTGCTGGAGATCTGAGGCCTTTAAATTTAAAAGTAATTAATTCTGATGCACCTATCCTAGAAATGTTTCAAGAACGTCCTATTTATGAGGTATTAAGTGAGTTACAAGAGTTATTTAATATGCTTAATAGGGAGCTTCTCTCTGCCGAAGTACGAGCTGTAAGTGATAAAAGTAAAGATTTTGGAGCTGAATTTGCATCTAAATGGCTTAAATTTAAAGGAAGCACTATTAAAAAAGAACAAGTAGAGCAGATAATAAATAGTCTTTCTCATATGAACGCATCAAGGTATATAGTAAATTTCTTTAATGGATTACATAAAATACTTGATTTAACCTATTCATTATTATTAATTGATGAAATTTCCGGTGTTGCAGAAAAGGCTCAAGTTGAAGTTTTCAGATTACTTAGATTGATTCGAGCCTCTACTGAGACAAGAGAAGGAACCAATTTCTTATACTTTATTGGTAGTGTCTATCCACCTGAGAAAACAAATTATCCTTCTAAGGTTAGAGGGCATGAATTTGATTTTATTCAAGGTGAAGATTGTAGTATGGAATACCTTGAAATGGATGTTCTGCATGATGAGTATGAATCCTTTTTTAAGTTCATTACTGAAAGAAGATTACATTCTCTTCATCCTGAATCTAATGGGTCTATTAACTGGCTCTAAATGTAAATCATTATCGGTTAATTGGTTCTCACTAAGAGTCTGACTATCAGCAATATTTTGAATAGCAGAGCTTACTGAAGAAAAATCAATTTTTTTTAGATCCTGTTCAGAAGAATGTCTTTTACTTGCAATACTATAAGCATTGTTTAAAATCTCAAAATATCTTCTCGGTAATCCATTAGCAGTAAATGCAGCTAATAAGAAAGTCTTCTCATCTTCAACCTTGAAAAAATCATTATTCCAAAACTTACTGCACGAAATACGGGTGCTGAAACTAGGAATGAATCAAGAGAAGATGATAAACGATTGCCAGTTCACCTATTTTTAAGTGTATCCAGAGCAGATAGAAAAAAACTTGGAAATCTAATCTATAGAGGTATAATACACAACTTAAGTAGAACTAGAAAATCAAAATCCTCCACTAACGAAATAACTGAACACAAAGGGATTATGTTAATGCTAGACCTTTCTGTTGGATTTTATTATCGTGTTTTTAATGTACAAAAATCTGTAGAATATTTTCAAAATGATCTACGTGAAAATTCTAAAAAGGGATATTTATATTATTCAACTATTACATTAAATGATCCTGAATAAATAAAAAAGAACTTAAACAGCTCACTCTACTATACAGTAAGCTGTTTAAGTTCATATATATTGAGATAAAGGAGTTTTTAATTCTGAAGAACTACCATATAAAACTTTTAGATTTTACTGTATAAAATTACCCTTATTTCCTTGACCACCAGATTTAAAACTAGTTTCTTTCTCCACATCAGCTTCTTTCGATATATCTGGTCATAAGCTCTTTTACAACCTTATAACTATCGGCTCAGAGTTACTTTGTTTAAGGTCATTATTAGCAATACCATAATTATCTCCTTAAGAAATATACATTATGATATATCAATGAAATAAAAGGGTATTTAAACGAATTGACTTATGAGAAAGTCCTTATATTTTTAATAATAATATTCAATAAAAATATATTTTCCCTCAACTACTGGCATTAAATCAATGTTGGTACTTTCATTATAACGGAACTTTATTTCATTTAATCCTAGCCAATTTAAAATCTCTTTGTCGTTAGTTGAATACTTACCAAGGATATTTCCATAAACAGATATAATATCCCCTTCATAAATATCCATACTATTATCAAATAAAACAAGTACATCATCTACCCAGACATTCCTACCTTTATCCGTACAAGAAAGAATAATCAGAGTTCTGTTTGTGAATTCTTGGATATGAATAATTTTCCCGATAATTTCAACATTTTCACCTTTAAATTTATCTGCATTTTTTTTCAGCTCACGATACTCATATCTAATAGATTGAGCGATAAATGCAGCTTCTTCAATTTTCTTTTGTGCTATTATAATTTCAGCTTGTGCATCTGTGTAGTTTGGATCAGATGATATTACCTTTTTTAAAAAATTTATCCCCTCGCTCAAATCTCCATTCTCTATATATTGCTTACCTTGCAAATAATTACTATTTGATTCTTTCAAAAGTTTTTCTTGTTCTTCTGCTTTCTTTTTTTCTTCCTGTTGTTTCAACGCTACCAAAGCAGCCTCTTCCGCTTTCCTCTTTTCTTCCTGTTGCTTCATAGCTAACACAGCTTCATTCGCTTCCTTCTTTTCTATGTCCTTTAAGAGTTCCTTAACTTCTTTCGAATTTTTATCATATTTAAGTGCTGATTCCAAATCTGTACGTGCTAATTTATATTCAGTTTTATTGATATTAGACTTCGCACTCTCAATTAGTGCAGCTATTTTCTCTTCTTTCTCTTTTATTTTATTATCCTTTTCCTTCTTTTCTATGTCCTTTAAGAGTTCCTTAACTTCTTTCGAATTTTTATCATATTTGAGTGCTGATTTCAAATCTATACGTGCTAATCTATAATCAGCTTTATCGATATTAGACTTCGCACTCTCAATTAATGCAGCTATTTTCTCTTCCTTCTCTCTTTTTTCTTCTAACTGTTTCTGTTCATACGCCACTCTTTCTTCTGGGGTCTTTTCAGGAGTTAGTGCAATAAGTAAACTAAAACACACTATGCTTCCCAACCCATAATATAAGAGTACTCTTTTTCTGTTTCTTTTTTCCTTATTTCCCCAATGTATTACAAGTTTTGGTGAAATCAAACCTAATACTAAAATAAAAAGCAAAATAAATAATAATAAAAATACTAGAAAAAATAATAATAAATTCATATTATCCCTCTTCTATAAGACCCATTTTTGTATAATATAGATATTGGTATAAATACCAATATCTATATTATACACTTTCCAATTTCTGATTTTTTATAATTTTCTTTCGCACTAAAAAATGCAGGCATGACTGCCCGCATTTAATTAGGATTTACTTCGAATTTAATATTAATATTTTCTTTTTCTTTATTCTCCAATACTAAGTTTACCTCGTATAACTTTATCGGCTCTTCATATATTGGAGCTTTAAAAGCAGCTCGTATTAGTCTAGCTTCTTCCTTTTGTAAATTTTCAGTAGGCGTTTTTGGATGAATTAGGCCTTCACTAATAGTTTCCCCATTATTTACTAATAGAAAAGGAGTATCTACAAGTGATTTATTGTCGTCACTTAAGTTAAGAAACTCAAATTTAGTATCTAAAATCCAATCTTCATCTAACCAAAGATTTTCATCATTTGACATTTCAGGATATTGATCAACCATACTTCTCTTTGGAGCCAATAGTGAATCTTTTAACATAAAAGCTAAATTGTTATATCTTAAAATATCACCTTTTTCAAAGGTCTGTTTTTTATAATCTACAGGTTTAAAGTCCTTCTCATCAAAGAACTCCCCATTCTTACCAATTTGATAAAGCGTATCTGATTCGCCTGTTGATTCACCAAAAAGTGAAGCGACAATCATTAGAACAACTAATACACCTACTATAAGTCCAGAAATCTTTAAAACTTTTTTCACAAAACCCCCCCATTTCTCTTAATTAACAACATTTATGTTATTTTTTTAGGACTTATCCCCTACTAAGAATATCACTAATTGTAGTATATTGGAAGAAAAATAACGCAAATAGCATAAGTAAATAACACATTTAGAATATTAATTAATCCTTGCCTTTTACCTAAAGTTTAATACAAGGGAGGGATTAACTTGGATTATCAAAAATTAGGGACTCGAATTCGAAAAGAGAGACATAAAATGAACTTAACTCAAGAATCACTTTCAGAAAGTATTGATATCTCAACTTCCTATATGGGTCAAATTGAGAGAGGGGAAAGAAGTCCCACACTTGAAACTTTAGTTAAAATAACAAATAGGCTGAGTGTTACAATTGATTATCTCCTTCAAGATTCGATTGACCTCGAAAGTATAAATACTATTAACCAATTTGCTCAATTAATAGATGGACGATCTACTAAACAAGTTCTGATGGCGTTAGATTTGATAAAAGTACTGTTTTCTCATTTAGATAACAATGATTAGGAATTGTATTTCCTAAAAGTTAAACATACCCTTTTTCCTTTAATGAAATGAACCTATCAGTACACACAATTAGATGATCTAATACTTCTATACCAACAATTTTCCCAGCTTCAACTAATCTCTTAGTCACTTCAATGTCCTCTCGGCTTGGAGTTGGATCATTGCTGGGGTGATTATGTGCTACTATAATTGAAGCAGAATTGGAAAGTATAGCTGGTTTTAGCACTTCCCTAGGATGTACTATACTAGCATTTAAACTACCAATATGACAGATATTCACTGCTGTTGGTTGGTTTTTGGTATCTAAGCAAATAACAACAAAATGCTCACGATCAGCTTCTAATAAAAATTGCTTTAGAAGTTTATATGCATCCTCAGGTGACTTTACATTTCTTTCTGGATAAAGAAAACTATTTTCCTTAACTAATTTTAGACTAACAATGTTTATCCTTTTAGATGGTTGCTTTAATAATGTTCCTCCACCAAATAACTCAATTTGTTCATTTTTAGATACTTCATAATTCCTCAATGTTCTTACCTCCATTTAATTTTTATTTGAATTAACATTAATTCCTAAAGAAATATTAAAAGAGGATGAGTCAATTATTGACTCATCCTCTTCTTTAATTAAGTACTTCTTTGTCTTATAATCAAAATTTAGTAAAATTTCTTTAACTGAACGATCTGGATTTATTATTATCTTATCAATTACCATATTTAGTACAAGTTTCTTTTTTTCTATACTTGTTTCTTTTAAAATATGATTAAAATTTATCATTAACTTTTCTATGACATTATAATCAAGTGGATCTGAGTTACTTTGATTAAGCTGCCTTTGTATGTTCTCCCTATTAATTACTTCCATGTCAATTCTTTGTGAAATTTCTTTCAATCTAACTGTAAAATCTTGTTTATTAATAATTCCATCCTCATATAATTCAAATATTTTGGACTTTTTAGGCTCTAATGATTTAATTCTCTTTTCAATATTAATAAGTTGATTTTCTAATGGTCTTATAATTTTTTTGCTTTTACTATTTAAATTATTCACAATATCTTTTAAAATAGTTTGGTTATATAGAACTTCATTTATCTTATTATAAACAAGCTCTTCAATATAATCTTTCTTTATTCCATTGGAACGACAAGCAGCAATACCTTTGTTACGCCACTGCCCACAAAAATAATATTTGTGAATATTGTATGTTCCATCTTTTCTTCTTTTTTTGGTTACTCCTGCTACCATTGAAGCTCCACATTGTGGACATTTTAAAATTCCTGTTAAAGGATAGGAACCGCTAAAGTTTCTTATCGGTTTATGAGATCTTTCCTTGTATATCTTTTGTACTTTATCCCATAATTCTATATCTATAATTGGTGAATGTTCTCCATCAACTATTATAGGTTTTTCATTTTTTCCTTTCCGTCTCTTTTCGTTCCAATCCCTCATGCGGTTGTATCTTATTTTTCCAATATATATTGGGTTCTGTAATATTTCTTTTATGGTAGCTATTGCAAACATATTCCCTTTTTTAGTTTTATAACCTAACTGATTAATATGATTAACTATACTTCTTAATCCTCTTCCATTTGCATAAAGTTCAAAAATCATTCGGACAACTTCAGCTTCTCTTTCCACTACTTCAAGTCTAGACTTTTCTTTATCATTTCCATATTTGACTGATTGATAGCCTAAGACTATACCACCATTCCATTTGCCACTTTTTGCTCTTTGATTCATTCCCATTTTAACGTTATCTACGATTGTTTCCCTTTCAAATTCACCTATCGAAGCTAGTACATTCATCATTAACTTTCCAGTCGCTGTAGATGTATCAAATGCCTCTGAGCAACTCTTAAAATCAATATTATACTTATTTAACTCATCAACTATTTTTAGCAAATCTAAATGGTTTCTTGCTAACCTATTCGTCTTCCATACCCATACTTCCTCATATTGTCCCTCTTTAGCATCTTTGAGTAATCTTTTCAGAGCCTCTCGTTTTTCTATGGACTTTCCACTGATCCCCCTATCAACATAATGATTTATCACTTGTTTACCTTCAAGCTCGCATTTTTTCTTTACTGTTTCTATTTGAGCATCAATCGAGTATCCTTCCTCTGCCTGTTCTGCCGTAGATACCCTTGCATATATAACAACCTTTGTCATATTTACTCAACCACCTTTTCATCAGATTGCAAGTACTCTTGTAAAAGTTCAGAAACCAAATTTATTAGATTTTCATAATCATATAAGCTATTCATTCTTGATCAGCCTCTCAAATATAATATATAAATAATCTTTGGCATTTTACCTAATCACGTGAAGTAGCTATTAGTAGTCAGCCCGTAGCTGAATTTTCATTATTAACTACGGCTTAAATCCATTAAATATCTACGATTTATGTGTCTTTGGTAGCAAATGTAGCAAGTTATTAATCTATTACTTTATATATCTTCTTTTAATGCAATTCCTATATATCCTTCAAGAGGTATGGAGCCATTATACCTAAACTTTTTCTTTTCAAATGACAGGGATTTTATTTGATTGAAAAACTCTGTCTTGTTTAGTGAAGTCATACAATTTGCTACACAATATTTATTGTAGGAATTATACAAATCCTTTTTGTGAACCCTTAACTTCTTATCATTTCGATCAACTTCACAACAAGATTCAATAAACGAGAATGCGGTATTTACATCTTGCATATATTGATTCTTAAATTCTTCTGATTCACTGCATCTTGTAAATATAAAATTGTTGCTGATCAATCTTCTAAGTCCTTCCATAGCCCAATAAACAATGTAATCTCTCTCTTCGAGTAATTTATCCTTTAAATTTAAATCCCTCTGATTCTCTGGAATAGTGTTGTTAAATATAACAAAGACAATACGTTCAAAAAATGCAGATGTGCTATATACTCGTTTTAATAATGGCATATGGTTTCCTGCAAAAATTAACTTACTACGATTCTTAAAAACAAAGGGATCTTTTCCTTTTCTTTCAGCTACTAAATCATCATTTCCAGTCAATGATTTAATGGTGCTTAGATCTTTTAACTCTCCTTCGTTTAGTTCTCCAGATATATTCAATTTTGATTCAAACAAATTAGCTGTCATAAACCGATCACCTAGTTTATGCAATGGAGTTGCCGAAGTATAATCACTACCAATTATCTCTTTTAAAATGTCTAGCAATGTACTTTTACCAGTATGCGGTTTACCTATAAAAATAAAGAATTTCTTTGCATTTGAATAATTACTGAATGTATAACCACATATTTCTTGAATAAGCTTTATTTTTTTCGTATCTCTCTCTGTACACTGATCTATAAACTTCCTAAAAACCTTTCCATTTTTATCACTTAAATCAGGAGAGAAGTCAGCGTCTATAAAACTTTTAAAATTGTATTTTGGTGAATGCTCGTATATTTTTCCCTTTATTACATCAAAGACAATATTTTTGAAGTTAATGCAATCTTCTACCTTATCAAAGCTATCGCTACTTATTTGTAAATTGCTGTTGGTCTTGATTCTGTCAATTATATCTTCTACCTTGTATTTATTTAACTGCATTTCAATTCGTTCATTCCAACCATTTCTAACAAGTATCTTTAGATCGTTTAGTCCTAATTTTTTAAAGTAACCAAGATCTTTTTTATAGACATAAACGTCATCACCATGAACCCTAAATTTATACCTTTCTAGTAATTTCTTATATATATTAAATTCAATATTTTTTTTGGGACTATCTTCATTAAATTCATGATTAAGTTCTGGATTTTCAGAACTTAATTTTCCATGTTTATTTTGAGGCTCAATTATATGATTAGGAGATTTTGATTCGAGATCTTGAACCTCTATTGTTAATTCTTCTTCCGCTTTAAGAGATTTTGATTCGAGATCCTGAACCTCTATTGTTAATAATTTTTCATTATTAAATTCTGAATAACTCTTTTGTTTTCTATTCTCCCTTTTCATTTTTATACTCATCCTCCCTTCTGACTATAGGATAAACCTTGTATTTTTACTGGAAGATATTTTTAAATCTTAATATGCTAGTGAAACCCTTGAAAACAAAGAAAAAAAGCACCACTTCTTTTTAAGTGGCACTTTCATTTTTCTCTCTTTCTTTTCTCCAGTTTAAGATTACAGCTTCTTTTGCAACGAAGGCGGGATCACCTAATAAACTTTCTAAGTCCTTATTGTCTAAATTTCTTTTTACAGATAAATCATTAATTGTCTTATTCAGGATATTTGAGAATACATCTAAGATTAACATTTTAGAATGTTTTATTGTTGAAACCTTTGTGTATAGGGATTTAAATAATAAGCCTCTCTCTAGAACATCAATGCTCTCAATATTACCTTTTATATCAATAAGATCAATAAACCCCCTATTTTGTAAAAGTTCAGAAATATATACCTTCTCTTTTATTTCTTTCAACTGTTTTAACTCTACTTTATCACTTACTTCATTATCCACCTCATTTAGTTTCAGTAAACCTGTATTTTTTACATGGAGATGAATTTTACTTTCTAAGTATTTTCTTATTAAGGCAGGAAAAACAAGCCCTACTGAATATAGCTTACGTAAATAAACGTTCCTATTCTTTAAAAGGTCTAATATAGTGCCTTCTTTAACCAAATTATTTGCAAGATAAATTTTTAGAGCGGGGTTTTCAATAATTACTAATGAAGCAGCTAAATTATAAAGTTCAGCTTCATTATTTAAAAAAACATCATAATACTCATTATCATCATTATTCTCATTATCAGCATAATACTCATAAACAGCATTATATAAATTAAAAATAAATAACAAATTGGTTTCATTCTCAAAACTTATTAAATCCTCAGTATAATTTAAATCTGTTGTCTTACCCAATAAATTTAAATAAAGGATTGTATTTTCTTTAAATTTATTAATATCTTTTAGCAAATTTATTTTATCAGGCTCTTTATTAAAGGGCTGACGATATCTTTTTTGCCTATCTTTATATGCTAAGAATACAGCTCCCTCTCTTTTTATAAAAAAATCATTAGTACATATAGACTTTATTATTTTTTCTCGTTCTTTATCCTTCGCTTCCCCTACTTGGTTATTTAAAAGATATCCAAGACTCTCGTAAAAGTTTTCCACCGATAGAAAATTTCTATCTATTGCCTCGCCTAGTGTCAAATATGATCCTACTTTTTCTTCTTCGTACTTTTTCATTAATTTCAAATCATTAGAGTTAAAAGAACAATTCTCTTTGTATATTTCATATAACGCAAATTCAATTATGTATTTACGAACAGCCTCACTGTCTAAATCTAATAAATCACATAGCGATTCAAATTCTTCCCCAAATCTTATTGTCTGATAGTTCTTATTATTTATTATTTCACATAGATCTCCGCTAATTCCTAATAATTCAAATATCTTTTCCATTTTCTTAACAAACCCCCATTCGTATTATCATACTCTGTTTACCTATATTATCTATTGTAAAGTGCCATTAGAGCTAAAATCCAGAGTATTTTTATTTGTAATAGTAATCAAAAAGGTTCTCTAATAATGAATAGTAATCAACAATAAATTAAAAAAACAAATAGAGGTGTATATATGATTAATTATGAAAATGATATTTTATGTGTAGAAGAAGTGATGGAAATCCTTTACATTGGTAGAAATTATGCCTACAAATTACTTAATAGCGGAGCATTAAAGGCTTTTAGAGTTGGTCGAAAATGGAGGATTCCTAAAAGTAGTCTTGAAGATTTTATTATTAAAAATACTATGTCGAGAGGTTAATACCCCTTTTATATGTTCCTGTATGTTCCTAGTCCCATATATGGACTGTCTATCAGCATAGACATTCAAGGATATAATATATACTTAAGATTAGAGAAAATCCGTTTTAAGGATTTCCTCTATTTTTTCTCTTGCAGTTACTTCCTCTTATTACCTCATCTTACCTTTATACTTAAATGCTTTCCCTAAAATACCACGTTCAATCGCAAGTATCATTTACAATTAGTATAGGGTACTTTTCCTCACAAAATTATATAGTAGATTTTTCACAAACAATAGTCAAAATTGGGAAAATAATGTACCATTGTAAGTAGATAACTAATCCATATAATTCTCTATTTTGGTACGGAGGGTAAATATGCTCAGAACACCTTTTGGTACATATAACGGAGACAGTTGGGAAGAACACTGTCAAACCATTTTAAAGATGAAATATGAAGTTGAGGGCTATCAGGAGATGACAGCACATACAAATGGCGATTTAGGTATTGAAGGCTTTACGAGAACCGGAATCGTCTTTCAATGTTATTGTCCTGATGAAGAATATGATTCTACTAAACTTTACGCTCATCAAAGAGATAAGATTACTACTGACCTAGGTAAATTAAAAAAATATAAGAGTCAATTATTAAAGTTCTTTCAAGGAGTAAAAATCAAAAAGTGGATTTTTCTCACACCAAAAATTACAAATAAGGCACTAATTAAGCATTGCCATGAAAAAGCTGTTGAGTATAGAAATGATGTAACAATAAAAGAGTTATTAGATGATTCTTTCGATGTTCTTGCACAAGATGAGCTATTTTATGGAAAAGAAATTATTCTAATAAAACAAATTTTAAATAAAAAGATAAATATTAACGTACCGGTACCTGATGAGGATGAAATAATTAATTGGAAGCAATGCCAAACATCATCTATCGTTACATTGGACAAAAAAATCGGAAAATTATTCAACCATTTGGATGAGCAAGCCAAATCTAAGAGAACAAATAAATATATTGACTTACAAGTGAGAAATTATATTAAAGGTCAAGAAATTTTAAATCATATGAAGCAGACATATAGTTCTGCATATGAGAAACAAGTGAAGATAAAAAGCTCTATTGCAAGTCATCTGGAAGCAGAGGTACTGTTGACTGATTTAACACCAAAAGAATTATTAGATGTTACTTTAGAAAAGTACAAGACAGCACTTATGGGAGAGAGGTTCCATGATATTTTTGAATTCTCAGTGTACAATGATTTGTGTCATGAGGCAATTGCGAGCTGGTTAATTGACTGTCCATTAGACTTTGGAGGGTAAAATAATGGATTTACCATTTGATGAAATAAAAGAAATTAGATTTAGTAGAAATAAAGTCCCTATTCCGCCTGAAATGCGACCGATATACAGAATTTCACAAATTATTCTTGTCCTCTACTTTTCATCAACAAAACAAACAGCATCTCTATTAAAATTACAGTTATTTAATTGGGGATTGCAAAATGCAGGACGCTATGAGAGATTAATCAAACTAAAGGAAACTAATCACTTTCCAATTATTCGCTTTGACCCTTTTTTGAATAGAGCGCTAAATTACGGGGTGGGAATGGGAGTTTTAGCATTTAACAAAAAAACTGGTAAATTCTCATTAACAGAAAAAGGAGAAGCTTTCGCACAAAATATAATAAATAAAGAGGTATTTTTAGAAGAGAAAAAATTCTTAAAAGCTATAAGAAAAAGCCTATCTGATGCTTATATTTTGCAATTATTCAAAGAGAGGTACCCCTCATGAATCGAATAAAAATAAATCAATTAAAAATAACGATTGATACTGCTGAAGGAGTTTTCGGTACTGATATTCCTTTCAAAGATGGATTTAATATATTAAGGGCTAGAAATACAAGAGGAAAAAGTTCTACCCTAAATTCAATCCTTTACATATTAGGGATTGAAGAAATACTTGGTGGAAAAAATGCGAAAACGATGAAGCCTGTACTAAAAGACAAGCTGTCATTTAAGGGAAAAGAAATCCCCATCTTTGAATCGAAAGTACAATTGGAGATTTCAAATCATAAAGGGGACATTATTACACTGACTAGATGGATTAAGTCTTCCAATATTGATGAAAAATTAATTAGAGTTTATTTTGGACCTCTATTGTCTAAAGAAGATAAAGTAGATTTTAAAGACTTTTATGTTCATATGAAAGGATCTGCATCAGAAAATGCAGGATTTCATACCTTTTTGTCACGTTTTTTAGAATGGGAATTACCAGAAGTTCCAACTTTCGAGGGTGGGGACAGAATACTATACATTCAGACACTTTTCCCTTTGTTTTTTGTTGAGCAGAATAAAGGGTGGAATAGTTTTTATTCTCCAATTTCAGGAAGCTTTGGAATAAGAGATCTATCTAAGCGTGCATTTGAATTTTTGTTAAATATGGACATTACCAAGAACACCAAGGAACGTGAAGAGTTAAAAATCATTAAAGCTTTACTTGCAAATAAATGGCACACTTTAAAACAAGATATTGAAGAATTAGCAGTCACTATTCACGCTGTGGTTCCAAATTTACCAATCAAACCCACACTCTTAGATGAATTATTTTTAAATGTTTATGATGATAATAAAAACTTAATATCCATTGTTGACCGTATATTTCAATTAGAGAGTGCAATAAAAGAAAAAGAGAATTATAGTGTAGTAAAAATATCAGACGTAACATCCAAATATGAAAAGAAGGTAAAAGAGCAGGACCTTTTAGTATTACAATTACAGAATGAATTAAATTCTATCAGGAAAGATTTACATTTAGAAAAAAACAATCAGCATTCTATGAAAGAAAATCTAAAAAAATTAGAATTAGATTTGAAACGAAACCAAGAAGCTGAAAAACTCTATAATCTAGGGTCAGACATTGATTCAAGTATTTCACATGGTATCTGCCCAACATGTAATCAACATATCGAAGATTCACTTATGCCTCCTGAAACAAGTATTCAACCATTAGGTTTGTCAGAAAATATAACCTTTATAAAAGAACAAATAAATACGCTAAAATATGGTATACAGCAATCTCACAAGGTTATAAAAAATAAACAATCAAAGCTAGATGCAATTTCTGAACTCCTTGATAATGCAAGAAGAGAATTAAGACTATATAAATCCGAATTAAATGAAAATCCTAAATTACCTACAAAAAGAGAATTGGACAAATTAGTAGAATTGAAAATTCGCTTAAATAAATTATATGAAACGAGTAGCTCTTTTGAAAAAATAGAGCATCGTTTTGAAGTGATAAAAGAAGAATGGCGAGGTTACTTATCTAGGCTGGAAGCTTTACCGAAAAATTATTTCTCAGAGCAAGATAAGAAAAAGTTAATATATTTTGAGAAAGAATTCCTAAAATTATTAGATACGTTTATCTTTTCCAGTATTAATACGAAGGAAATCACCATTTCTCATGATAAATACACACCTATTGTCAGTGGTTTTGATATCAAATTTGATTCTTCAGCCAGTGATAATATTCGCTTAATTTGGTCTTATGTCATTGCCATTTTTAAAACTAGCAAACAATTCTCTGGAAACCATCCAGGTCTCATGGTGTTTGATGAACCCGGTCAACAGCAGATGGCAGTAAAAAGTCAAAAACAACTTTTTGAGGTGTTATCGAAAGCAAAGGGACAAGCGATTGTTGGAACATCTCTTGAACCAGAAGAGATAAAAGAAATGACGAAAAACCTCGATCTAAATATAATTGATTTGGGTGAAGATTATATTATTAAGCCTTTAACAATCTAAATGCGTTTAAAAAACGTAAAAGCGTTTACTCTCTAAAAAGATTCTTAGCTTAAATTCGGAATTTCCTTTTCAAAAAAGAAATGTTATAAAATCAGTTTAAACAAGGATTTATTTAAAAAATCCTATAAAAACTTGTAATTTCCCTTAACTTTTTAGTTTTAAAATTAGTTATAAAGTTGCCAAAAATTAAACCTCCTTCTCAGTTTATTAATGAAGGAGGTTTTGATGTAGCACTATTAGCTTTTAATTTACAGTTACTTATGATACTAATCCCCGTAGTGTATCTAAATTCGTTTTCTTTTCGTAATAGTTAAAAATATATTTCAGCTGTATCTGTTAATACATAAATAGTTCTATCATTTGCATTCTTATCTTTTTCTCTTTTTACCAAATCTCTCTCTTCAAGTTTATCTACTACTCTTCTAATTTTTTGTACAGTACAATCTAACTCTAGAGCTAGTTGTGCAGGATATTGATTCGGTAAAATTTTTAATGAGTTTACAACTTCATATTCAATTGGTAGTAACAATATACTTTCAGGTGCTTCTTCAATTTGTACTTCAATATCTCTAACATGACATGTTCCAATCTTACAACTAGGGCATAACATATCATATACTTTTAATATCTCTAATTGCTCAATTTTAAATGATGCAGTGCAAATTGGATTATCACATTCTATTGACTTAGCAGATTCTAAAAATATCCCAATTAATTCATTATAGTTGAATCTTCTTTGAATTAAATACTTTCTATCATTTCCTCTTCCATAATTGATACTCTCTTTAACACATAACCCATAATTCAAACTATAAAACGACATAATTGTAGTGCTTTCTTGGTCCTTCTGCTCATTATATTTTGAAATAAAGTAGTTTAATTCGAGTGTCAATAATAAATCTTCAAATTTAGATTTATCTACAAAAAAGTGACTAGATGGAGGGTTAGGCTTACTTGATCCCCATACTTTTGCATTAGATGCCATTATTTCACTTTTATTTTTTCTAGCTTCTTTAATAAAAGATCTTAATAAATTTTCAAGGTGATATTTACTTAACTTTTCTTTAAAACTCTGTCTCATATAACTATTTTTTGTAAAGAATGTTTCAATACAATCTGTATAATAGTTTTCAGCAGCAAGTTCTAAATCTTTAAAGTTCATGCCTTTCCCCAATGCTATTGTTTTTTTATGAGTATACCAAAGTATCCAACCAATATTTCTGGGAACGTTAGACGTAATTTTAAATAGTAATGAATAAAAATCTTTAGGATCCAATTTTGAATCTATAAAGTCAGTAAAAGAACAATCACAAAAATACTGACTTCTTCTTTCAAGAAGTCTTTCTACGTTATTAGATGCAGCTAATTCTGTTTCATTAACTCTTACTGATTTATATAAGTCATAGTAATCTAGCTTTATTTGATCTACTTTTGTAGGGTCAATATCACCTAAATATAATCTACCCGGGTATGCGGATATTTTAAATTTAAAGAATTCCTCGGACCAATTATTTAGGGGTGCAACTATTGTATCTACAAAAATCTCCATAGGTCTTTGTTCGATTTCTGAAAAATCATCTAAACAGATAAAAACTGTTTTTATTCCAATTTTAGACAAAACCTCTTTAAGCCTATTCATTATTTCTTTCACATTAAAATATCTTAATAGAACTTCCGAAAACTCTGACTGTAACTTATTATTTTCCAAATAGTTACTGGACTTTTTGTAAGCCATTTTAGTACTTACAGAGGGGGAAGTATTATATGTCCCATCTAATTCAGCACTCTTAGTTGTTGTTACATTTTTAGCTTGCTCATTATTTTGTAGTAATTTTTTTTGTTTCAATAATGTTATATCGTTCGATTTAAACTCTTCTATTTCTTTAAATAATTCATTTAATCTCTCTTCAAAACTTTTTTTATTTATTCTTAAGGCATTAGTAAATCTGTCCCACTGATATTGAATTGTATTTTTTCGAACTTCCTTTTTCACTTCATCAATAACCGATGTTAAAAATGCCTTAGATATCAAATAAGTTTCCAAATCTTGCTCATCCATTATTCCTTGATACTCAGAGGTATCAAACGAAAAAGTTTTACTCTGCTCATATACGGTTTTTACATCTATATACAAAGATATAATATCTTTTGACTTTCTTATTTCATGTTGAAGTCTAGCGATTATTGTTGATTTACCCGTACCCTTTCTTCCTATCAATATAGTCGTATTTTTCTTTCTACAAGTTTCAAATACTAAATCATTTTCCAAAGGATCTATATACAATTTTTCTATGATATTTTCATCAGAAGAAATATCAGTTAAATTAGCTCGTCTACTTTTCTTTAAAGAATCAACCATTTCATAAAATTGCTTGATTTTATATGAATCATACATATTAAAATTCCTGCCTTCTCACTTAATGGGAAATAAACCCTCTAATACCTATAATATCTGAAAAATTAGTATTAAGATATAACTTATTCTACAAATCTCCAAACTATATTTTTTAATAAAAAAGCGGCTCTTACAGATACTTTATGAATTTGTGTAACAGCTAAAAAAATAAGTAAAGATATAGATTTGATTCTATTTTACTTACTCCTTTCTAATCAAAAAAACAAGGTTAAACACGAAAACAAAAAAGAAAAATTCCATATTGAAAAGATTCAACTCAATACTACAAATAATCTAATATTTCCTTCTGATTCTTAAAGACATTTTCATACTAATGCTTTTAATTAGATTCATCTATCTTTTTAACCACTTATAAATATTTTAATCAAATAATTAAATTAGTTTGCAGTTACTTATGATAAGGTCCATAGTAATATATCAAAATGACCTTGATAAGTTATATCCAATTCAAAAACTGGTTATTTATTGTATAATTGGAGATTATTGTTGACACCTAGTGTTCTTATAAAATATAATAAACTTAATTTCATAGCGCATCACTCTTCAGAAAGTTGCGAAACCTCGAAAACGCAAAATATTTCTGAAAGTCTCTTTCGAACAGACTTTGATGGCCGGACATAAAGGGCATAGTTTGTTTACTATGCCCTTTTAACTATTACCAGTAAAGTTTTCGAATTGCGTAAGTGAAAAATATCATTTGCGGAGGTTATTTTATGTCAAATTCGAATAAGCTTGATATCATCTCTGGGCAAAAGGCAATTTCCTTTTTTCGCAACCAAGAAACTGGACCTACTCTTGTTATTACTGGACCATCTGGTTCCTCCAAATCTACCATACTAACTGAGGTATTACCTAGATCAAGTAATAAGTTGCTATCACGAAATATTGGAGTTAAACAAACGAGTTTAGTTGATACAAAGCTTATGCTGAATGAACGACTACCTAAAGATTTAGTATGTATTCGCTGTAAGAAAAAACAATTAGACTTTGTTCTATTAAAGAGTGAATTTATAGATGCTATTACAGAATACATTTATAAACATAGGGATGAACTTGAAGACTTTGATTTAGATATTGCAGTAGTTGAAAAAATTCTTAATCCAGTTAATCGTGCTTATCATCTTTTTGAATACGTTAAGGAAAAACAATCTAATCAATACCAGAAATTAGTTTGTCCGAGCATTAAAGACCTTCATAGGTTACTAACAAACTTGTGTAATGTATTAATAAACATACCTATCGAATTAGATGAAGCCATCAATAACCTTGTTAAGGAAAGTAAAACTATTACTCCTAAACCTAAAAAACAAGACCTATATAAACAAGAAATAAGCAGACGACTCTCTACAAATGAAAGTCAAACAAGTGTTGGAGAAATTTACGATTGGTTTGAACAATTATATGAGTATATTCTTGGAGAAATTTCAATGCATTTTAGTGATAGGGAAAATCTTATCTTATATAGTAATATTAAAGAAGATTGTGTAGAGAATTTAATAGGTAAGATTTACGATAAGAACAGCCCTTTCTCTTTAGTATTTGAAGAAGTCGCCTATGCTGTTTGCCCTTCAGAAGAATTTATCGCTACCTATAAATCATACTACTCACCAAGTGATTATCCCGGGAAAATACTAAAACTAAACCTTCTTGATACTCCTGGTTTGACTCAGACCAGCGATGAAAAAGAAGATATCAGTTCCTCACTAGATAAAATATTAACTAAACAATTTGATGCGGTTCTTTTTCTATGCAGTACAGATGAGAAACCAACTGTTTACGATAACTGTATTGACCTAATGTTGAGCAAGAAAATTTTACTTCTTAATAAACCACTTGTTATTGTTAGAACAAAAGCAGATATTACACTACGAGAAAAAATGATAAGCTATTTAAGATTAGAAGAGGGTACATCTGCATTAGAAAACACACATATTAATACCTACGCACAAAGGGCTTATGATGAATTAGTTGCAGAACTAGACTTAGAAGGAGAAACACTTGCTAAAGAAGATATTATTAATGGTTCTGATAAGTTAATTGACTTCATCTCCCTGGCCCCAGATTTAATGAATAAAATGAATGATACATTAAAGCAGCCACTAAGAAGCAATAAAATTTATCATATTTTAATTAATCTTTCTCTATCAGTTCATAAATGTTTTATGCCTGACCAAAATGGTAGATTATGGATTCAAAGTGTTAATTCCGATGAACCTGCACTCCAATGTACTTTGGATGGGTACTTGGATGAATTCCTAGATTCCTTTGCCGATTTTATGGTGAACATGAATGCAAAGCATAGTAATCAATATCTTAAATGGGTCAATTCCCGTTATCCTTTTCACGGACGCTCTGTAACAACATTTATCTGGAAACACCGTCTTGGAATCGGTCATGAAACAAATGCAAATGTTTATGAGAATTTTAAAGTATATATACGTAACATGATTAATAGATGGATGCAAGAGTTTTTCAAAGACTGGGATGTTAACTTTGAGATTGATTTTAGAAATTTGGTAGTAACTAATGATTCAGGAGTGCAAGCTGTAATCGAAGGGCCAACAGAATTAACAATACTCTTCAAGTTGCATAAACTTACAATTCTGAACTCAATTTCTAAATTATTAAGTTATGATGAACTTGAAAAAGAGTTCACTGAATGTTATAAATATAATTCATGGGATAATGGATTTCGTAAAAATATGAATTTATTCTCAAAGAAATTTAGTGATAAAGTATACTGGAAAAATGGATTAAAAAAGCATTTAAAGTTAGAACTTGACATTCTCCTTGAGAAAATGTATTTCAGTGATTAAATTTTAAAAATAATCGCTTACTTAAATGCATTACTTTGGAATTTTATTACAGGTATTTTTTGAATGATGGATAATCTAATAAAAAATGATCGCACAATCACTATTCCTTAGAAAGTTGTGCGATCATTTTTTGATTTGAATTTATTTTATGAAATAATTTTCGTTTATGATTCCGAATCATCTTTCTCATTTATTGGTTTGCAGTTACTTATGGTACGGTTCCCCCCTCATAATCCGAAACGCCCGATAAACCTGCTCCACCAAAATCATCCTCATCAACTGATGTGGAAAGGTCATCTTCGAGAAGCTTAGCTTCTCATTCGCTCGCTTCAACACATCCTCACTCAATCCAAGCGATCCACCGATGACAAACGCCACTTTACTTTTTCCATATGTCGCTAGCTTATCAAGACCATCTGCTAATTCCTCTGATGTTTTCAATTTCCCTTCAATTGCAAGGGCAATGACATGAGCATCCGGATTAATTTTCGCTAGAATTCGCTCTCCTTCTTTTTGCTTGACGATGAGCATTTCAGTTTCACTTAGTTCTTCTGGGGCTTTTTCGTCAGGGACTTCGATGATTTCGACTTTGGCATAGGCCGATAGTCGCTTTAAGTATTCATCGATTCCTTGTTTTAAATATTTTTCCTTCAGTTTTCCGACGGTAACGATGGAGATATTCACACGTAATCCTCACTTTACGAACAAGTTATTCACAATAGTTATCCACATATCCACATTTTCTATCCACATATTGTGGGAGATCATTTGTTTGCCACAATATATATCGCTTGATTTTGACAAAATTCACAGGTTGTTGATAACTTTTCTTCCTCAGCTACTTTTGTTAATTGCGGAAATGTTTCGTAGTCATCAACGATTGTATCAATTGCAATATCAATATGCTCTTCACATGCATAAATCATTTTATCCAATCCTTTCATTATTGCAATCCACAACTCTTATACACATTGTGGATACTTAGATTCCTTTTCTATTTGTCCACAATTTATCTTATCATAAGAATTACTAACATGTGTATATGACCACCAAAAACATAGCTCCCACAATAAGCTAACGTAGTTCTTACAAACCAGAAGTTTTATGCTGGCATTTCTTCATAATAACGAAAGTTTCGGCCATGATACTTGCACAACTACAACGAATATTAATACTCTAAATCCAGCCAATAGTCCATTAATTTGATAAAAAAACAGGAAAGCATTCATCGAGTGCTTTCCTGTTTTCATAGCTCTTAAATTAGATAATCCATTATTACTCAGCAGCAAAACCTTGCCTTTACTCGAACGAGCCACGCTTAGAACGTCTCCCCACTCAACGTCAAAGTCGTTTCCTGAAGCTTGCCGTCACGGTAATATTTAACCGTCAATTGATCACCGATTTTCTTTTGAATATATAGATGCCTTCTGAGATCAATAACATCACTGATCTTTTCCCCGTCCATTTCAACAATAACATCAAGCTCTTTAAGTCCAGCTTGAGCTGCTGGTGAGTTAGGCCTTACTTGTCTTAAAGCAACTCCATCATTGATCTTAGCTGGAAGCTTTAATGTTTCTTGCTGATGGTATTTTGAAACCTCATTCACAGATATTAAATCAACACCCATATATGGTCTTTTCACTTCACCGAACTGCTCTAGATCATTAATAATTGGTTCTGCAGAATTAATCGGAATCGCCAGGCCAATTCCTTCAACTGCACTTTGCGCAATTTTCATTGAATTGATGCCAATAACCTGACCTTTAATATTGATTAAAGCTCCACCACTGTTACCAGGGTTGATTGCTGCATCTGTTTGTAAAACCTCTGCATTCCAATCGACAACTCCATCATTATTAATGTCTACTGGAATGGTACGCTCTAATCCTGAGATAATTCCTTGTGTCACGGAGCCTGAGAACGTAGGACCTAGTGGATTGCCAATTGCGATAACAGGCTCGCCTGTTTTCAATGTATCAGAGTTGCCGAATTCCGCAATCTTTTTCACATCTGTTGCGTCAATTTCTAGAACGGCAAGGTCTGTCCATATGTCACTGCCTCTTAATTCAGCAGGGACCTTTGTTCCATCTGCCAATGTAACCTCATACTTGCTTGCCCCCTCAATGACGTGATGATTTGTAACGACATACGCTTTATTTCCTACTTTTTTATAAATAACTCCCGAACCAGTTCCAGCTGGCTCATCTATGCTTTCTCTTGCCCCCCAAAAACTGACAGACTGGATGTTCGAAACTCCGACGACAGCATCACCAGCTTTATCAACCGCCTTTGTTACATCTGATACGACATTTACAGATACAGTTTGTGTCGGAAGAGTATTATCTGTATTCGTATTTACACTTTCTTGTACTTGCTGATCCGGTTGAATCGAGTATGGCAGAATATCCATGTTGGATAATTTAGGAATAGCAGCTATCACAAGAACTGCACCCAAAATCGCACCAACAAAGCTTGCAAAAAAGTAGCCAAACTTGCTTCCCTTTTTTTGTTGATACCGATTCTGATAATCTTGATCATAGTAACCCACGCAATACCAATCCTTTCCCTAATTTCAAGCATTTTTGCCTTCGTACATTTATGCTAGATTTTCTTCGAAAGTTAGTCTTTATAATTATTCTTCCTTCTTATCCAATATTATACTCGTGTATTTTTGATAATCCATTGAAAAAGTACTTTAAATCGCAATCTTACGACTTTGTTCATAAATTTAAGCATAAAAAATAAGGCTACCCCCACATTCTGGAGCAACCCTATGTACTATAATCGCTCTAACTTTGTTGTGACGATAATGATAGGTGTGACACGACATGACTGAAGCGTTTCTCACTTTTCTAGCGTAATTTAAATAGCCGTTAATGACGTCGGCACTTTCGGATCAGTATCATAGAGGTCGAATTGTTCCCCAACAATAATGCCTCTCGTCTCAAGAGTTTGTGCAACGGACATTCTTGCAAGCTCTTTAATGTTATTATCTAAGCTTAAATGAGCTAGATAAATTCGCTTTGTTCGGTCACCAGCTACTTCGCTCATTGCAATCGCGGCATCCTCATTTGAAACATGACCGACATCGCTTAATATGCGGCGCTTGATGCTCCATGGATAACGTCCCATACGGAGCATTTGCACATCATGATTGCTTTCAAATACATAGGCATCAGCATTTGAAATGAGCCCCTTCATCCGATCGCTCACATAGCCTGTATCTGTAATTATGACTAGCTTCTTATCATGCTGATGGAAGCAATAAAACATCGGCTCAGCTGCATCATGGGAAACGCCGAACGATTCAATCTGTAATGAACCAAATGCTTTAACTGTTTCCATATCGAACGTAAACTTTTGCTCAACAGGTACTTGTCCAATTAAGCCATCCATTGCATGCCATGTTTTCTCATTTGCATATACAGGTAATTTATATTTACGAGCAAGCACCCCGATCCCTTTTATATGATCGCTATGCTCATGTGTAACTAATATTCCAGACAAATTCCCCATATCCCGATCAATCTTTTGAAACAAGGCTTCCATCTGCTTCCCGCTCAACCCCGCATCAACTAAAAAGGAATGGTCACCCGTCTCGACAAAGATCGCATTCCCTGTGCTCCCACTCGCGAGAACACTAAATTGGAAAGACATATTCTCTCACTCCACTATCTTTTTCTCTTCGGTTAATTGAATGATTTGTCCCTCAAAAGCATGAACAAATATATTTTCATCATCATTAATCACAAAGCGCCAAGCCGGCGTCAATACTTGAGCTGTGCTCGTATTCACAAACGTAAAATAACCAAGCTCGACTTTCGTAATTTTACTCTTTGGTCTTAATGAACCTTTCTCATACAGCATTTCAATCGCCTTCAATGGCTGAATAATCTTATCTTCTTCAGAAAGTTTCTCAACATCTTCAAGAAATGTTTGCCCATAAGACACAATATTATGATCAACGCTAAGATAAAGCGTCAG
>JAEWDX010000231.1 GCA_023389895.1 Bacillota bacterium
TTTCCTTGTCCTGTCGCAACGTTTGCACTAGCACGTCCTGTGCGTCGAAAAGCCCCCACTGATGGAAGTCTTCTTTATCCTAATGATGCTCCGTCTCAAGTCTTAGAAGAAAATAAAGCTCAAGCTCGTTATAGTTTTTTTGAAATTTAGATAAGATGAAATCAAGAAAGGAGGAAGTTAAGATGAAAAAATTCGGTTTGTTTTTAATAGGAGGTATTGCAGCATTAGTTCTACTTGCGAATTTAGGACCAATGATTGGTTTGGGAATTAGCATTTTACTTCTATACCTAGTGTTTAAACAGTTTTTAAAAGCAGGTTCAACTGGTGGAAAGATTGGCTGGGGAATTCTTGGGTTAGTTATTCTCTCAGCAGCTGTATCGAATGCTCCTGCCATCCTTGGTTTAGTCGCAGTGTTTATTCTTTACCTTGTATATAAAAAATGGAATGCAGCAAAAGTAGTCGAAGTTAAGGTCGAAGAAAATGACCCCTTTATCAATTTTGAAAAGCAATGGTCGGAATTAAATCGCAACTAAATATAAATGTAAGCTTGAATGACTAAGATAAGATGCTGTCGAAATAGTTGAAAAAATAAGGAGAGATAAAAGATGACAAACTTATTTAACCGTATTAAAAACACAGTATTAGCTGATATCAATGAAGTATTAGATAAAAAGGATAACAAAAATCCAATTAGTTTATTGAATCAATATTTACGTGAATGCGAAATCGAGACAGAGAAGGTTCGCAAGCTTGTAGAGCGCCAGTATTTATTAAAAGAAGAATTCACTCGTGAATACACACAGGCTCAGGAATTAGCAGACAAAAGGAAACGACAAGCGGAAATTGCGGCTCAGGCTGGCGAAACCGAATTAACAATATTTGCTTCCGATGAGTATGCCCATTATGAAGAAAGAGCTGCTCGTTTAAAGGAAACATTAAATCATGCTGCTGAGCAATTAGCAGAGCTAGAAAGAAAATACGAGGAAATGAAGCATATGCTAAAGGATATGCATATCCGCAGATTGGAATTAATGGGCCGTGAAAATGTGACAAGAGCGCAAAACAAAATGAATAAAGTACTTGATAAGGATAAGTTTTCAAGTAAATCATATGCCCGTTTTCAAGAAATCGAAATGTACTTAGATCGTCTTGAACAGCAAGTAACTACATCATACAATCGAAATACGATTGATGCACGTATCGCACAATTAGAAAAAGAAATGAAAAAGGAAGAAACTCATACTATTTAGTAGGAGAAACATGATATTCTATAAAAGGGCGTAAGACGCCACTGGATAATGAAAGTATATGTTTAAGCTGCTAACCTAGCATTGCTAGACATTAAACTCGTACTATCTTTAAGAGAGGCGTATATGAATCGTTACGCCTTTTTAAGATTTTTTATCCCAAACTTAAACTAACACCACATTACTTATATGCATAAAGGGGGGAGATTTCCAATGTTAAATAAAGTGAAAAGCGAATATATAAGTTGGATTTTTCTGATCGGGATTATTATCCTCTTTTTAGAATTTACTTTTTTTAACAGGGGATTGATTTTCTCCTTTCTTGTAAATATCGGCATGATCTATTTCGGGAAAAAGTGGATGCCTCGTACAATAGGTAAACTGCTATTTTGGTCAGGGATTGTTTTCTTGATTATTAGTATTTTTAATATGATAACAATTAGATTTTTCCTGCTCGCAATTTTAGTCCACCTTATTATTCAATTTGCTCAATCAAAGCGCAAGCCCGCACATATGCAACCTGAAATTAAAGCAGAAGCGGGTCTAAATTTTGACAAAGAACCGATTTTGAGAAAGGAAACATTATTTGCTAATCAATTATTTGGACAGCAAAAAACGCCTGAGCATGGATATGAATGGCGAGACATTAATATTCAGGCGGGAATTGGCGATACCATTATTGATTTAAGCTATACTGTGTTGCCAAGAGGAGAAACGGTTATGTTTATCCGCAATGTTATCGGTAACATTCGTATTCTCGTTCCGTATGATATCGAAATTAGTGTGAATCATTCAGTCATTGTCGGGTCAAGTGAAATTTTGGAATTCGCAGAAACAAAGCTGTTTAATCAATCTGTTCAAGTTCAAACTCCCGGATTTGACCATGCTGACCAACGGATAAAAATCTTTACTTCTTTATTCATTGGTGATTTAGAGGTGAAGCGCGTATGAATACAGTTCAGCGGCAAGTCCTTTGGGGAGCGAGTGCAGCAATTATTATTTTTACGATTTTATTCTGTACATTATTAATTGGCTTTCCCATCTTTAATTGGAAGGAATTATGGGAAGCGGAAGTGATGGATATTCCATTTCTTCTTTTCGCACCAAGTATTAGCATTGTTATTGGAATTATCTTAGGTCTCATATTAGGTCTTTATTGGCGAAAGCAATTACATTCGGTTGAAAGCTGGCTCCACGAAATCGAGGAGGGCCGTCAAGTTGAATTAAATGGGGTGAATGTTGGGACAGACATTCAAGCAATCGCTAATCGTGTTGGAAAGATTCAAAAGCAAATTGCCGAACAAGCAAAGCTTTCCCAAAAATTAGCGACAGAGAAAGTTGAAGATGTTGAAACACGCATACAGGAAATCATTTCGCAAGAAAGAAATAGATTAGCAAGAGAGCTTCATGATTCCGTTAGCCAACAGCTATTTGCGGCTTCGATGTTAATGTCAGCGATTAACGAAGCAAGACAATCGACAGATGAGCGTGAGGCGAAACAGTTAAAAATGGTTGAGGAAGTCATCCATCAATCGCAATTAGAAATGCGTGCCCTCTTACTTCATTTAAGACCAGCAGCATTAAAAGGAAAAACGCTGCAAGAAGGTATGGAAGAGCTATTAATGGAATTATCTTTAAAGGTGAATATGCAGCTAAAATGGAAAGTAGAAGATTTCCCGCTTGATAAAGGAATGGAGGATCATTTATTTCGCATCCTTCAGGAAGCTGTTTCTAATACTCTCCGACATGCGAAATCAACAAATCTTGAAGTTCTGCTTATCCAAAGGGATGGATTTGTTATTTTACGAGTAGCTGATGATGGAATTGGCTTTGATGTTGAAGAAGCAAAGGCTGGTTCGTACGGATTGCAGAATATGTACGAACGTGCAGTGGAAATTGGTGGAACAATTAAAATTATTAGTTTGGAAAATAGTGGAACAAGGCTCGAAGTAAAGGTTCCACAGCTGGACAAATAGTGAGAGGGTGTATGAAGTGATTACAGTGTTATTTGTTGATGATCATGAAATGGTAAGGATTGGGGTTTCTTCTTATTTATCGGCACAGCCAGATATTGAAGTAATTGGGGAAGCAGATAATGGAAGAACGGCGATAGAGCTTGCCCTCAGCTTGCGTCCAAATATTATTCTTATGGATCTAGTCATGAAGGAAATGGACGGGATTGAGGCGACAAGGAATATTATCGAAAAATGGCCAGAAGCTAAAATCATTATCGTAACAAGCTTTTTAGATGATGAAAAAGTGTATCCTGCACTTGAAGCTGGGGCAACGAGTTATATGCTGAAAACATCGAAGGCAAGTGAAATTGCAGATGCTATCCGTTCCACTTATAAAGGAAACTCCGTTCTTGAGCCTGAAGTAACTGGAAAAATGATGGTGAAGATGAGACAGAAAAAAGAGCAGCTTCCGCACGAAGAACTGACAGGAAGAGAAATGGAAATCCTCCTTTTGATGACAGAAGGGAAAACAAATCAGGAAATGGCCGATGAATTATTCATCGCCTTGAAAACGGTAAAAACACATGTGAGCAATATTCTTAGTAAACTACAAGTTCAGGATCGCACACAAGCAGTTATTTATGCGTTCAAACACAATGTGATTGCCACCGTCCGTGAATAGCTTGTAGAAAAGTCCAATCGCTCCAGCGCTTGATAACAGTGGATGCAAATGGATAAGACTAATTAATGATCTTCGACTGATATATTCATTCGAAAATAACAGGCACCCCATAAGCTCATAGAATAAGTTTTTTCTTCAAACAGCGCATTTCTAAGTAGTTTAAATGAATTTTAAACTAGTTTTCTCCTTGTTTTAACTTCCGCAAGGTAAAATTTTTATTAGGAATAAAATAATCTGATAACTTGTCTCATATCTTATAGAAAATATGAATTTGGCTGTATGGCTTGTTCGTATTACGCAGATCGATAAGGGGAGACAAGATGAATAAATTTTTTAAAGGAACATTAATACTAGCATTGGCTGCTTTTGTTGGGGAGTGTATTGAGTTTTTAGTAAATATGATTCTGGCTCAGAAATTAGGTGAGCGTGGACTAGGATTGTATATGACACTCCTGCCAACGATTTTCTTAATTGTTCTACTCGCTAGCTTCGAGCTACCTGTTGCGATTTCAAAATTTATCGCTGAACAGGATAAAAAATATCATCAAAGCATGCTCAAGTATGTTATAAAATGGACTGTTCTTTTCACATCTGTCCTGACATTACTAGCGATTTTTATCCTTCCCTTTGTCTCGATATTTGAGGGATATCATCCATACTTACGGTGGGTTGTGATTCTTTTTATTCCGATTACTTCCTTTTCCTCGATCATAAGAGGTTTCTTTATGGGGAGGCAGCAAATGGGGAAAATTGCAATATATAATTTTTTGCGAAGATTGCTTCAGCTTTTATTATTAGTCTTTCTTTATCAATTTTTTCAATTTGATATGGAAACCTCGGTTTTAATTGCAATTTGTACACTTATTGGCAGTGAAATGATCATTTTTCTCTATTTGCTCTATATGTTTATCATTCAATATCAGCTAGTGAAAAAAGAGCAAAG
Organism: Bacillota bacterium; assembly: GCA_023389895.1. Lineage (GTDB taxonomy): Bacteria > Bacillota > Bacilli > Bacillales > Cytobacillaceae > Cytobacillus. Next base: position 4,828 of record JAEWDX010000231.1, read on the forward strand.
TGAACGGATGAGCGGAAATTTAATTCGAAACAACTTGTTAGCAGTCTCGATTCCAACGACGACAATGAGGGTTTTTCATGCATCAGCTCATGCAGTGGAGCCGTTTTTAATAAAAGCAGCACTTTTAAATGCTGGGGTGAGTGGAGTAATTGCAACGGAGCAATTCGGGATGCTTGCAGGAATTGCCTTAACAATTGGTTTTTTTCCGGCTTTTATTGCTCATTCCTTTCTAATTATGCTGATCCCGAACGTATCAAAATCCTTTGCTGACAATGACAGTGAGCAGCTTCGCAATCTCCTGCAGCAGGTATTTTTTATTACGATACTTTATGGGTTTCCAGCTGTAGCGATTTTTTATTTATTTGCTGAGTCATTGACAAGTACCTTTTTTCATTCAATTGATGCGGCGATTTATTTGCAAATGTTATGGCCGTTTTTCCTGCTTCATTATTTTATTATCCCGATGCAAGCATATTTAATTGGATTAGGATTAATGAAGGAAGCACTTTATCATTTTGTTTGGTCAACAATGATATCATTTGCAGTGATATATGTGCTTGGCTCGATGCCGCTATTCCAAATGGACGGGATTATTATTGGGATGAATGTTGAGGCTGTTGTTTTATTCCTCCTTCACTATTTAACCATTTGCAAAAAAATCAATGTCAGTATTTTTCTTGCCCCTGTTAATCGATTCAATTAAAGGAATGGGCTTATCGTTGGCATTTCTTTGTTTCAATAATCAGTGGGGATTTTAGCCGATTAACTTAAGATAAATTTGTAAAAATATTTCTTTATAAGTATGTAGGGGTATGTTGCTTATTTTTCGTCTATTGATGTAAGGACGTATTTAATTTTCGAATTGTAAAAACACTGAAGGAGAAAATAGAAATGCAATCTGTTGAGAAGCTACAATCAGCGCAAGCGATCGATCAGCGCTTTGAAGAATATATCAATGAGTATGGCAATTCGCTGTTTAATTATATCCATTCTCGAGTTAGACATAAAGAGCTAGCTGAGGATATTTATCAAGAAGTATTGATTTCTGCTTATTTGGCGCTTCCGTATTTTGAAGAAAAAGCGAAAGTGAAAAATTGGCTTTTTAAAATTGCCCTCAATAAATGCCGGGATTATTGGCGTAAAGAAAAGTCCGCCAGTCGATTTTGGGAAGAAAAGGTATATACATATGTTGAAGAGTCCAATCCAATTCCACAGCCTGACGAATGTCTTCTCAATAAATGTGCAAATGAGGAAATGGTAGATACTCTTAAGGAGCTGCCTAAAATATATCGCGAACCTTTAATATTATTCTATTATCATCACCGGACATTATTAGAAATTAGCAATAAGACAAAAATACCCCTCTCAACAGTGAAAACAAGAATGAGAAGAGGAAAGGAACGACTTCGTCCGAAAGTAGAGGAACTAGTCGGTAACGGTTAAAATAAAGTTTTAAAGAAATGTAGAAAAGCTCGTGCCCAATTGATAGCAGGCACGAGCTTTTCTAATGGAATTTTGTTCTAGTTTTCGTCGATTTTAAGTAGATTGCAAAGGTTAGATAGATATCGAGTAATTTCATAATATCGAGCGGATTTCATCAGATATCAAGTAACTTTTCAAAATGGCCAGAAGTACTTATCTTAAATCAGATAAGCCAAATTTTTCGGCTCTGCTCTCACTCGCTTTTCGTCTTTTCTTCCGAATGTCTGCCCGTTCCTTTGCAGTATTATATAAGCTCTTTTCTTCT
>JAEWDX010000237.1 GCA_023389895.1 Bacillota bacterium
ATCCGGATATTTGCCTGATGAGGGACGAGAAAATCAACATCCTCTTTTGAAAGGCCTGCTTTTTCTAACACATTAATAGAGCTTTCCCCCATTTGACGTACAGCAAATTTAAAAACTTCACGCCCATTCATCACAATATAATCTTCTTGGTATAAGTGCTTTCCACCACGTCCATCTGCTCCAAGCTCAAAAGAGAGAATCCCCCTGCCTTCGGAAACTTGACCAATAATGACTGCACCAGCTCCATCCCCAAATAAGACCGCCGTATTTCGATCATTCCAATTCGTAACCTTCGAAAGTTTCTCAACACCTACTACTAAAATGTATTTATAAGTGCCGCTCTCAATAAACTGTTTTGCTGTTATTATACCATACATGAAACCAGCACAAGCTGCACTTACATCCATTGCTGCGGCATTAAATGCACCTAGTCTTTCCTGAAGAATTGTGGCAACAGATGGAAAAGGTCGATCAGGTGTAACGGTTGCTACGAGAATCATCCCAATTTCTTCTGGAGCAATTTTTGCATTTTCAATCGCTTTTAATGCAGCTTCGTAAGCGAGATCTGAAGTATCTACATGATCATCAGCAATTCTTCTTTCCTCAATTCCTGTTCTTGTTCGAATCCACTCATCAGACGTATCCATCATTTTTTCAAGGTCTTTATTTGTAAGAATCTTCTCTGGTAAGCACCTGCCAATGCCAATAATCCCCGCATTCATATAACCGTCTCCTTTATGTTTTACTATCAAATATTATGACTTGGTACTAATTTTATCAAAAAAAAACGCATAAGTAAATTTTTTTCGACGTAAAAAAACTTCGAGAATTAGAAAATACTTCCCAATGCAAAGCTAAAAGGATTGAATCAAGTAAAAACAAGATTCAATCCTTCCTAGCTGTTTATACTATTTTATTTAGCATACCTTCAATCGATTCACTTTTCCATTACTCATTTGGTAATTTGCCTGTCTTTTTATACTTTTCAATTGCATTATTAAGATAATGAATGTATTTCTTATCTACATCTGTGCTAAATTTCCCTAAAGAAATAACCCCATCTTGGAAATCGAATGATAGATTGCCTGCTTGTAAATCTCCATTATTAAATTTTTCCGCGACTAATTCATATAAATCATCGACATGCTGAACCGTACTTGTTAGAACAACAGATTCCCCGAGGTCTGCCTGATCTGAAATATAGCCAATCGCGTAATGACCTTTTTCTTTCACCTTCTCGATAACGGTGACATTATAGCTATCACCTGCTGGATAGATAACATCCGCTTTTTTCATAAAAAGTTGCTCTAGTTTTGTAATAGCCTTTTGATTGTCATCCCAATCTCCAACATATTCAAGGACTACCTTTATATTTTTCTTTTCATATTTTGCTCCTTCATAAAATCCTTTCACTTCCGGTTGCCATTCATAGGCTGCAATGACTCCGATTGTGTCCGTTTTTGACATATGTGCTGCCATCATTCCACCGAAAAAGCCCATCGCAAATCCTTCAAAATTCAAACTTGTCGTGTTAACATTTTCGGCATTGCCATTAAAGCTAACAAAATGAATATGTGGATATTTTTCGGATAATTCATTAAAATATTCCGCATATTCATTTCCATGTCCGAAAATAATATTGACACCTTTTTGATCGAATTCTTTCACAGCACGTTCAACAACTGGTTGAGTGTCCATTCCCTCCTTATAATAAACCTCAACATTATAATGGGATTGAATTTTCAACATTCCTTTATAGCCTTTTGTTCCCCACACTTGATCATTTATTGTATCAGGGACTAATAATCCAGCTTTTTTCAAATTTCCGGCAGACATTGATTGCCCACAGGATACTAATAACAGAAGGAGTAAAAGAAGAAATCCACATCGTTTTATCAGCGGATATATTTTCTTTTTTTCGTCTCTTCGATTAAACCACATCAAATTTTCCCTCTTTCTTTTTATTCTGTTAATGCGGGATAAATGGCCCATCTTTCCTCATTCTACCCCTATCCGCAAAAAAAGGAAAAGTGCTTTTTGCCATATATGGGAATATAACCCTCAAGAAAGGAAATGTAAATGCCTTTTTTGTCTTTCAATCCCCTCGGAAAAAAGCGTCTCACTTCTTACGATCACTTCATTTATTTCAGCTGATTGATTAAGCAATTGTTTAGGATGAAGAGCAAATTCACTTAAAGGAAGGGAGAGGTAATCTCCACATTTTTGCCAATGATTATCTAGATCGCTTTTTAATAAATAGGAGGCTGTTTTTTTCTTTAGAATTTCAAGCGACCTATTAACAGCATCATCTATATAAATTGCATCGTGCGTCCATTCACGATCATGTAAGAATAGTTCGGCGTTTTTTTGAATTTTTTTCAAAAGTGCCTGCTGAAAGATAAAAGTCGACTGCTGCCACGGTCCATATATTGTTGGGAAATAAATATGATAACTTGGAATACAATTAGGGAAAGATAAGCTTACTTCCTCTAATAGCCATTGAATCGGAAGAAGGTTCATCACTTTTGATTTTTTCTTATGTTCGAAAAAAAAATCGAGTTGAGAAAATGTTTCAAAACGGCTTGTTTCGTTTCGCATATAAAAATCATAATAATCAACGATGATTAATTGATCATCCGGCCATGTAGAATTGGGTTGAAATTTAGCACTATCGATTTCAGTAAAATTCGAATTTCTCCCTATTGCTAACCGCTTTTCATCAATAAATTCATCCGTTTCTAGCTCGGCAAAATGGACTCCTTCTACTTCATACCCTTGCTCAAGCAATTTTGTACAAAAATGAAAACCTAAAAATTCAAATACACCAAAAATAATCGCCTTGTCCATTTTATTGCCCCCCTGAACATTCTCAGTGTATTTTTATGCTGATAGGATTCATTATATTTCTGATCTCGACAGGTTTATTAATTCTTTCGATTGTGGTAAGATAATGAGGGATTTTATTATGTAGAGGTGAAAATGATGAAGTACCTTTTTACTTTTTTCTGGACTTTCCTTCTAATTCAAATGGCTACTTATGTTGTATCTTCTATGCTTGCAACAGCCTTTGATTTTAAAACTGGTTCCATCTTAGCTGTAATTGTTACTCTTTTCATTTACGTGCTTGGCGTTTTAATTCCAGAAGGTCCAGCCGAAAAAGAAGCGATTCATTAATCGCAAAATGGTGAACAATTAATTGCACTACGTTGCATCGAAGTTGGACAATCTCTAACTTCAAAGAAGGGGCTTTCTAAAACACTTTTTAGAATTTGCCCAAACGAAAGAAAGACCCAAGAGTGTTAATATAACATTCTCGGGTCTTTTTACTTAATCAACTTTTAGTTCAATTTCTCCATCTTTAAGTGTAAGATGGACAACACTAAAATCTTTAATTTGACCAGCAATGATTTTTCGAGCTAATTTCGTTTCTATATTCCTTTGAATATAACGTTTTAAAGGACGTGCCCCATAAACTGGATCAAAACCACTTTCTGCAATAAATTCTAATGCAGCTTCATCAAGCTGTAGTTCAATATGCTGATCCGCTAGTCTACTCTGTAGTTCTTTAATTAGTTTTTCGACAATTGCTTTAATTTCTTCCAGTGATAATGGATCGAACAAGATAATCTCATCTACCCGATTTAAAAATTCTGGGCGAAAATGTCCTCTTAATTGAGCAAGCACTTTATTCCTAGTTTCTTCTATTATATAAGCGTCTTCTTTAATGCGTTCAAGCAGTAATTGAGATCCAATATTAGAGGTCATAATAATAACTGTATTTTTAAAATCAACTTTTCTACCTTGAGAATCTGTTACTCTCCCATCATCAAGCATTTGCAAAAGAATATTAAATACTTCTGGGTGTGCTTTTTCAATCTCATCAAGCAAAATAACAGAATACGGTTTTCTTCTAACTGCTTCTGTTAGCTGTCCTCCTTCTTCATAGCCAACATAGCCTGGAGGTGCGCCAATTAATCTCGATACAGCATGCTTTTCCATATATTCTGACATATCAATGCGAATCATTAATTCTTCACTATCAAACAAACTTTGGGCAAGGGCTTTGGCAAGCTCTGTTTTTCCAACACCTGTCGGGCCAAGAAAAATGAAGGAGCCGATCGGACGATTTGGATCTTTAATTCCTGCTCTAGCACGAAGAACTGCATCGGAAACAAGCTGGACGGCTTCATCCTGTCCGATCACCCGTTCCTTTAATATACTTTCAAGACGAAGGAGCTTTTCACGCTCTCCTTCTACAAGCTTTGCAACAGGAATGCCCGTCCATCTTGCAACAATGTCTGCAATTTCTGCTTCTGTCACTTCTTCTTTTAATAAACGGTCACTGCTATTTTTATTTACTTCCAGCTCGATGGCCTTTAATTCTTTTTCGAGGACAGGAATTTTTCCATGACGCAGCTCGGCAGCTTTATTAAGATCATATTCATTTTCAGCTTTTTCAAGCTCCCGTCGCATTTTCTCAAGTTGCTCTCTCTTTTCCTGAACCTTTTGAATGCCCTCTTTTTCTAGCTGCCATTTTGCTTTCATTTCATGTGCTTTTTCCTTTTGCTCAGCCAAATCCTTTTGTAAATTTTCTAATCTTACTTTACTTGCTTCATCACTTTCTTTCCGTAAAGCAGCTTCTTCAATTTCAAGCTGCATCACCCGCCTTGTTACCTCATCTAATTCTGATGGCATCGAATCAATTTCTGTACGAATCATTGCACATGCTTCATCTACTAAATCAATCGCTTTATCTGGTAAAAATCGATCGGATATATAGCGATCTGATAATGTAACAGCTGCAACGAGTGCACGATCATGAATATTTACCCCATGATGAATTTCATATCGTTCCTTTAGCCCTCTTAAAATTGAAATTGTATCTTCCACATCTGGTTCTTGAACGACAACCTGTTGAAACCTTCTTTCTAATGCAGGATCTTTTTCAATATATTTCCGATGCTCATCAAGTGTTGTCGCGCCAATACAGTGTAATTCCCCACGTGCAAGCATCGGCTTTAGCATATTGCCGGCATCCATCGCTCCCTCTGTTTTACCTGCACCAACAATTGTATGAATCTCATCAATGAAAAGAAGGATTCTTCCTTCACTTTTTTTCACTTCGTTCAAAACAGCCTTTAATCTTTCCTCAAATTCTCCTCTAAATTTTGCTCCTGCAACCAGGGAACTCATATCAAGTGAAAAAATTATTTTATCCTTCAATCCTTCCGGTACGTCCTTACGAACAATTCTTTGCGCAAGCCCTTCGACAATCGCTGTTTTCCCTACACCAGGCTCCCCAATTAAAACTGGATTATTCTTTGTTTTTCGAGAGAGAATGCGAATAACATTTCTAATTTCACTATCTCTCCCAATGACAGGGTCCATCTTTCCTGCTTTCACTTCTGCCACTAAATCTCTCCCGTATTTCTTTAATACATCATATGTTGCTTCAGGATTTTGGGATGTCACTCTCTGATTCCCCCTTATATCTTTTATTGCTTGTTCGAGGATTTTCCGATCGATGCCTTCTGTTTTTAATATATGAGCAAGCTCAGATTGATTCATTGAAGCTGCCGCTAGAAGGACATGCTCAACAGAAAGATACTCATCCTCATATTTTTTCATGACTGATTCTGCTTCAGCTAAAATGCGTTGTAGGATGAATGTAATATATAATTTTCCTTGCTCAATGCCACTACCTGAAACTTGAGGCTTTTTCCTCAATGCTTCATTTAATCGGTCTCGAATTTTATCGACTGAAAGATTTACTTTTTTTAAAATCGATGCAACAAGGCTATCATCTTGTTCTATTAGTGAGAGAAATAAATGAACTTCATCTACTTCTTGGTGCTGATTTTGTGTTGCTATTGTTTGCGCACTTATAATTGCATCTTGTAGCCGTTCTGTCATTTTATTCAAATCCATTAAACATCCTCCTTTTATCATTTGACCTTTTCTGACCTTTGCTTTTATTATAGCATATGTATCGTTTTTCCCCCAAAAAAAGAGTAAGGAAAAAACGTATACGTTTCATTTCCTTACTCTTTCTAGCTCCAGCGCTGCTAAACAAGGCGCTTGCGCTTTTCTTATATCATTATGGTTTTCGTTTGTATGTCCAAACACGATTATGATTAGAGTTCTCTGGAAAAGTATCTCCAGCCCTTAGCTTTAACATTTGTGGATCATTCACATTGCTTCCTGTTTCTCCAACTTCAATATAGATTCCATTATTAGGTGCCTTTTGCCCTGCTTTAAATTGACGATTTTGTCCCATGGAAAAGCCTCCTCAAATCCAATTTCCCTTATTATGACCATTGTAGCACTTCAACATGAATGAATATTTATCCAATCGATTATAATATTTCTGACAGCAATGCCTTTTGTATATGAAGTCTGTTTTCTGCCTGTTGAAAGACAGCTGAATTCACGCCATCAATGACACTTGCTGAAACCTCCACCCCTCTATGTGCAGGTAAGCAATGAAGAAATAGAAAATCATGCTTTGCCTTCTCCATTAGGGCATCATTTACTTGGAAATATTGAAAATCTTTTAGTCTTTTTTCATTTTCGGATTCTTGTCCCATACTTGTCCAGACATCTGTATAAATGATATCCGCACCCTTTACTGCATTGTTCGCATCATTTGTAATCGTAATTTTTGCATTACTTTCAGCAGCGAAAATTTGAGCATTTTTTAAAATGGAAGCATCTGGTTCATAGCCTGAAGGAGTTGCGATTGTTAAATCTATTCCTAGCTTTGCTGCTGCCATCATTAATGAATGAGCAACATTATTTCCATCCCCCACATAGACAAACTTTTGTCCAGCAAGCTCCCCTTTTATTTCCATTATCGTTAAAAGGTCAGCAAGTGCCTGACAAGGATGATAAAGATCTGTTAATCCATTAATAACTGGAATGGTTGCATAATGGGCAAGCTCTTCAACCTTTTGATGAGAAAAGGTACGGATCATGATCGCATCTAAATAGCCTGAAAGAACCCTCGCCGTGTCAGCGATCGTTTCTCCTCTGCCAAGCTGAAGATCCTGTCCATTTAAATATAATGCCTGACCACCTAACTGAAGCATACCTACTTCGAAGCTTATCCTTGTTCTTGTCGATGATTTATCGAAAATCATTCCTAATATTTTTCCTTTTAACAGCTCACTCTTTTCCCCAAGCTTTACTGCATTTTTCATTTTTTTAGCTTTAAATAATAATCCTTTTATGATTTCAGGAGAGAAATCAGCTAATGTCAGAAAATCCTTGCCTTTAAGATTAAGTTTAGTTTCCTTTATGGGATAAGAAACCATCTATATTCACACTCCAATATTTTTTGTTATAAGATTTTTATTAACCTTCATTTTGGACATTTACTATTTCCTAAGGAATAATCATTACCGGTGCTTTGATATGAATAATTATTAATAATAACTAATTTTTATACATTATTCTAAAAAAGAATCAGCCTAGACGGCTGTCGTTGATTGGGCCTTTAAGACGGTCTCAAAAATAGCAATCGCTTTATCCATTTCCACTTCTGTGACCGTTAATGGTGGGAGAAGCCTTATTACATTCGTCCCAGCAGGAAGTACCAGCAATCCAGCTGACCGCAGTTCTTTTAAGATTGTTGAAAGCTCTACATCTGTTTCAATTCCAATCATCATCCCTAGCTGCCGGATCGCCTTAATTGCTGGATGCGAATGGAGTTTGGCGAAAAGTAGCTTATATAAATAATCACTTTTTTCCTTCACATTATTTAAAAATCCTTCTTGAAAAATCGTCTCCATTGTCGCAATTGCAGCTGCTATCGCAAGTGGATTTCCGCCAAATGTTGAACCGTGACTGCCTGAACTAAATACATCCCTTAAAGCTGCTTTACCAATTACCGCTCCGATTGGCAAGCCGTTTCCTAAGCCCTTTGCAGCTGTAATCATATCCGGGGATAATCCGAAATGCTGGAATGCAAAAGGTTTTCCTGTGCGGCCGATCCCAGTTTGAATTTCATCGATAATGAGCAAGGCACCATTTTGTTTACATAATTGCTGAATCTCCATAAGAAATTCTTGCCCACCAATATGGATTCCACCTTCACCTTGAACAACCTCTAGCATAATCGCAGCCGTTTCGAAATCAACTTCATTTTTTAAAGCAGCGATATCATTATATGGGAGATAGGTGAATGTCTCTAGCATCGGTCCATAGCCTGTTTTAATCTTCTCCTGTCCTGTTGCTGACATTGTCGCAAATGTCCGGCCATGAAATGAATTGACAAATGTAATGATTTTTTTCCTGCCAGTTGCTTTACGAACGAGCTTAATAGCTGCTTCATTTGCTTCAGCACCGCTATTCGCAAAAAAGACGACATCCAGATTTGCAGCTTCTGCTAAAAGTTTTGCGGCCCGCTCTTGTTCACTTTGGACGAATAAATTAGAGACATGCCAAAACTTTTCAAGTTGACTATTGATTGCTTCTTGAACTTTTTCAGGACGATGACCAAGATTACAAACACCTATTCCCGAAGTAAAGTCCAAATATTCTTTACCGTCCTTTCCGATTAGGAGTGTACCTTTCGCATATTCTGGTTCGACTTCCCATCGTGAATAGGTTGGAAATAAATAACTCATCTTAAAACCCCCAAATTTGCTTTAATTTCCGTTCCGCACCAATTATTTTGTGAAAAAAACTGTTTTTTCCCAGAGACAATTTTCACACTATGAAGTCCTTTTTGGATGGCAGCAACAGCAGATGTTACTTTCGGAATCATTCCACCTGTAATTTCTCCATTTTCAATATATTTTTCGACTTCATCAGTACCTAACTGTTGTGCTAATTTACCGTCCAGCATAATGCCTTCAACATCCGTTACGAAAAGACAATGATCGACATTCAGCGCATTGGCGACTGCCGCTGCCGCAAAATCCGCATTTATATTTAATTTCACACCTTGTTCTGTTACTGCGATTGGGGTGATGACAGGAAGATAATTTTCTCGCAAAAGCATGGAAATTACTTCAGGATTCACTGTGGTAACTTCACCAACATAACCTAAATTTTCTTGATCGATAAAGTCAGCTTCAAGAAAATGTCCGTCACTGCCATTCATCCCAATTGCCTTGAAGTGATAGGAATCTAATAAAGAAACGAGCTTCCGATTCGTCTTCCCAGACAATACCATCTCAACAATTTCCATTGCCTCTTTCGTTGTTCTCCGTAAACCATTTTTAAATTCATGTGGAATCTTATACAAATCGAGTGCTTGATTTATATCAGCTCCACCTCCATGAACGATTAAGACATAATAGCCTTCTTGCTGCAATTCTTTAAGGCTTTTAAAAAAAGCTGAGCTCAATTCTTCAATGACACTTCCACCGCATTTAATTAATACTGTTTTCAATTGACTTCACCTCTATGAACGGTAGTTAGCATTTATTTTCACATAATCATAAGATAAGTCGCAGCCCCATGCCTTCGCCTTCCCATCACCTAAATGTAAATCTACAAAAATATGAATCATTTTACTTTTCAAATACTGTGATGCCTCTTCTTCGGAAAAAAGCTGTGGTTCACTCTTTTTCAGCATTGGTATTGGACCGATTGCGATATCGACGGATGATGGGTTAATGATCGCATTACTTTGTCCGATTGCACTAATAATTCTTCCCCAATTTGCATCCTCACCATGAATAGCCGTTTTCACAAGATTAGAGCCGACAATTTGCTTCGCTGCCATTCGCGCATCTAAATTGTTCATTGCCCCACTTACTTCAACCTCAATTAATTTCGTTGCCCCTTCACCATCCTTCGCGATTTGCTTTGCAAGGCTTTCACAGCTCTTCGTTAACAATTCGATGAATATCTCCCATTGTGGATGGTGCGGTGAAAGTGGTTGATTCCCGCTCTTCCCGTTTGCGAGGACGACAACAGTATCATTCGTTGATGTATCTCCGTCAACGGTTATTTGATTAAACGTTGTTTCCGTTACTTCTTTTAAAGCAACTTGCAAATATTCACTCTCGATCGCAGCATCTGTCGTAATGAAAGCGAGCATCGTTGCCATATTAGGATTAATCATCCCAGAACCTTTCGCTGCTCCTCCCATATTGACGATTTGCCCATCAATCTCAGCTGCATAACAGCAATTTTTCATAACTGTATCGGTTGTCAATATCGAAGTTTGAAATGCCTCTATTTGCTGCTTATTTGCTTTTGGATCAAGCGACTGAATGCCTACATAAATTTTTTCCATTGGTAGAAATTCACCAATGACTCCAGTTGAAGCAACGCCAACATAATGCTCAGACAAATTAAATTTCTCCGCTGTCCATTTTCTCATTTCAAATGCATCACTTAGCCCTCGCTCCCCTGTACAAGCATTTGCACATGCACTATTTACAATAATTGCTTGAAGTTTTTCTTCTTTGAAAATGCTATCCTGTGTTACTTTTAATGGTGCAGCTTGGAATTGATTAACCGTATAGACTGCTGCACAACTTGCAGGAACTTCACTTAAAATCACACCTAAATCCTTCTTTTGATAGCGTAAACCAGCATGGATTCCATCCGCCATAAATCCTTTTGGTGTAATAACGCTTCCTTCTACTAATTCATTAACAGCAGAATCCTTTGATAATGCTTGCATTTTTTCTTCCCCCTTATGGATATAACGGAATGAAATCAAGCCCCGTCTTTTCTTCCAAGCCGTACATGATATTCGCATTTTGGACAGCCTGACCTGCTGCGCCCTTCATTAAATTATCAATCACTGATATAATCGTTAGCCTTCCTGTCCGCGGATCAATATGTAGGCCAATGTCGCAATAATTAGAACCTGCAACCTCCTTCACGGATGGAAAGCTGTTTTCCTGCCTAATTCGAATAAATGGACAATCACGATATGCTTCTTGATATAATTCTAGCATTTGCTTTGTCAGATACTCTGTTCGCAGCTGAACATAGCTTGTCACAAGTATCCCTCTTGTAATCGGTAATAGCTGTGTCGTAAATGTAATTGGTCCGATGTCACGATTCCACCTTGTCAGCTGTTGCTCAATCTCTGGTGTATGTTGATGCTCATTCAATTTATACACGCAAAAATTTTCATTCATTTCTGAGAAGCTTGTATTCCGTGAAAGGGTTCTGCCTGCACCTGACACACCTGACTTCGCATCGACAATAACACTTGTGGCATCAATAATTCCTGCTTTTACAACAGGAGCTAACCCTAATAAAGTTGCGGTCGGATAACAGCCTGGGTTGGCAATAATTTTTGCCTTTTCAATTGCTTCAGCATGCCATTCAGGTAGTCCGTAAACTGCTTGCTCACTTAAATCTTTCTCGACAGGTACTTTTTTATACCATTGTTTATACATATCCGGTGGCAATCTTAAATCACCAGAAAGATCGATCATGCGAATATCCTTATCCACAAATTCACTTGCCAATTTCCCAGAAATTCCCGATGGGGTGGCAAAAAAGACAAGGTCTGATTTCTTAGCAATTTGCTCTACATTGATCTTTTCGATTTTTTTCTCAAAAATATTGTACAAATGGGGATATTCAGCCCAAATTGGAATATCTTCCTTCGTTGAGTGAATAGATTGAATGTGAAAATGAGGATGATTGTATAAAATTCGCAGTAATTCTGCTCCCCCATATCCTGTTGTTCCAATGATTGAAACCTTCATAGCTTCTCCCTTCTCTAAACATACTGCATATTTAATCATTTATATTTATATTTATAAGTTTTGTGTTTCTCTTATTATAAAAAGGTAAACAAAGAAAAGCAATCATTTTTTTCTTAATGGGCTTATTAAATCAGTCGTTTATTTCCACAGCAATCGCAAAAATCTCATTTTGACACTGGATGCACGAAAGCAAGATTTATCATAATGTTTCCACCTTTAACAATATAACATTAGTAATAAATGTACTAAACAGTTGAATTTATAACGTAAACAATGGTAAATTAAAGGTGTAACATTTTTCACACTTAGTCAGAAAAGCGCTGAAGCTAGACCGCTCTCTAACTTCAAAGCGCTATCCTTTATTACTAATCAGAAAAGCCATGTAGATAGACCTATGTCTAACTCAATAAGGTGGTCAATTATATGCACTCAATTAATGAAGTTCCAGAAAACCTAAAAAATTTACTTCAAGCGTCTAATCATCTCCGGAAAATTGAAAAGGGTACATATTTATTCCAAGAAGGAATGAAGGCAAACGAGCTGTTTATCATTAACAGTGGAATCATTCAGCTCAGCAAAATTGTACCTGATGGCCGTGAACTTACATTAAGAATGTGTTCAAAAGGGGATTTGGTGGGGGAGCTTGCACTTTACTGTCTTTCTCCGAAGTATATGTTAAATGCAAAGGTGGTAGAAAGCGGTGAGGTCGTTGTTATTCTTCAAGAGGAATTAGAGGAGAAATTAAAATACGATCATCCCCTATCACTTGAATTAATGAAATATATTAATCTTCAGTATCGGAAAAACCAATCGAAATTTCGTGACCTCATTCTTCACGGAAAAAGAGGAGCACTATATTCTACATTAATTAGATTATCCAATAGTTTTGGGGAAGAATCAGAGAAAGGAATTACGATTACCACTCCTTTAACAAACCAGGAGCTTGCTAATTTCTGTGGTACATCTCGGGAAGTTGTCAACAGAATGTTAGGTGAGCTAAGAAAAAGTGGAATTATTTCCGTTGAAAAAGGGGTCATTACGATTCACGATCTCTCCTACTTAAAAATAGAAATTGATTGTGAAAACTGTCCAGTTGATATTTGTAATATTGAATAGAGGATCGAAAACGTATTGCGACAACTCAGCAATAGAATAAACGGACAGTCTCTTCCCTATAAAGTGAAACTCAATCAGTGGGGGTTTTCTTCA
>JAEWDX010000246.1 GCA_023389895.1 Bacillota bacterium
TGGTGCCATGAACATCAAAGGATACTTTCCGGTAAATTCGTTTATCACCTCCTCATATTTATTTCGCGAAGCAACAGAAAGAGTAAAATATATGAGAATACAAATAAAAAATAGCACTCCGTAAACAACCAATTTTCGCTCACACCTTAATATTCATAATTCGTTGACTTAGCCAAAAGGACAAAATTAGCAAGGCCAAACAAAATGTCATGATGATCGGACCTACGCTTCCCCATTCATATAAAGGAGCCAAATAATCACCTGAACTATACTTTAACAACGCAATCATACCAATTGGCATTACAGAAAGAACTCTTGATTCAAACTTTTTTTGCGCAACCATAACCTGGACTTCTTGCTTAATGTCAATTTTCTCACTTATGACGTCTGCTGTTCTCCGGATAACTTCGACTAAATTACCACCAGTACGTTTACATGTCATGAAAATATCGGAAAAATTAATAATATCCTCTATGTCAGAGCGAATAGCGAAGTCTTGAATCGCTCTTTCAATCGTCTCTCCGTTTTCAACACGGCGATTAATGATCTCGAATTCTCGAATAATATGTGTATTTGGATCGGGATATAGAAATTTAAGATCATTTACAACTTCTATAAAGCTATTTTCAATCGATCTTCCTGCAGCTAACGAGGATGAAAGTGAAGAAATCGCTTCTTTAAATTGTACTGCCAGCTTTTCTTTCCTTTTTTCCAGCAATTTCTTTCTTTGTATTCTCGGATAGAAAAAGCCAAATGCTGTTACTATGAGTGCGATAATAATATTTTCGTAAAATAAATAGCCTATAAAGAACAAGACAGCCATTGATGTAATCAAATAAAAGAGATATTCTTTCAAGCTTAAATGATATTTAGAATAATCAATTAAATGCCCTTCTACCTTTCTTATCCTATTCCTAGCAATTTCTTCTTTTCTTTCTACCACTTTTTGTACTAATACACTTTTATTAGCAGCTTTCTTTCCTTCTATTACTCCATCCTTTTTCTTTTTGCGATGATTCAAGAAGAAATAACCACCAAATATTACAGGGAGTAGCAAGAGGATCCACATATCTTGATTCATTCGTTCATCACCCATTCATTTTTTGTTCTCTCAAACGATTTCACATGATTGAATTACTTTCTGAATAAATTCCTGCCTGTTTTAATTTTGAAACAGATTTGAGCTTATTTTCTGTAGGAAGTAAATGTCCAATAATCTCCCCTGTAGGACTCTCACCTTCCTCTACAAATTCGTATAATTGGTTAAGTTGTATTTCTCCTTCCGCTATCCCCACTAACTCACAAATAGAGACAACTTTCCGGGAATTATCTCTTAGCCTAGATAAGTGAACCATGATATCAACAGCTGAATTAATTTGCTGTCGAATGACCTGAATAGGCAAGCTTGCACCACTTAAAACCATTGTTTCCAAACGGCTTAGCATATCTTTCGTTGAATTGGCATGTCCTGTTGAAAGGGACCCATCATGACCTGTATTCATGGCCTGAAGCATATCTAATGCCTCTCCTCCCCGAACCTCTCCAACAATAATCCGATTTGGCCGCATTCGAAGCGAAGTTTTTATAAGATCACGAATCGTAATTTGGCCTTTACCTTCTGTGTTTGCATTACGAGTTTCCAAGCTTACGATATTTGGAACATTCTTAATTTGAAGTTCAGCTGAATCTTCAATTGTGATAATACGCTCTTGAGTCGGTATAAAATTTGAAAGTACATTTAAAAAAGTAGTTTTACCTGAACCCGTTCCTCCGCCTATGAATATATTGTATTTTGCAATAACCAAATCTCGTAGAAACGAAGCAGCTTCTTCTGTAATTGCTCTTTTAGAAATTAAATCTTCGATCGCTAGAGGCTTTTCTGGGAATTTTCTTATTGTCATGACTGGTCCCTTTAAAGCAAGTGGCGGCAACACAACGTTCACCCTTGAGCCATCATGTAATCTTGCATCAACGATTGGCGATGATTCATTTACTACTCGATTGACTTTTGACACGATTGCTTGGATAATGTCTTCTAGTTTCTGCTGACTTTCAAACTCAATATCGACTTTAGAAACTTCTCCATCACGCTCAATAAAGATTTCCTGATGATTATTTACCATAATTTCAGTGATTGATTTATCGTCAATTAACGGTTGAAGCACATCGTATCCTCGAAAGGCATGGAAGGTTCTTTCAACTAGCCATTTAATTTGTTCCGAATTCATCCGATTCGTTTGTGCGGCTTCAAACACCGCTGTTTCGACGTATTCTAAGAGTTCTTCATTTGGTATTGAGTGCATTAGATCCAATGTCTCGCGAAGCTTTTGAATAATATCCTTTACAATCCTATCCTCAATCAATCGTCACACCTACCTGATTCCTCACAACGATATCTTCAGTAACCGCAAGTAGCTCTTGGGTAAATAGCGGATGGTAGAATACTTGCTGCGGATCAACTACTTGTGACCACTCTAGGATGTTTGGCAAATATCCCATGATCGGCAGATTATACTTATGGTAATCACTAGGAAATTGGCCAATAAAACGATTCATGACAAAAATAACCTTCTCTGCTAAATTATGTTCAGTACCTATTACATCATCCAGTCTGTCAAGCATTGCAGACGTTTTATGGAAGCTTTGGAGGTCGTTATTTAGCAGCCAAATGATTTGATTGCTTTCCTCAAATGCAGCTACATTACGCTCGTGAAGAGAACTATCAAGATCAATTAATATGTAATCGTATTGCCCCGTTTCTATAAGTGCTTGAATGAGTGTCTTAATCTCTTCTTTGGTAATTGACATCATTTCATCTGGACAAGGTGGTATGTCTAAATAGTCTACTTTCGAAGCATCATCAAATTTCTTCAACGCCTCGACTTTCCGTAGCAGCTGATCAGGTCTTGCCTTTAAATAATAGAGAATTTGTAATGAAGGAGGATCTCCTTGCGAACGAAAATAGAGTGACGTCGTATTTAATAATTCTAGATTTAAATAAAAAACCTTAAACCCCTTTAGTGCCAATTGTCTGCTCATATTGACAGAAACTGTTGTTTTTCCCGTACCACCAACAGGTGAAAATATCGAAATCACTTTTGTCTTAATTCCTTTACGTGCTAGCCCCGAAAAGCTTGAATAATTTTCATAATAAATCGAGAGAATGGATGACAACATTTTATTTAAAGGCTGGTATTTTAATACCGCATAGAAGCCTTCCTCCGTTTTCCCCTCAATTTCCTGTAAAAAAACGACCATGCTTTTTTCACTTTGAAACATTTCATCTTTATACAATCCTGGTTGAACTAACAAAATGTCATAGGACTGTTCAGATGTTATGAAATGTTTCATACTCTCGCTACTTGAAAAAAGCTTAATATCAAATTTTGAATTTAAATTCGAGGATATTATGTACTCATTAAAAGATTTCAGAAATAGAGAATCAGAATCTAAAACAATAAGTTGTAGCTTTTTCAAAAACATCACCAACTTTTGATTTATTTGTCGTTGCTAGATTAAGTGAAACTTCCATCAGAGTGGGTTTTCTTTATCGCCACTTTGAACTTTTGGTTTCCTCAACTTCTGGAAGTAGTGCCCAGTCCCAACACGATTCAAGTTGGGACCTAGGGAGCTTACTACCTTTTAATCTGCGATGAAAATACAGATTAATAATATATACATACCGTTTATACTACTCAGAATATATCGAATAAACATTTTATTCATTTTATTCAATGGTTTCAAAATAATTGGTATTTGTCAAGGTGTTTTCCGCATATTACCATTTTTCTACTATATTATTTTTGGAACTAATTTACCATTTTTCTCTATTCGTTGTTTTTTCTATACACACTTTGTTAACGTAAGTATTCAGACCCATGTTATACTGATATATAAAAATTCCTTTTTATGACCTTTCGCATGAAATCTTCTACAATAGTCGCTAACAATACTTTTTCTTCATATTCACTTACTTTTCTTATCCCATATCTTCCTACGAGCATATGATGTATCTACACATCTAATAAAATCGGAAAGAAAATTCATAAATATTTTTCTTATTAAAAATTTAGTATTATTTGTTGTGCTCCTAATTTAATTGATCATCTGTAAAAAACTACCTTGTAAAATAATAACATATCACCAGATAATAATTACCATTATTTTGTTCTATTACATTTATAATCCATTTATAGTATAATTAATTAATATTTGTGGTTGACTACAATTTTTAGAATTTTTCGTCCTCTATGTCTATTAAATAATGTTGTTGATTTTTGAGTTAATTTAGTTTCTCTTTTATGCACATTAATATTTATAAAAATTTCAAAAAACAGGAGGATTTTCGATGAATTGTGAAAAATGTAACACTCTTTTTCGAGTAGGGGCTGGATTTTGTTCCAAATGTGGTGCACCTGCAGGAGAAATCCAATCTGAAACACGTCAGAAACCACACTTATCCAAAAAATTAGTAGCCATTTTATGTTCAATTGCTGCATTAGTTTTAATATTTGTGGTTCTATACATAGTTGGATCAAAATCCTTCTCTCCCGAAAAGACAGTAGAGGCCTTTAAGGAAGCGGTTAATAAAAAGGACGTCAATAAGATCTCTTCACTTATACAATCAACTACATCCGATTGGGCGTTTAAGAAAACGGATGCACACCTACTAATAGCGTATTTACATGAACATCAAAATGATAAAGAGCAATTGTTCAAAAGACTAGATACAGAAGCAGCACAATTTTTCGAGGAAAAACCGAGTTATCTCTTTAATGATGAGCCTTTTACAGCAATATCTTTAAAACAAACAGGTAAGAAATGGTTATTTTTCCGTAACTACTCTTTAGCAATGGCTCCTGTTGAAATCATTATTAGAGTAAATAAAGACAATGCACGGATTTTTATTGATGGAAATGAAGTGGAGGCAAACACGAAAGAAGATAAGGAGCGTTCATATGGACCCTTATCGATCGGAACACATGAACTTAAGGTTATACTGCCAGGAAAATATATTGATGCCGAGGAAAGTAAAGAGATTGTTTTATATGAAGTAGATTCTAATGAAATCTACGAAACTTTTGACATTCACGCGAGTGTAGTAAATGCAACCACATTTTATAATGATACAAGACTCTACATCAATGGAGATAAAACAGATGTAATACTTGGAAATACACGTGAGGAGATCGGAATGCTCCCATTAGATGGCAGTGTCACGTTTAAATTAGAAAAAGAATTTCCTTGGGGAATTGCAACTTCAGATGAATATGTTGTGGAAGATAAATCTTTGAATTTGGATCAATTTGTTGTTATCCCCTCTGAAAAGCGTAAAGAGCTGATGGATATGTTAAATGAGAACTGGAAGCAGCATACAGAGGCCTTGCAGACTGCAGACACTTCGAAAATGACGCTCGTTCCTGAAAAATATAAAGAAAAAGTTAAACGTGAAGCAATCAAGCTCCAAGGAATGTCGGAAAAATATATCGCTACCTTCACAAAGGCTCGTTATGAAGTTGATTCATTAAAAACCCCTGTATATAAGGAGGAAAAAAATCGTTATGAATTGAAAGTGGAAGCCGAATACACACTTCTCGAACCACAACTACATAACTATTGTCTATTAAGGGACGGAGATTATGCCTTAACTACCTATTATATGACCCTTTATTATGATGAAACATCAAATGAATGGAAAATTGAAGACTTAAAAGACGGAAGCTTTTTCTTTAATGAAAACCATGAGATAGAAACATTTAATTTCGAGAAATAGTACTATTAATGGACAGCTCTCATGTTATGAGACTGTCCATTTTTTCATTTAATAGATTAATAAAAATAAGTACACAAGCTTCCATTCCTGCTCTTCTCGTTACCTCTTTCTACTTTAGCAGGTTTTTAAAAAGCATGTGCAAGATTTTTCGACTGTTTTATCTTCCTATCATAAACAATCGTTGTAAATATAGAGAGTACCAAAAGACCGATAATAACTATAAACATCATTGGGATTCCGTATATATCAACAAGAATGCCGCCAAGCAATGGACCGATCATCCGTCCGCCAGTTGCCGTGCTGTTCACAATGCCTTGATAAAATCCCTCTCTACCTTTTGGAGCAAGAGCATTCGCAATTGTCGGGACAGCAGGCCAAACAAGCATTTCACCAATTGTTAAGATTACCATTGCAGTTAGAAAAGCTGTAAATTGCTGGGCAGTAGCCGCAACGAAAAAGGAGATGATTAAAATAATAATCCCGACATTAATTTGCGTTTTCAATGATTTAATTCTCTTCACAATCGTCCTTACGAGCGGTTGCCCAAGAACAATCAATGCACCATTAACAGTCCAAAGTAAACTGTATTGCTTCAATGAGATATTAAGCTCCTGTGTAAAGGCCGCGATGGTCGTCTGCCATTGAACATAGCCGACCCAGCACAATAAATAGCCAGTACAAAGGATTAATAAAGCATAAAGCATTGTATGATTTTTGACAGCAGGCTTCTTTGGAAGAATAGAAGATTGCGAACTTGATATCGTATTGATACCCCTGTATCCGAAAAATGCAATTAGTAAAAAGATGATAAACATAAGCGTATTCGCTATAAAAATAAGCTGGAAAGAGTAAGAAGCAACAAGACCGCCAAGAGCAGAA
>JAEWDX010000251.1 GCA_023389895.1 Bacillota bacterium
GCCTGGACAATATGCCGCTGAAGAAGCAGAGAAAGCGTTGGACCTAGGTCTTCATACGTTTATTTTCAGTGATAACATGCCGATGGAAGATGAAGTACGTTTAAAGAAAAAAGCTCAGGAAAAAGGCTTACTTGTTATGGGTCCTGACTGCGGTACAGGAATATTAGACGGAATTCCAATTGCCTTCGCTAATGTTATTAGAAAAGGTCGTATCGGAATCATTGGTGCTTCAGGTACAGGTATTCAAGAAGTGTCCACGATCATCGATCGATTGGGCGAAGGTGTGAGCCATGCAATTGGTACAGGTGGCCGCGACCTTAAGGAACCAGTTGGTGCGATTACAATGATGGATGGCATTCGTGCATTAGAAAATCACGCGCAAACTGAAGTGATTTGTGTTATTTCTAAGCCACCAGCAAAAGCAGTTCGCGATGAAGTTGTTGATCTTCTTCAAAGCGTTTCAAAACCAGTTGTCGCTATTTTCCTTGGTGAAAAACCTACACAATATGAGGGTAATGTTTACCAAGCCTATACATTAGAAGAAACAGCTCGGATTGCCGTTGACTTAGCAAGTGGCAAAGAAATTCAAGCTGACTACAACGCAGGTCAATATGACGTGGCTCATATTGAATTAAAGCCTGAACAAAAGACAATTAAAGGATTATTCTCTGGTGGAACATTAGCTTCCGAGGCAGCTGTACTTCTTTCAGATGCATTAGGACTTGGAACAGAGATTACGAATGAAGATGGCTATGTATTTAAAAAAGATGGTCATATTGTCGTTGACTTAGGAGATGACAAATATACACAAGGGAAACCACACCCAATGATCGACCCTGAAACAAGAGCCAAGTTTATTGAAGAAGCCGGTGTAGATGAGAAAACAGCCGTCATCATCCTAGACTTCGTTCTTGGCTACGGATCACATGATGATATGGCAACTGCCCTTCTTCCATCTATTAAAAAAGCAGTTGCAGAAGCAAAAAGTCATGGTCGCAATTTACCAATCGTCGCTTCCGTTTGTGGAACAGAAAGTGACCCACAAGACTATCGAGCTCAGAGGAAGTTACTTGCAGAAGCTGGCATTATTGTTAAGGACAGCAATAACGAAGCAGTGCGCACAGCTCTTGCTCTAGTTGGTCTTAAAGTGAACGATATCGAAAAAGCACATGTTGAAGGAACGAAACCGTCAAAAACTTTTGATCTAACTGTTTCAAAAGAAATGGAAGCACTCGTTACTCAGAAGCCAAGCATTATTAATGTCGGCTTAAAGAGCTTTACAGATTCCATTCTCGCTTATGGCGGTCGTGCTGTTCAATTTGACTGGAGACCGATTGCTGGCGGAAATGAAAAAATGAGAAAAATTTTAAGCCTTTTAAAATAAAAGCGAAAGCACCTGCGGACAAAGGAATTCGTTCTTTATTCTTTGTCCCGCAGGAATAACATACAAGTGGGACAAATTTTTGTTTCCATATTCCTTTGAACAATACAATATGAGGAGGATTTACATGCAATACAATTCAATTGATGAAGCAAATAGAGCGGTAATAGAAAAAATCTCGGGTTCAATGCCATTCCTTGTCGATGTAGTTCCTGCCAAAGAGAAAATCAAAGAATTAACAGAAGGAAAAGTTTTACTTCATGCTGGTCCACCAATTAAGTGGGAAGAAATGACTGGTCCTATGCAAGGCTCATGTATCGGAGCAGCTTTATTTGAAGGCTGGGCTAAAACGGAAGAGGAAGCAGTAAAATCACTAGAAAACGGTGAGATTACATTCATCCCTTGTCACCATGTAAATGCAGTCGGTCCAATGGGTGGAATCACTTCTGCAAATATGCCTGTATTCGTAGTAGAAAACCGTTCAGAAGGAAATGAAGCATATTGCATTATGAACGAAGGAATTGGAAAGGTACTCCGTTTCGGTGCCTATTCTGATGAAGTAATCACTCGCTTAAAATGGATGCAAAATGTTTTAGGACCTACGCTTTCAAATGCTTTAAAACAAACAGAAAACGGATTAAATCTTAATGTAATGATGGCTAAAGCCATTACAATGGGGGATGAATTTCACCAACGTAATATTGCAGCATCACTAATTTTCTTAAAAGAGATTAGTCCATACATCGTTGAATTAAAAATGAATGATACTGATCGCAGAGATGTCATCAAGTTCTTAGCTGATACTGACCAATTCTTCTTAAACATTGCGATGGCAACGAGCAAGGCTGTCCTTGACGGTGCAAGAAAAATTGAAGAAGGTACTGTTGTAACAGCAATGTGCCGAAATGGGAAAGACTTTGGTATTCGAATTAGCGGAATGGGTAATGAATGGTTCACTGCACCAGTTAATACACCACAAGGGCTATTCTTTACTGGCTATTCCCAAGATGATGCAAACCCAGACATTGGCGATAGTGCCATTACGGAAACATTCGGGGTTGGCGGTATGGCTATGATCGCTGCACCTGGTGTTACACGCTTCGTTGGTGCTGGTGGCTTCAGTGACGCACTTGCAACAAGCAATGAAATGACAGAAATCAGCATTGATCAAAACAGTAATTTCACGATTCCTACATGGGACTTCCAAGGTACTTGTCTCGGAATTGATGCACGGAAAGTAGTAGAAACAGGAATCGAACCTGTTATCAATACTGGGATTGCTCATAAAAAGGCCGGGGTTGGACAAGTTGGAGCTGGAACAGTGCGGGCACCAAAGGAATGCTTCGAAAAAGCACTCGAAGCCTATGCTACAAAGCTAGGACTCATTTAAAGTCCGATGCCCTTATATAAAACATTCTTTGTAGAGGAATATGAAAAAAATATTCCTCTATTCCTTGTCAATCATAAAATGGGAAGCATTCATAGTGTGTTTACGAATGGAATGAACATCCGAATGGGAGAGCGCCTATTTTTTATTGGCACAACCAAAAATGGTCGCTTGCCATTCGGGATTCATTTAATGGGTGAGCAGGTTCATGAGCTCTTAACAACCGTTCCAACTTCTTCCTCTATTTTTTGGAAGGAAGAAACAAAAGAATTGTATATAGAAGAGGCTAATGCTTACATTCATTTTAATAATGGGTCGCCTTATACTAATACAATAAGGAAATTGCCTCAGGAAATGTCTGATTTAAATATAGAAAACATAATCACGCTCCTTGTACATGAAAATACTGGCTTAGACATAAATATTGGTGATTTCCTACTCCATTATTTAACAAAAAGTGAGAAAAAGTGTAGAATAGGGAAAGAAATTGAACGCTTAATGAGTGCAATTCATTCTGACGATGTAAGCGAAATTGAACATGTGGTCCGCTATTTTTTAGGAAGGGGAAAAGGCTTAACTCCATCAGGTGATGACCATCTCATCGGTATACTAGCCATTCACTCGCTTACGGACAGCTTTAGTCTTCCTTTTATTCAAACATTAGAAAAAATAGTTAAACATGAATCTATTACAACTGACATCGGAAGAGAGTATTTACTCTATGCATTAAAGGGTGAGTTCAGCTCATCTGTTACAAATATCATAAATAATTTAGATAAAAACGAACAGCAAGAATATCTAATGGAGCATTTGCAGAGATTAATCACTATGGGGCATAGCTCTGGCGTAGATACTTTATTCGGAATGTTGATCGGGTTACTTTCACTTAGAAAGCATCAGTCTCTTAATAAACACGATCATTCAATAATCACATAAACTTAGAGGAGGATTTCATTTATGACACAAAAGGTCGTTATCGCTTTAGGCGGAAATGCAATATTACAACCAAAGCAGGAAGCAACGTATGAGAATCAATTAGAAAATGTAAGAAAGAGCAGTGAGATTATTGCTCGCATCGTAAAAAACGGGCATAGTGTTATCATTACACACGGAAATGGTCCCCAAGTCGGAAACATTTTGCGACAAAATGAAGAAGCGAAAGAATTTGTTCCGCCATTTCCTTTAGATGTATGCAGTGCTGAATCACAAGGCTTTATCGGCTATATGATGGATCAAACGTTAAAAAACGAATTACAGAAGCTAGGCTTAAACAATACAGTTGTCAGCATTCTCACACAAACAGAAGTATCAAAGGATGATCCTGCTTTCCAAGATCCAAATAAACCAATTGGCGTTTTCTTCACTGAAGAAGAGGCAAAACAATTAGAGAAAGAAAAAAATTGGGATGTCATGGAAGATGCAGGTCGTGGCTGGAGGCGTGTAGTGCCTTCTCCTATGCCAAAATCAATCCACGGTTCAGATATTATTAAGAAATTAACTGATGACAATGTTATTGTGATTGCTGCTGGCGGTGGTGGAATTCCAGTCGTTAAAAATGAGGACGGTACAATCACCGGTATTGAAGCGGTTATTGATAAGGATCGCAGCGGCTTTAGATTAGCTGAAGAAGTTCAGGCTGATGTCTTTATGGTATTGACAGACGTGCAAAATGTTTATATAAATTACGGAAAACCAAACCAAAAAGCCTTAGCACATGTTACACTAGAAGAGGCGAAGCAATATGTAAGCGAAGGTCAGTTTTCTGCGGGCAGCATGGGACCAAAGGTTGAAGCCGCCATTAAATTTGCTGAGCAAGGTGGTAGAGCCATTATTTGTTCACTAGATCAGGCAGACCTAGCAATGGAAGGTAAAGCTGGTACACATGTAACAAAATAATCTAAATGGTATCTATTCATGCTAGCGTTTTTTATAGCATGGACAGATGCCATTTTTAAAATATTAAAGCATTCGGACAGGAGAAAAACATTGAAAAAGTCACGCTCCTTTAAAAAAGAACTTATCTATTCCTTTTTGACGATCACTTTTATTTCAATCGCTTTTCTAGGAGTTTTTCAAGTTTATCAATTATCCTCATTAATTAATGAGAACCAAAGATATCAAGCACAAACAACGAAATACCTTTCAGATTATATTGACAACTATATTTTTGAACATAAAAAAGTAATTCAAACCGTAGCATTGCGTGTAGAAACATCATTTCAAAATCGCGATCTTTATGCCATTCAAGCTCAGCTTAAAGATATAAAATTAAACTATCCTGGTTTTGTCAATATGTATGTTGGAGATAGTAATGGCCAGTCCATTGTTTTCTATCCGGAGGTATATACAGATGGAGTGAAACGAGAAAACCTTAATTTCAGTGATCGTTATTATTACAAGGAATTAGTGAAAACAAAGGCTACTGTTATTTCACCTGTTTACCATGGAAGAGGTGGGACAGATGTTTTATTAGTAGCGATCGTTTCCCCTATTCTCGATGACCAAGGTGAATTAATCGGCTATGTTCTTGGAGCCCTCGATTTAAACGCTTTAGGAGAGCATATTAAACAACGAAATTTCGGAGATGAAGGATATGCTGTTTTAATTGATCAAGAAAAAAATGTAGTTGTACACCCATATGTCGATACAAAAAGAGAAATAGTGAACCTGTCACAATCAGAAATTGTCAAATATATTGAAGAAACAAAAAATGAAAGTGGGAGCCGTTATTTTAAACTAGAAAATCCAAAAGAAGAAGTGTACATCACATTTGAGCGAGACAAACTTCTTGATTGGACTGTCTGGGTCGCAAAGCCTGCGGATGTGATCACTAACACTTATAAAAAAGCCATTTATACAATCTTAATCTTTCTTCTTGTTACCGCATTTGTTATGGTAGGAACGAGCCTTTTCCTTACAAACCGTCTTGAAATCACATTGCGGCATTTACTTGATTATATTAAAGATTACACAAGCGGTATCAAACAAAAGCACAAGCTCACAAAAAAAAGGCAAGGCCCAAAAGAAATGGAAGATTTGTTTTACTATTTTAATCGAATGATTGATGAAGTAGAGGAAAACAAACAAGGGTTAATTAATTTGAATAAAGAACTTGAAGGCAGAGTTCAGGAAAGAACAGCGATACTAAGAAATAAAAACCTTGAACTTAAAGCAGTTAATAAATTAATCACTTCCGTTTCGTCTGACAAAGACTTAGCCCATTTTATTCAGCATTGCTTAAGTAAAATTGAACCTTTAATGGACTTTTCTATTCATATTTTCTTTAATGATTTAGGAGTCACAAACAAAATGATCCAAAGAAATCAAAATCTATTAGGATACCTTAGAGAAAATATGGTAGGAGACCAACAGTATATGGAGCCTATTCAAATTGAGAAAGATAATAAAGGCTTTTTAATTGTTGATCTTACACGTGAGCAACCCGTTTCGAAAAGTGATCAAGAGTTTCTTCATACTTTCGCAAGCTCATTAGCTGTTATGCTGCAAAATAAGTTTTTCTTCGAACAAATTCGCAATAAGCATGCCGTACTAGAAGCTGTTTTAGAAAGTATGTCAGAAGGATTAATGCTTGTAAACAACCAAAAGGAAGTAGAATATGTAAATGAGTTTTTCCTTAATATTGTTGCGAATGGAGCAGAGCATGAATTACTAAGCCTTGATAGTGTATATAAACAATTCATTTCGTTATTTGATATTGATAAAGAAGTATTAACTGACTTTTTCTCCAATGAAAAGGGCGAGCTTAAATTAGAATATAAACAAAGGGCGAAGAAGCCAAAGTTTTATATTCTTCATAAGTTTTCCGTCATCCTAGATGATCACATAATTGGTGAAGGTTTATTACTGCGTGATATTACGAAAGAAGAAGAAATTGACACATTAAAGAACAATTTAATTTCACTCACTTCGCATGAATTTAAAACACCGATTACAAATATTAAAGGCAGTGTTGAGACTTTGCTGCGTCAGGAAGTAGAGTGGGAGCCTGAATTTCAGCAGGAGCTGTTAGAAGGTATCCATGAGGATATTGAGAGAATCCTGCATTTAGTTAATGATTGGATGGATATTTCTAAGATAGAATCAGGAGCGATGTTCGTTCAGCGTGAAATGATTCGAGCTGATCATGTCATTGAAACCGCGATGGAGCAAATACCTGTTTCATTAAGAGAAAATACTAAATTCCACTTCCATAATCATCTTTATAAAGACTTTATTTTCTATGCGGATCGATTACGCGTGCATCAAGTACTCATCAATTTATTTACAAATGCTTTGCGCTATAATGATGCTAAAGAAAAGAAAATCGATGTTATTTTATCGGTAGAGCAAAATTATGTAACTATTTCTGTTTCTGATAATGGGATTGGCATATCTCAAGATCATATTGAAAAAATCTTTAACCGTTTTTACCAAGTGGATATAACGGCTACAAGAAGAACAGGTGGTACAGGCCTAGGGCTTGCCATATGTGTTGGAATTATGGAAGCACATGACGGGAAAATAGAGGTCATTAGTAAACTAGGAGAAGGAAGCACCTTCATCCTCTACTTTCCAATCAAAAAAGGGAGAGAGTAAGAATGAAAGTTCAAAGGATTTGTATTGTTGATGATGAACCGAAAATTTTGCGCTTTGTTTCTGCTAATTTAAAATCCGTTGGCTATGATGTAACAACGATGAGCTCTGGAGAAGAATTATTCGAAAAAATTGATCTTGTCTCACCTGATTTAATTTTACTAGATATTATGATGCCAGGGCAGGATGGTTTCTATGTGTTAGAGAAATTACGCAAGTTTTCCAATGTACCTGTTATTATGCTTACGGCAAGAAGTAACTCTAAGGATAAAGTTCACGGCCTAAATGTTGGCGCCGATGATTATTTAACAAAGCCCTTCTCATTAGACGAGCTTTTTGCACGGGTAAATGCGGTATTGCGAAGAAGTCCTTCCAATTCAGTTGATTCTCAAATCGCTCATTCATCTGTTGTTCGCACGGGTGAACTTGCTGTTGATCTAGGAAGTAAGCGGTGCTGGATTAATGATGAAGAATTTAAGCTCACCCAAACTGAATATGCTGTCATGGAAATATTAGCACTTAATTTAGACAAAGTCGTACAGCATGAGACATTGTTATCGGAAGTTTGGGGACCGCAATATCGTGATGATGTAGAATATTTACGCGTCGGCATTGCGCGAATCCGTCGAAAAATTAAAGAAACATTACAAAAAAATAAAATAGAATACATTGTAACTTATCCTGGTCTTGGCTATATGCTGAAAAGCGTTCCAAAAGAATAGATTGTTTCTCCTGTACTGCTTATAAGTGGTACGGGATCTTTTTATATGCAAATATAACTTTTTGAAGTTAGAAAATTGTCTAGCTCCACAAGGCGCTTCCACTTTTCTTATGCATTTTAATCTTTTTGCAATGTAAACCCTTTCAATTTTATTCGACTGTAATGCTCTTTATCTTATAGTTTAATCGAGGTTGAAATATTAACATTTTTACTTACAGTCAACACAAAATAAACTTCATTAGGAGGAAGAAAAATGGCTAATCATACAGAACAAGAAAAGCCAAAAGAGTTAATTCCCTATTGGGTCAAAATCACCATCGTATTCTTATTAGGTTGGATTGCAATCTATGCAACTCGTTCAGTTCTTAACCCTGTCATGGGTAATATTCAAGAAGAATTTGGTTTATCTGCAGGACAGCTAGGTTTAATCAGTAGTATCTTCTTCATTGGTTACGCAGGTCTAAACGTACCTTCTGGAATATTAGGAGATAAGATTGGTAAGAAAAAGGTACTCGTTCCAGGTGTTATTATTTTCGGTATTATGGCTGCAGTAACAGGGTTGATGCCATCATTTGGATTATTCATGATTGCTTGGCTATTAGTCGGTGTATTCCAAGGATTCTATTACGGACCACAGTACGGAATTTCATCTGAAGCAATTCCAAAAAAGCATATTACAGTAGGTAGTGCTATTATTAACAGTGGGATGGCAGTAGGTTTATCCGTTGGTTACTTTATATCTAGTTACACAGTTGGTACGCTCGGAATGAGCTGGAGAGCACCATTCTACATTATTGCTATCCCAGTTGTTCTTATTGGTTTAGCAATGTGGTGGGTTATAAAAGACAAGCCAAAAACGCAAGTAGAAAAAGCTGCTGAAAATGGCGGCCAAAAATTAAAGATGAGTGAACTATTCACCAAAAACTTAGTTTTCGCTTACATTACTATTTTCTGTGCTATTTATGCATTCTTCGTTGTTGTTACTTGGATTCCATATTATTTAGAAAATGCACGTGGAATCGCTGGTACAGAGGTTGCAGTTGTTGCTTCTTTAGTACCATGGGCAGCTATTCCAGCCTCAATATTCTTTAGTTGGGTTGCAGACAGAATGGGAAAACGTCGTCCAGTACTATTAATTATGCTACCACTTTCCATTATTGCTACTGTTTCAATTGTGGCATTTGATAGTATGTGGGTTTTATATGCTTCATTAATTGCATACGGAATTTTCGGTAAAATTAGTACAAACCCTGTTCTTGTTGCAGTAATTGCCGATAACGCTCCTAAGCATTCATTAGGTACGGCATTCGGTTTGTATAACTTCTTCGGAATGTGCGGATCGATCTTAGCTCCATACATTACAGGTTGGCTTACTGATATTACAGGTTCATTAAATGCTGGGTTCTATTTCGCAGCAGGGCTTCTCGTTATTGGTACAATTTCAGTTCTGTTTATTAAAGAGGACAATCAACCAAAAGTTGAAGCTGCAACAAATTAAGGCAAAACATAAAATCCCGAATCTTGTCAAAATCGATTCGGGATTTACTTTGTCTTCTAAAGTGAAACTCAAGTTAGGGGATACTACATCATGACTAAAACGAATTTTTTGAAAGGACGCGGCGCTCTTAGTCGGACTGCCCATTAACCTACGATAAAATCATCGTCATATTCGTTAACTCGTCAGATGAAATCGCTACATGTTCAGCCGCTTTGCTAATCTCTTTAAAAATTTGATTAAAATCGCCTATTTCGTTTTCAATTTTAATATTTTGTCTTTTTACTTGAACCATTGATTGAAGAATTTGATTGAAAAACTCATTTGTTGTTTGTGACTCTACTGTACCCGTTTTTACCCCTTCAGATACTTCATTAATAGCAGAAGACATTCTAGCTGCCGTATAAGCAATCTCATCAATTAACTGAGAAACCTCCGTAACAGAGCTTTTCGTACCTACTGCCAGCTTTCTCACTTCCTCCGCTACAACCGCAAAACCTTTTCCATGCTCTCCCGAACGAGCTGCTTCAATTGCTGCATTCAATGCAAGCAAGTTCGTCTGCTCGGCAATAGAGGTAACGAGCACGACAATTTGTTCAATTTTTTTCGTGTTGCCGGATAATTGACTCATATCAGAAATGATCCTCAACATCCTACGCTCTGTTTCCATCATAATATATTCAAGCCTTTTTATGCGCTCGATACCTTCTGTTGATTTTTCCTCGGTTCGTTTAGCTGCTTTAGAACCAACTTGAGTAACTTCCCTTATTTGATTTGATTTCTCAATCATTTGCTGAATAGCGGTGCTTGTCTCTTCACTAACTGCCGCCAGTTCTGATGCGTTTTGATTTACTTTAAGCATTATTTTATTTTTTGTTTCTTCTGCCTCTGCACGAATTCGTTCATTTTCTATTTCGTAGGATTCTAAAACAATTTGCTGCTCAAGACTGACTATTTTTGTAATCGCTAGAACAGCTTGCTTATACTCATTTAAATCATTAACATGCAGTTCAACAATTTTAAAGACAGACTGCAATAAATCTTGAAAAGCACACATATACCACTTTGGATCTAATCCAATCTTTACATGAACATGTGCAATGGCATATCGCCTGTTTATAAATGACTCACTTATCTCACCACTAAACATTTCAAATAGATGTGTATGTAGTGTCTTCTTTAGTCTTTCAACTGTACTATGGTGATTAATAATCCCCATTAAAGATTTTTCTTTTGCTAAATTTTGATAAAACTGATCAACTATCCCCGTTAAATTTTGTTCAATGATGGGCTGAAAACTTCGAATGATGCATAAATCATCAATTGTGAGGCTGATCATTTCTATCTGTTTAAAAATATCGCCTGTTTGTTTAATATTTATAAAAACCTCGTTTTTGAATTGTGATGACTTCGTTAGTAACGAATCTTGCTTCTTCTTCGCTCTAAATTGTCTCATCAAGTTCATAACCCCAATCTGCCATTTTTTACAATCCCCATTCCCCATTTAAATACTTAGCAGCAACTCACATATCCCCCTTAGTTATCTTTTTATGACAAAAGTCACATATCAAGTAGTATACCAAAGATAATTGTCAATTCAATTGTAATTCCCAAAAATATGTAACTGAATAATCAGTCAGCATTAATTTTTTTCATAAAAAAAGCATTTAGCTCATGATAAAAGCTAAGCTGCTCTCTATCACGGACCAAATGCAACATCTTCCCGAGAATCCTACTTTGGTTGTACTATTCGCCACTGTTGAAATTTTCCTTGTCGAATGACTTTCGCTTAACTGACATCGACAAGGATTTATTGGCTGTTTAATCCCCCACTTAAAATTTCTAGCTTCCTTGATTTCCCTAAATAAATTCTATACAGCACAAATGCTACAAAAGATAAAATGATGCCTGATATATATGGAAGCCCCGCCTGCAAGGAGAACAGCCATCCACCTAATGGCGGACCAATAATTCTCCCAAGCGAATCCATAGAAGAAAGTAAACCCGTTGAGCTGCCATGACCGCTTGCTGAAGTTTTTGTAATAAGTGAAGAAACACTTGGACGAATAACACCATTTCCGACTCCGAAAATTGTTAAATATATAGCGGAAGTAATAAAACTATCGGCAAATAAAATCAGACCGAAACCAATGGCAGAAACAACAATTCCTCCTTGAATAACCTTCCCTTCCCCAAACTTCATCGTCAATTTTCCGATTAATCCACCTTGAACGATTGCACTTGCTAAGCCCATAATCATAAAGACATAGCCTAATTGAACGGTGCCTAACCCTGCTTTTTTCGCAGCAAAGTAAGCAAATGTTGCTTCTAAGCCAGCTAATGATAAAGCAATAAACAACTGTAGAGAGAATAGTATTGCAATTGACCCCGAAAATGCTTTCCACATTGAATCCTTATTTCCATCATGGGCCTTTCTATTCTCAAGCGTTAACGATTCTTTTAAAATGAGCAAGACAAGAATGAAGGTAATCGTAGCTGAAGCTCCTGCAATATAAAAAGGCATCGTTAAGCTCGTTTTTGAAAATATCCCACCAATCGCTGGCCCAAAAATAAAGCCCATTCCGGTTGCGGCTCCAACAATTCCCATCCCCTTCGCACGATTCTCCGGTGTCGTAATATCGGCAACATAGGCCATAATCGTTGGCATATTGGCTGCAGAAAAGAAGCCACCCACAACTCTTGCGATAAACAGCATCCAAAGCTCATTAGAAAATCCCATTAAGAAGAAGGATAATGCTAATCCCCCAATCCCAATCATAATGACAGGCTTACGCCCAATTCGATCGGAAATTCTCCCCCACATCGGGGCAAATAAAAACTGCATCAACGAATAAATCGCCATTAATAAGCCGAGCTCAGTCGGATTGGCCCCAATTTCTTTCGCATAAAAAGGCATAACAGGAATAATAATTCCAAAGCCTACCATCACGAGAAACATAACCAAAAATAAAATAGGTAATGCTTTTTTTGTCTCCATTAAATCGATCCCCTTGGCCGTAATTTCTTTATGTAGCTCACAACCTTGATTATAGACATATTATTGCCACAAAAACAAATGAACTCAACATATTCCTTTTCGATAAGCTTATTATATATTGTAGCTCTGAGGACTACTATTAGAAAACATTCTTTTTTATAATAAATAGAGCTAGCCTATAGGTAATATGAATTCACCTATAGGCTAGCTCTATTATTATTAAATCTATCGCTTCAATCTGAGGGTAGTTAACAAATACGCGGCAGCATGGTTCCTGATAAACGCGATAATAAACGCTTTGAACCGAGCGGCGTTTGCAGCAACAGATTACCTTTGCTCTTACTTGTTACGCTTCCAATTACTTTAGCTTCCTTACCTTCAGGAAATTCTTTCAAAATCGAGAGGATGTGCTCTGCCTCATTTTTATTAACAATGATGATCGCCTTTCCTTCATTTGCTAGATAAAGTGGATCAAATCCAAGCAGATCACAAATGCCATGAACTTCATCTTTTACAGGTATTTTCATCTCATCAAGAACAATCGTCAAATTCATATCTTCCGTAATCTCTACTAGTGTTGTTGCTAATCCTCCACGTGTCGGATCACGCATTATTCTTACGCCCTTCGATTCATTCCATACACGTAAAAGCACCTGATTTAATGAGGCACAATCACTATCGACATGAACAGTAAAGCTGCCCTCACTACGAGAAGCAAAAACAGAAATGCCATGATCGCCAAGTGTACCCGTCACAATGACCAAATCACCCTCTTCGAACTCAGCATGTGTTGGCACATCACCATTCCGAACCCCTATTCCAGTCGTATTGATGAAGAGACCATCCGCGCTGCCACGTTCGACGACTTTCGTATCTCCAGCCACAATAGCTACGCCAGCTTTTTCTGCTTCCTTCGCCATATCAGCGACAATTCTTTTTAAATCAGCGATCGGAAAGCCTTCTTCAATTACGAAGCCACAAGTTAAATATAGTGGCTTCGCATTGCTTACGGCCAAATCATTTACCGTACCTGCAACAGCAAGCTTTCCTATTGTACCTCCATTGAAAAATAAAGGCTTAATCACAAATGAGTCGGTTGATACGGCTATTTTCGTAGAAGGAATGTCTAAAGCCGCTGCATCAAACATCGCCGCATTTTTATGCCCGAATGCTTCGACAAATACATCTTGAATTAATTTATGACTCCATTCTCCACCATCGCCATGTGCTAAACTAATGTATTCGCTCATTCGCCTATCTCCCTCATATATTGATAATGTGCGGCACAGCTTCCTTCATTTGAAACCATGCAAGGACCAATCGGATTTAAAGGATGACATGCTTTGGCGAACAATGGACAAGCATCTGAAGTGATAAGCCCTCTAATCACTTCTCCACAACGACATTTCGTTTTCCTTGGCTCTTCAAGGGAAACAGAAAATCGTTTCTTTGCATTAAACTTGTTATATTCAGGTTTAAAATCAAGCCCACTTTTTGGAATGATCCCAATACCACGCCACGCTTCGTCACATTCCATAAAATATTTATTCAGCCAAAATTGAGCTTGTACATTTCCTTCATTCGTTACGACAGATGGGTAATTATTAATAATTTCTATCTCATCATTTACCAAGGAATCAATGATTTTATAAAGAGCACTAATCATTTCGGCTGGTTCAAAGCCTGTTATGACCCCTGGAACGTGATAGTCATTGATTAAATATTGATACGAATCCTTCCCAAGAACGATCGAGACATGACCTGGTAGGATAAATCCGTCGATATTTACTTCTTTTGTATCAAGAAGATAACGAAGAATGGGTTCAACAAGCTTCGTTGTCATCCAAACGGAAAAATTGTCGAGGTTATTTCTCTCCGCCTCGCTAACAATTACGGCAATAAGCGGAATGGTCGTTTCAAAGCCGATTCCTAAAAAAATGACTTCCTTATCTGGATTTTCTTGTGCAACCTTAATCGCATCGATTGGAGAATAGAGAACACGGATATCTTTCCCTTTTATTTTCGCATCCATTAATGATTGCTTTGATCCCGGAACACGCATCATATCGCCAAATGTACAAATAATCCGGCTATCATCCTCAGCTAAAGCAATCATCGCATCTATCGACTGCTGATCTGTCACACATACTGGACAACCTGGTCCAGATACTAAGTCTACATCCTCTAGTAAAGATTTCTTCACGCCTGATCTTGCTAATGACATTGTATGTGAACCACAAACCTCCATAAAAGCAGGCTTATGACCAAATTTCGATTGAAATTGTTTCGCTTTTTCCTGAACCGCGGCTAATAACGGCTTACAAATGGATGGATCTGCTGATTGCTTAAGAATCTCTCTCATCGATGATTTTCCTCCATTCAGCCGCACTTGCCAACGCATATTCTTCGTCAACAATTGACATGGCCTGTCCAGCATGAACAATAACATATTCACCAATTTTAACTTCTGGGACGAAAATAATACCGACCGTTGTTTGTGAACCCATTACATCAACAAGGGCACTAAATTCTTCTTTCTTTACTACCTTCGCTGGCACTCCAACACACATGATTTACTTCTCCTCCCTTTTTGCCGCCGCAATCATTAATTGACCGTATGACAATCCCCCGTCATTACATGGGATTTTCCTATGATTAAATACTTCAAAGCCGCCATCTGTTAACAGTTCTTTCAATCTTTTACGCAAATAGCGATTATGAAAGCTACCTCCAGATAAGACAATTTTTTTCGATTGGGATGGATTTAAGTCCTTTAACCGCACCATCGTATCAACCAATGCTTGTACAATTGTTTCATGAAATCGTGTGCTAATCACAACTGGGTTAACATGTGTAAGCCTATCAGCTGTAATCTCTGCGAGCATTTCTGTAAAATCAACCATTAAAACTTGTTCATGTTTTATTTCATAAGAATATGGAGCAACAGTTAAGTGAAGATCAGCAAGTTCCGAAAGTCGAATAGCTGCCTCTCCATCATAAGTAGATATGTGGCATAACCCGCAAATGGCACTAACCGCATCAAAGAGTCGACCGCAAGTCCCTGCTTGAACCATATTGAATTGGTTTAATATAAGACTTGAGATGATTGAAATTTCCTTATCCTTATCTGGAAATAACGCCTCTACTAGTCCTATCCCTTCTTCCCCAAGTAAAGAGATTAGCATCGCAATACTATTTCTCCATGGCTCCTTAATCGCCTTTTCGCCACCTGGTAATGGCGTATACCTCAAGTGCGCCATTCTCTCAACGGCCAAATAGTCACCATAGAACACTTCAAAACCCCATACATTCCCATCTGTTCCATAGCCTGTTCCATCAAGAATAATGCTCCATACAGGCTCATTTAGATCGTTATCCCCCATACAAGCAGCCATATGGGCATGATGATGCTGAACTTCCATCACCTTATGAAAATTGTATTCCTTCAATAGATAACGTGTATTGAAAGCAGGATGTGCATCGATTACGGCTATTTCATGCTCGATATGCAGCCATTTTAATAGATGGTCTAAACCCTTTTTATAATGTTCCATTGTCTCGATATTTTCTAAATCACCCATATGAGGACCTACAAATACTTGTCCATTTCGCCCAATTGTAAAGGTCGCTTTCTGCTGTGCACCAAATGCGATCATATTCGAAACATCCCTTGTCATT
>JAEWDX010000267.1 GCA_023389895.1 Bacillota bacterium
AGAACTTGTTACAGTGAATCCAAAAATAGAAGGACGCATTATTGATATTGCTGGAGCGGAAACAGAGCATCCTGGCGGTGATGTGGACGGTGAAGAATTTTCTGGTATAGAAGGAGCACCTAAAGTCTATAACGGCGATGTAACTGTGACAGTGACGAATACTTCTATATTTGCCAATGTTGTTGTGAAGGGGAACTTAGTACTGAAAGGTAAGTTAAATGAGAATGCTTCATTTACAAATATAAAGGTTACGGGAAATCTTGATTTATCTGAGCTTGACGGTACGATTTATAATTTTGATGGGATTGAGGTTGAAGGCGAAACAATTTTTTAATTGTAGGCTGCGGATCGTTTTGTAAAAGTGGATGTTAATATGAATAATTAACGACTGGAGCGGAATGAATGAATATTAAAAAGCATTTTCAAAAAATAAATATTGGTGTGATTTTTGTATTATTGCTCAGCCTATTATTCCCAACCATTTCTCAGCCTGTCAAAGCAGATGGAGCTATTACTGTTGAGGAGGCTATCAAGAATAATAGCGGTACAGCAACAGTTGAGGGCTATATTGTTGGCTACACAAAAGGTTCAAAGAATTATCAGTATGAGGGCCCATTCACAAACAATCAAAATACGAATATTGCTATTGCCGATTCAGTAAGTGAAAGAGATGCTACTAAAATTCTCCCTGTTCAACTTCCATCAGGTGCTATACGTAGTGCATTGAATTTATTTGACCATCCTGAAAATTTAGGGAAAAAGGTTCAATTGACTGGTACATTGAAAGCATATTTTGCTGTACCTGGTTTAACAGATTCATCAGCCTATAAATTTGTAGATGGTGATACAGATCCAGAAGGGCCAGGGAATCCGCCTGAAGTTATTACTCTTGCAGAAGCACGTACGAAAGCAATTGGTGAAACGGTTACGATTAAGGGGGTTGTCGCAGCCAATTTGAAAAATACGATTTCTGTTCAAGATGATATGGCGGGGATTGCTGTTAGACCTCAAACATTACCAATTACGGTTGGAGAAGAAGTTATTCTTACAGGTAAATTAGCGGTATATCGCGAATTATTACAATTAGATAACGCAGAGATTGTTGAAAAAACGGGCAATTTAATCGAACTCACACCCAAAATTGTTACCGGAGCAGAGATTAATGAAGAGATTGAGTCAGTTCTTGTTCAGACAAAAAATATAACTTTGACAGATGTAGATGCAAACTACAACTATACAGCGACGGATGGAACAGCAGAATTTATCGTCCGTGATGAAAAGAATTCATTAGATTTAGAAGTAGGAAGCATATATGAATCGATTACAGGCATTGTTCAACAGTTTGATGCGGACTATCAAATTATTCCAAGATCGACTAGTGATGTAGTTGTTGACAGTTCCATTTTAAACTCACCTTTTGCTAAACCGGGAAGCGGAACATTTATCGGAAAGGTTACCGTTGAACTAGCAACGTCAACAGCAGATGCAGAGATTTTTTATACATTAGATGGTTCTGAGCCTACTGAATTGAGTACAAAATATAATGTACCAATTGAAATAACAGAGAATACAACGCTTAAAGCAGTTACAAAATCTAGTGATAACCATTTTAGTGATGTTGTGACATTTGACTATGTTATTACGGATAAGCTAGAAATTCACGATATTCAAGGCGCTTCACATGCATCGCCTTACGATGGACAAGTTGTCGAGGGAATCGAAGGAGTTGTAACTTATTCATTTGATTTGAACGGTTCGAAATATTATCATATTCAAACTCCAGATAACAGAATTGATCATGATCCAAGAACTTCTGAAGCGATTGTTCTATATAGTGGGAAGAATGGCTGGCCAATTAAAGAAGGTGACCTTGTTTCTGTTACTGGAAAAGTAAGTGAATACGCGATTGATGGCTATGATGATCGACAACAAACAGATATGAAAGTTACGCAAATTAATGTTCGTGATGATCAAGGTGGGAAGGTTGAACTTATTCAATCAAATGTTGAGTTGCCTGCTCCGATCATAATTGATGAAGAAAATCTGCCAACAGAATTTATTGATAGTGACCATCTCGCAATCTTTAATCCAGACGTCGATGCTATTGATTTCTGGGAGAGTTTAGAAGGGATGCGTGTTCAAGTCGGAAATGTAAAGGCGGTTGGGCCACAAGAACATGGAGATCTTATTACCGTATTTGAAGGCAAGGGGACAACTACATTACATGGCGGTTTACTATTTGAAGAAAATAAACAAAATCCAGATCGAATCCATTTTCGATTAGAGCCGAATGGACCAGCTCGTGACTTTGAAGTAGCAACCGGTGATGCCTTTAATGGACCAATTGTTGGAGTTGTTGGTTATTCCTATCAAAATTATAAGATTTATGTTTCTTTAGATAATATGAAGGCAAAGCATTCTAAAGGTGAGGCAAAACCAGAAAAAACAACCATTGTTAAGGCAGAAGACAAGCTTACGATCGCCTCATATAATTTAGAAAATTTCTCAAACAATACGACTTCTACAACAAATGACAAAGCGAAGAAATTAGCAAGAGCATTCGTAGAGGACATGCAAAATCCAGATATTATTGGCGTGACGGAAGTACAGGATAATAATGGACCAAATGCTGGTGATGCGAAAGCAAATCAAAGCTATGAGCGCTTAATTAAAGCTATTAAAGATGCTGGCGGCGTGGAATATCATTATGTCAACATTGATCCAATTAATAATCAAGACGGTGGACAACCGAATGCGAATATACGTGTTGGTTTCCTCTACAATCCAGAACGGGTTTCATTAATTGAAGGAATTCCACATGGAGATGCAACGACTGCGGTGCAATATGAAAATGGGAAACTTACCTATAACCCAGGACGTATTGATCCAACGAATGATGCATTTAACAGCAGTCGTAAACCGTTGGCAGCTCAATTTGAATTCAAAGGTGAAAGTGTTGTTGTCATTGCTAACCATTGGAATTCAAAAACGGGAGATACTCCACTTTTTGGTTCAAAGCAGCCTCCGGTTTATGTAAGTGAGGCACAGCGCCATAAAATTGCCAATATTGTCTATAATTTTGTAAAGGATATTAAAACGAAAAATCCAAAAGCAAATGTTGTTTCTCTAGGTGATTTCAATGATTACCAATTTTCGCAGTCATTGAAGATTCACGAAGGTGATCTGATGACGAATATGATTAATAAAATGAATCCATCTGATCGATACACATACATCTATCAAGGGAATTCTCAAGTTCTTGATCATATTTTAGTCTCAAATCATCTTGTGCCGAAAACTGAAATTGACGTTCTTCATATTAATGCCGACTTTACAGATATGGCTGGACGTGCAAGCGACCATGACCCAGTTATGGTACAAATTGATTTATTAAAAGAGGTTATTGAACCAATTGTTGTCGAAAAAACGTATGATCTTAAAAACTTCAAAACAAAGAAGCTAACCATTGATAAACGAAGTGTAGCTGTTATGCTCGATGATAGGTCAATTATTACTGAAGGCATTCTTTTCAAAGGGATATATGGAGAGTTCTCTGGTCTTGGCTTTAAAAATACGATTGTTACCATTAAGCCAAATGAAGAAAATGCGATCAGTGACTTTAAAGGTTTTGAAGTAAAGCAAGTCATTATTGATGGCAGCAATGTAAAAGAAATTCATGGTGCAGAAAATATTCAAGAATTTCAGTTTATAAATGGTGCAAATCCAGATGATATTATTTTCCTAGACTCAGAGGGGGAACCGATTTCGGTTCCTTTTTTTTTGTCTTTCGTGTACATGCGAAATATATATGATAATTTTGAAACATTTTACGATGTTG
Source organism: Bacillota bacterium (assembly GCA_023389895.1). GTDB lineage: Bacteria > Bacillota > Bacilli > Bacillales > Cytobacillaceae > Cytobacillus. The sequence continues at coordinate 3,839 of JAEWDX010000267.1, forward strand.
GACAGTATATATTATAAAATAAGTTAAATGGGAGGGCTTCATGTTATGGGGATTTTAACAAGATTTAAAGATATTATGGCAAGTAATATTAATGCATTACTCGATAAGGCTGAGGACCCAGAGAAGATGATCGATCAATACTTGAGAAATTTGAATAGTGATTTAGGTAAGGTAAAGGCTGAAACAGCTTCCATAATGGTAGAAGAGCAAAGAGTTAAAAGAAATTTAGATGAATGTCAATTAGATATTGATAAAATGGAGAAATACGCCATTAAGGCATTGGAAGCGGGAAATGAAGGTGATGCGAGAAAGTTTTTGGAGAAAAAGGTTTCCCTAGTAACGAGAGAAGCTGAGCTCCAAGAAGCATATCGCTTAGCTTCTTCGAATTCTATGCAAATGAAGCAAATGCATGATAAGCTAGTCACTGATATCGGTGAACTAGAATCAAAAAGATCGATGCTTAAAGGGAAGATGGCAGTAGCGAAGACACAGGAGCGGGTCAATAAAATCGGTACATCCGTAACAGGAGCTAATCAATCTATATCCGCTTTTGGAAGAATGGAAGAGAAGGTAAATCGCGCACTAGATGAGGCAAATGCAATGGCAGAACTAAATAAGGACCCTCAAGATGACATTAAAGACTTAACTGCAAAATATGAAAATCATTCAGGTATTGATGATGAATTGGCTGCTCTTAAGAAGAAAATAAATCATAAAGAATAAACATCTTAGTGGGTCATCTCTAAGTCAGAAATCGACTTACGGGATGACCCTTTGCTTTGGCTAAGAACTTGGCGAATGACAAGCTTTCCAATTTAATCAAAAAAGTAAGGGTGGTGAATAGACGATGGTAATCCAATACAAATGTCCAAACTGTGGAGATGATATGACTTTTAATAGTGAAACAGGTCGACTTTCATGCCATAGCTGTGGAAGGGAAGACCGGATTGAAGACTTTGCGGAGGAGCTTATGACAGCTTCCTTTTCTCCTGATGAAGTAAATGAATATCATTGCAAAAATTGTGGAGGCGTTATTATTACCGAAGCAGAAACAACGGCTACAACATGCAGCTTCTGTGGAGCGGGAGTTGTCCTCGGGGATAGGCTTTCTGGGGTATTAGCTCCGGCAAAGGTTATTCCCTTTACGATTAGTAAAGAACAGGCGATGGAAACCTTTCGTTCTTGGTGTAAGAATGGTCGTCTTACTCCAAAGGGCTTCATGACGGCTGACAGAATTAAAGGGATAACAGGAATTTATGTACCCTTTTGGTTGTATGATTTAAATAGCAAAGTTCAAGTTCAAGCTACAGGCACGAAAGTAAGGACATACACAAAAGGAGACTATATCTATACGGAAACAAATTATTACGATGTATACCGTGATATTAATTTAAATTATCTAAAGGTTCCTGTTGATGCTTCCGAAAAAATGCAAGATCAATTAATGGATAAATTAGAGCCTTATCATTATGATCAGCTAAAAAGCTTTAAAACTCCTTATCTTGCAGGATATATTGCAGAAAAATATAATTATAATGATGAGGAGCTTCTCCCGAGAGTTAAATCTAAAATAAAGCATTTTATCGAATCATATATTAGTTCTACGATTACAGGTTATTCTACCGTTAGTTACAAACATAAACAGATCGATACGAAGAAAATGAGCGCTCATTATGTTCTTCTTCCAGTATGGATGGTTTACTATGATTATGAAAATCTTGAGCATACATTTGCGATGAATGGACAGACAGGAAAGGTTGTTGGAAAGCCTCCTCTAAGCTTTGCAAAAGTGATTGCATGGTTTACGGGAATTGCCAGCACTTCGTTTGTCGCACTGAAGTTAATCTCCTTCTACTTAGGAGGTGGATTTTGGTGAAAGAGAATCGATATGTAAAATTAATGCTGATCGCTGTCGTTTTCCTTTTGATCCTTCCGTTTGCAACAAACAAAGTGGTTGCCGCTGCGAATCCGAAGCAACTAGTTTACGATTTTGCAGGTCTTCTAGACCAAGCCGAGATTATGGAACTTGAAGCAATGGCTCATAAATATGGAGCAAAGAGAAATACCGACATTATCATATTAACGACGAGTGATACGAAGGGAAAAGACATCGTCCCCTATACGGAAGACTTTTATGATGAAAAGGCTTTTGGATATGATAAACCCCCATGGCAATACTGTAATTTTAACAATTGATATGGAACATCGAGATGTATATTTAGCAGGTTTCTATAATGCTAAAAAATATCTAGACGGCGGAAGGCTTGATCGTATTCGTGATAAAATCACGCCAAATTTATCGAGCGGAAACTATTATGATGCCTTTCAAGGTTTTATTAAAACGTCTTATAAGTATATGGGAATAAGACCAGGGATAGATCCTGATCTCATATTATTTAATTTATTATTTCAAATTACATTTTCCATTGTAATAGCAGGACTTATTGTTTGGAAGATGGCTTATAATTCAGGTGGCAAGGTGACTGTTCATGGAGGAACTTACCAAGATGCACATACTTCTGGAGTCCTTCAAAGAAGGGATGATTATATCCGGACAACTACGACAAAGCGCAAAAAACCTAAAGAAAATAACAGCGGCAGAGGCAGTGGTGGTAGTTTCGGAGGCGGAATCTCAAGAGGAGGTCACTCTCATAGCGGCAGCAGAGGAAAATTCTAGCGATAGGGAGGTAAGT
>JAEWDX010000285.1 GCA_023389895.1 Bacillota bacterium
GAAAGGGTTAAGGAATATATTGGAGTTCTTGATGAGCGAGAAAAGGAAGTCATTATCGGCCGTTTCGGGCTCGACCTAAAGAAGGAAAAAACACAAAGGGAGATTGCTAAAGAGCTTGGTATTTCGAAAAGCTATGTACTACCTGATGAGGGATAATATCGAAGATGATTTAGGTAAATTGCTATTTTTGAAACAAGGGTTAGATAATAAGACAGCGAGAACTAGAGGGACCTGAACTTTAGCAATCATATTAAAAAAGTAACCCACTCATAAGAATGAGTTGCTTTTTTATTTCTTTTTTTAGCTAGAGCTTTGGCCTCATCTTTCGACATTTTCACATTGATTGTATGTAAGGTGATATTATATCGTTTACACTTAACTTAAATCCATGAATAGGGGACAAGCTTAAACAGCGCTTTTATCGAGGAATCGCCTGGTTTTACGTAAGTGGCTAGATATTGCTTCTTGTAAGCGTCAAATAGGTTTTTTCCAGTGTTAGTTGAATTTGCGTGATTCCAGTAGTAAAAATTTATCGCAGATTAACGGGCTGTAAGAAGCTTTCCTTGTCCTGTCGCAACGTCTGCATAAGTGTTTTCTTTGGGCTTCAACCCTTAGAAAACACAATCAGGCATATGCGCGCGTGACTAGCACATCCTGTGCGTCGGAAAACCCCCACTGATTGAGTTTCACTTTATATTTGTACTAGAAAGGAAGGGTTGAATGATTCGTAAGAAAATTGATGCCATGCTTGATGCATTGCCAGAAGAAGAACTAGAACATATTTATTGGTCTGTGATTAGAGTTAAAGAGCACTACGACCATAAACAAAATTTAGCTAACAAAGGAATTACTATTGATTATAATGATGGCGACTCTGATATCATCTTAAAGCGGTGGGAAGCCACATTTGCAACTGTTTCAAAGCAAACAAAAGAGGAAATTCATTACGAATCTTTTAAATGGCATTTGTATAGCTATCAAAAATTACCTTATCTTGAAGGAGATGCTGCAAGAAAAGCATTTGATGAAATGACAAAGACAGATGTGTATTTTATGTATGAAGGTACTCCTTTGGTACAAGTGTATAAGAATGCTTATAACATGGTATCAACGGATATTGATAATCAACAAGATATTTATTTGTTCGATCAGACATTCTCATGGACATATATTCATACACATGAAGATATGTGTGGGCCTTATTTTGTGAGATTGTAACAGATGACCATCTCCTTGGGGTTTTATTTTTTTACTCTTCTTGGCAGGGGGACAATGATAGGAAATAATGTCACTTTGAAATCAAGTCACGACATTTATAAAAAAGTTGCGAAGAAAGTAGTTTAATAGATGGAGTGAAACTGGTTTTTGATCCCATCTTTAATTATTTCTTTGTATAATAAAAGTATGAATATTTCGGTATTTGTTAAGTGTAAAAAAGGGCAGGAAAAATGATGGATGTATAGGGAAAAGGGGTTAAAATGAAATCTGAAAATTTGATCAGAGATATTATTAATGAGGTTGTAAGTATAGAGAACTTTGATCTAAAACGAGAAATTCAAAATAGTGAATATGAAGGCTTACTTTTATTAATAAATAACCATGTTTACAGAAGTAGACTTGCTAAATTAACTCCTAAAAAGAAGGGGTATTTTGTTGCATTTTGGGAGAAAGATACTGAGGGAATTAATCAAGCTTATAGCTATGAGAATTCACCAGAAAAATTAATCGTATCCGTCATAGATAACGAGAGGCGGGGGCAATTTATTTTTCCGAAAAAAGTGCTTCTTAAATATGGAATATTGAAAAGTCCCAAGCAAAAAGGGAAAATGGCACTTAGAGTTTATCCGAGTTGGGTAACTGAATTGAATAAAAATGCTATGAAGACTCAATCATGGCAAGCAGAATATTTTATTGATTTATCAGATGACTTTGAAGGAGAAAAATTAAAGAAATTGTATTTTTTATTATAACGATATTAAGAAGAGCTATTGTCAAATTCGTAATTGGAGCTTTCTTTGATCGATGTTTTGAAATCTGTTTCAGAGGATATTATTAATACAATTCAATTGAATATGGAACTCGAAAGGGTTAAGGAATATATTGGAGTCCTTGATGAGAGAGAAAAGGAGGTCATTATCGGCCGTTTCAAATAAATAAGTTGATAAAATCAGGGAGCGGAATGTATGGGGATTAGAAAAGCGAATGTTGGGGATTGCAAGCAGATTTCTTTGCTATTAAACTAGTTGGACTATCCGGATAAGGAACGTTTTATAAAATTAATTTACAATAACGGACTTGAAAGTGTTTATGCTTTCAGGATGTGCAAAGCTTAAAGTAGTAGGGAATCATTCTTTTATTGTTCAATACTTCACAATGTGTCTACAGACAAGTTATTTGAAAAGGCATATATTATATGTGTAGATAGAAATTATTTGGAAGTAAAATAATATCAAATGGAAGGATGAATGAACTATGCCTAAGACAACTTTTAAAGCGACAGCTCATTTGCAGCAGGGGGTTCAGGTTAAAGCTAAATCTCGTAATTTCGAGATAATTATTGATGAGCCAAAGGAATTAGGTGGAACTGACACTGGAATGAATCCTGTTGAATTAACTTTAGCTGCATTAGGTGCTTGCCAAGCAATTGTTGCTCGAGTTTATGCTAGAAAGTTCAAAATTGAATTTGATGATCTATGGATTAATGTAGAAGGAGATCTTGACACAGATGGCTTTCTGAATAAATCTGATGTGCGTCGCGGTTATTCTGATATTCGTTATAACATTCATATTGCGACTGATGCACCAAGAGAAAAAGTTGAAGAGTTTGTAGCGTTTATTGAAAAGACATGCCCAGTGGGAGACACCATCGCAAACCCAGTGAATCTAAAATTAAATGAGATTATTTTAGAACCATGCAAAACTGAAGCAGGGTTATAATTTTATCAATCACTCTAAGTATACTTAGCGGCGCTTTTTACTTTTTTAAATGTACATGCTGTTCAAAAAAGTTGATGTGCTTACGGATATACAACGTCCAAAAGCATTGATTGTAAACGACTCCATGTTTGAACGGAGCTATTTCTAAAAAACATAAGTTTAAAATATTTCCCTTGTATTAATATAAATTCATGCTATGCTATGTATAAAGTTAAAAATACACTAGGGGTGTCAAATAGAAGACTGAGATAGAACTGCTGTTCTTAACCCTTTGAACCTGATCTAGTTAGTGCTGGCGTAGGGAAGTGGAAACGGATGAAATATTTGAAAGTATATTTTATTTATCCCACTCTTACGTCTTAGAGTGGGATTTATTGTTTTTTTACAAATTAAATAGATTTAATCTACTAGGGGCGCCTTTTGTGGCTGAGATTGTACCCTTTGAACCTGATCTAGTTCGTACTAGCGGAGGGAAGTAGGTTATGTGAAAGATATGATATCTTCTTTCTGTAACCGCTTCCGATTTGGGAGCGGTTTTTTGTGCTTCAATATGGCTAATCCACCCCTTTAATTAAAATATCAGCATCTATTAATCAGGCAGTGTATGGCTAGCAAGTCAAAAATGAGAATAATTTATCAGGAGGAGAATGAAAATGGTACAAACAATAAAATTCACGGAAAGATTATTTGGAAATGTTCAGCCAATTTGGGAGAAGAATCATCTCCACCCATTTGTTCAAGAGCTTGGTAAGGGTACATTGGATAAGGAGAAATTCATTCACTATATGAAGCAAGACTATGTTTATTTAATTGATTATTCAAAGCTTTTTGCGGTAGGCGTAATGAAAGCTCGTGATCTGGATACAATGGGGAAATTTGCGCAAATCCTTCATGAGACACTTCATTTTGAAATGGAACTGCACCGACAATTCGCTGCAGAATTCGGAATTACTCGTGAAGAATTGGAAGCAACAAAGCCGGCACCTGTCAATTTAGCCTATACAAGGTATATGCTGAATGTTGCGCAAAATGGCAGTTTAGAAGAGGTAGTTTCATGTTTGCTACCTTGTGCTTGGGATTATTGGGAGATTGGAAAACTACTAAGAAAGCAATATGGAGACCAGCTTTCAACAAATCGCTATGCGAAATGGATTGAGACTTACGCTTCCGAAACATTTGGTGATGGGGCAAGATGGTTAATTCAATTGATGGATAAGCTTGCAGAAGGAAAGCCTGAACGTGAACTCGCAGTACTTGAGGAGCATTTCCAAATCACTTCAAAATACGAGTACTTATTCTGGGATATGAACTATTACAAACAAGATTGGCCAATCTAACAAGTAAGATGGTGAAATGATGACACTCGTCCTAAAAAATGTTTCCTATTCATTTAAAAATGAAACTAAACAAAAGCAAAAAGTTATATCTGATTTAAATATAGAAGTGAAAAAGGGAGAATTTGTTTCAGTCATTGGAAAAAGCGGCACAGGGAAAAGTACCATTTTAAAATTAATTACCGGTCTACTTCAGCCGGATGAAGGTCAAATCCTAATCAATGAAAAACCGATCACACTTGGGGATGTGGGCTATATGCCCCAGCGTGATTTGCTCCTCCCTTGGCGAACAATCAGAGAGAACATCATGATCGCTTCGGAGATTCAAAAGAACGTGCAAATTACGAAGGAAAAAGCGAGAAAATGGCTTGACCGTGTAGGATTACTCGACTATGAAAATGCTCTCCCCAATCAATTATCAGGAGGAATGAAGCAAAGAGCAGCATTTTTACGTGCGCTATTAACAGGAAAGGATTTATTGCTGCTTGATGAGCCATTTGGAGCACTTGATGCATTAACGAAAAAAGAAATGCAATCATGGCTATTGTCTATTTGGCAGGAATTAAACAAAACTGTGTTATTTATTACTCATGATTTAGAAGAAGCATGCTTTCTTAGTGACCGTATTCTCGTGCTACACCCTAATAAAAGCGTTGAGGAGATTTACGTAAATCTGAAACGTCCGCGGGAGCTAAACATGCTTCATGAAAAAGAACTTATTACTTTAAGACAAAGTCTGGAGAAGAAGATCGCACATGAAGAGATTAACGTTATGGATAAGATCCTATAGTCTGTTTCTCATATTTTTGAGTACAATCTTAATTTTATTTGAATGGCTCGTTCGTGCAGAGTTCATTCCTGCCTTTATTATTCCAGCACCAACGAGTGTGGTTCGTTCCATTTTAGAAAATTGGCGGCCACTATTATTAGAACATCTGCCCGCAACAATGCTTGAATTTTTTATTGGATTTTCACTTGCTGTTGTTGGAGGAATTACATTAGCGATAGGAATGTTTTTTTCAAAAACGCTTGAAAAAATGCTGTACCCAGCTGTGTTAATTTCACAAATGATTCCAATTATCGCCCTGTCGCCCATTTTCGTCCTATGGTTTGGTTATACAATTTGGAGTAAGGTGGCGGTTACGATTCTCATATCATTTTTTCCAGTTGTCGTTGGTACATATGATGGACTTAAATCGAGTGATAAGGAATATACCGAATTATTGCGCTCTATAGGAGCAAACCGTCGGCAAATCTTTTTAAAGTTAAATATCCCCATGGCACTTCCATCTTTTTTCTCAGGGTTAAAGCTTGCCATTGTTTATGCCCTAGTAGGAGCAACGATCGGAGAATGGCTAGGAGCTAGTGAAGGGCTTGGATATTACAGCCGCAGGATGTCTGGAAATTTAAATGCAGAAGGAGTTTTTGCTGCCATCACTATCCTAACTATATTGGGCATTCTGCTGTTTGCCATTGTAAAAGCGTTAGAAAAATATATTTTGAAGTGGAAGTATACAGAATAATTACATTTGGAGATGGTCAAAAGATGAAAAGGAAATGGTTGCGTCCCTTTTTAATGGTCGTTATCGCAATTATGCTTGTCAGCTGTAACACGGTGAAAAACGAAACAAATAATGCAAATAAAGAGAAAGAGCTTGAAGATATTAGTATTATGCTTGATTGGTATCCGAATGCTGTTCATTTAGCTATTTATGTGGCAAAAGAAAAGGGCTACTTTGAAGATGAAGGGCTTAATGTGAAAATCGAAATGCCTGCTGATACGAATGATCCGTTAAAGCTTGCAGCTACTGGAAAAGTTGATTTAGCTATTAGCTATCAAAGTCAGCTATTAGTTTCAAGAGCAGAGAATATACCTGTTGTCTCTATTGCAGCATTTGTTAGACACTCACTTGATGCCATTATGTATAAAACAGAGAGCGGAATACAATCACCAAAAGATTTAGAAGGAAAAAATGTTGGCTACCCATCTGCATCGGTAAGTGAAGCTATTGTCGCATCAATGGTGGAAAACGATGGCGGTGATATGAATAAGGTCAAGATGACAGATGTCGGTTGGGATTTGATGTCAGCTTTAGCTACAGACAATGTTGATGCTCTTGTTGGAGCCTACATTAACCATGAGCAAGTTCTTTTGAAAAGTGAAGGCTACAACATTGATATTCTAAATTTGCCAGACTATGGAGTGCCAGATAATTATGAACTAATCATCGTTACAGGAGAAAAAACATTAAAAAAGAAGAAAGCATCCTTTGAAAGATTTTGGCTTGCTGTCACAAAGGGACATGAAACGCTAAAAGAAGATCCTGATGCTGGGTTACAAATTTTACTTGATCATGAAAATGAAAGCTTCCCACTTGATAAAGAAATAGAAAAAGAAAGTTTACAAGTTTTATTACCTTTCATGGAGGATGAGAATGCCCCATTTGGCTATCAGGATGAAGCAGCATGGCAGGAAGTAGCTGATTGGCTCTATGAATCAAAGATAATTAAAGAGCCAATTGATCCGAAAGTGGCCTTTGAAAATATCGTATCAAAATAAGGAAGAATATCAGGAGTGACACGAAAAATGTCCAAAACTAAAAAGCTAACATTAACGGCTTTCATTGCAGCGATTACCACTGTCTCAAGTAGTTTCATCTATATTCCGGCAGGATTTGCAAAAATCTTCCCAATTCAGCATTTTGCCAACGTCCTTTCAGCTGTTTTACTTGGACCATGGTATGCTGTGATTCAAGCATTTATCTCTTCTACCCTTAGAAATATGTTTGGAACTGGAAGCCTATTTGCTTACCCAGGAAGTATGATTGGAGCCTTTTTAGCTGCAATACTTTACAAGAGAACAAAAAATATAGGGTTTGCTGCAATTGGTGAAGTTATTGGGACTGGCATACTTGGTGCAATGGCAACATACCCGATTGCCGTCCTGGTGCTAGGAAAGGAAGCGACCTTATTTGGATTAATACCTGCTTTTACAATGAGTTCTTTTACTGGAGCCGTTATGGGTTTTGGATTACTTAAAATATTAATTAAAAATAAAGCTATAGGAGAGATTCTTCATGAAAACAGCACTTACAATCGCGGGATCTGATTCAGGAGGAGGCGCCGGCATTCAAGCTGACTTAAAAACATTTGCCGCCCATGGTGTATTCGGTATGTCCATTATTACTGCGATCACGGCACAAAACACGATGGAAGTACGTTCCGTCCAGAATATTGATCTTTCCATCATTAAGGATCAAATCGAGGCTGTTTTCGATGATATTCGGGTTGATGCTGTAAAAATTGGCATGCTTTCATCATCCGATACAGTTGAAGTAGTAGCAAACTCTTTAAACAAGTATAAACCAGAATTTATTGTACTTGATCCGGTAATGATTTCAAAAGGTGGTCATCACTTGCTGCAAGAAGAAGCAATTGCTGCATTAAAAAAACAAATGATTCCATGTGCAACAGTTATTACGCCAAATATTCCAGAGGCTGAAGTATTAACGGGTATACCAATTCATTCCACTGAAGATCAGAAGGAAGTGTGCAGAGCGATTCATGCACTTGGTGCAAAAACGGTCCTATTAAAAGGCGGCCATCTTAGTGGAGAGCCGATAGATTTATTTTTCGATGGCTCAGAATTTCATTGGATAAATGGAGAGAGAATTCATACAAAAAACACTCATGGAACAGGATGTACTTTTTCATCAGCAATTGCAGCAAATTTAGCAAAAGGAGCTTCACTAAAAACTGCGATAGAAATTTCTAAAAGCTACATTTTACTGGCGATTAAGCATGGGCTTAATCTCGGCCATGGATACGGACCGACAAACCATTTTTATGAACTATATGAAAAAGCAAATTTAATAAAAATATAAATTCATTGGGGGAAATACAACGATGGACAAATCAGCAATAAAAGATTTATTTGAAAAAATTAAATATGATAGTCCGCTCGTCCATCATATTACGAACAATGTCACTATTAACGATTGTGCAAATGCCACACTAGCGATTGGCGGATCACCTGTTATGGCAACAAGCATTGAGGAAGTGGCAGATATGGTTAGTCTTGCGGATGCACTTGTTATTAATTTTGGAACCATTGATACTCAAACATTTCAGGCGATGATTGCGGCTAGCAAAGCTGCTAATAAAAAAGGAATTCCTGTTATTTTTGATCCAGTTGGGGTTGGGGCTACTCCATTCCGGACAGAAAGAGCGAAAGAATTTCTTCATAAAGTAAACGTATCGATTGTTAGAGGAAATGCAACGGAAGTATATGCTCTTATCGGTGGAAACGCACAAACAAGAGGAGTAGATTCAGGTGAGATCCCTATTTCCAAAGAAGAATTAGCTTTAAAGGTATGTAAAGACCTTCAAACAATTATCGTTATTAGTGGAGAACTAGATGTGATTTCAAACGGTGAAGAAATAGTCAAAATAGTAAATGGAGATATTTGGTTAACGAAAGTAACTGGGACTGGATGTATGACTAATTCTCTCATTGGTTGTTTTTCTGGTATTACAAATGATTTGTTTTCAGCTGCTATTGCGGGAATGTCTGTGATGAGCTTAGCTGGGGAGCGAGCAAAAACAAGTTTAGCGGAGAATGACGGAATCGGAACATTTAAAGTCAGGCTGATGGATGAAATCTCACTGATCGATTCGAAAATTTGGGAAGAAGGGGTGCGTTTTGCATGAAAGTAAACTACAACTTATATTTAGTAACAGAAGAATCTGTCTCAGTAGAAAAGCTTCTTTATACTGTTGAGGAGGCTGTTAAAGGTGGCGTAACGCTCGTTCAGCTACGCGAAAAATTAAGCAATGGCCAAACTTTTTTTGAAAAAGCGAAAAAACTGAAGGAATTGCTGAGTCGCTATCAGGTTCCACTTATCATTAATGATCGAATTGATGTTGCTCTTGCTATCGAGGCTGATGGTGTTCATATTGGCCAAAGTGATCTCCCTTTAACGGCAGTTAGAGAAATTGTCCCGAAATCTATGATCGTCGGAGTGTCTGTATCGACTACTGAAGAGGCAATCGAAGCTGAACAGAATGGGGCTAATTATATCGGGGTCGGAGCTCTATTTCCGACAACATCTAAAGCTGATGCTAAAGTTCTACCAAAAGGGATGATTGATTCTATTATTGAAAAAGTTTCCATCCCAATTGTGGCAATTGGTGGAATTCATCTTGAAAATATCGCCGAAATTCGGGACAAAAATATTGCTGGAATTGCGGTTGTTTCAGGAATAATGAAAGCTGATGCACCATTTAATGCTGCTAAAGCTTTTCGTGACTGTTTAAAAATCCCTAAAGAAGCTTAATGACAATTAAATTATTACATAGAATACATTTAAATTCTTTCACTCATATAAATACAAAACCGGTTAGTTGATTTTTAACTAACCGGCTTTGTAACTTTCTCTAGATAGACAATAATTATTTCTTATCCTGCAACGGTATCATTGGATTCCCTTGCTGCTTTTTTACGTTGTTTTTTTGCTTTTTTGAAGTGCAATAGTTCATATACGACTGGGATGACGATGAGAGTTAGCAAGGTTGCAACAGCCAAACCACCGATAACAACGATTGCTAGGCTACCAGAAACGAGATTACCAGCTTCAGCTTCTTTAAATAATAAAGGTAACATCGCAGAGATTGTTGCAATAGCTGTCATGAAGATTGGTCGCATACGAACAGATGCTGCTTCGACAACTGCGTCACGAATGATCATCGTTTGTTCGTTTTGCTTTACTCGATCAAGAAGCACAATTGCATTTGTAACAACAATTCCAATTAACATGAGCGCACCTAATAGTGCAGTGATATCAATCGAAATTTGGCTTATTAAAATACCTAAGATTGCTCCAATTGCTGCAAGTGGCAATGTAAACAGAATCGCGATTGGGGCACGAACTGATTTAAATGTAATGACCATAATTAAGAACACAATACCAATTGAAGCAAGCATCGTCATGAATAAGTCGCTAAAGTCATCCGCTTGATCAACACTAGCTCCACCGACAAGAACGTCTACATTTTTAGGAATATTTATTCCCTTTGTTGATTCATCACCGAAAATAACTTTATTGACTTCTTTAGAAATAACTGAGAGCTTTTTCGGGTTAACCGCTGCAGTTACTCTTACGTACTGTTCTCCGTCCTTATGATACAAGCTCGTTGGTTCTTCAACTTTTTGTAGTTTAGCTACCTTAGAGATTGTGGTCAACCCATTAGCTGTTACAATTGGCACATCCGACACTTCTTTTTCCGTTTTTGGATTGAAAATCGGTTCAACCATTACCATTGTATGTTGATCGTTTATTTCTATAGAGCCTATTGGTGTTTGATTTAACATAACAGCAGCTTGCTGGGCAACCTGATCTGCTTTTGCCTTTGCTGGGTCAACGATGTATGAGAAAATAGTTTTCTTTTCTTCTTGGTTTGTCGTAACCTTTTCAACATCGTCAATATTAGCAATCTTCTTCTGGACAGTTTCTGCAACTTTCGTTAGTTCATTGATATTTTCCCCAACTATATCAATCGTAATCGACTGATTAGATCCACCCATCATGGTTGCCTCGCTTACCTCTAATACTCCACCATTGAATGAATTTTTTTGCGTTTTTATTTTTTTGTTAAACTTCTTTATATTTGCATCTTCTTTAAGAATAATCATAACTTGTGCTTCTGTAGGGTTTCCAACATTACCATATTTAGCAGCATCTTCTGTATTTCCTAATTGTAAAAATGTGTGTTCAATTTCATCTTGCTTTAATATATATTTCTCAAGCTTAAGGGATTCTTGTTTTACTTTATCAATTGGCGTTTCATTTGGAAATTTCAGTGTAACATAGGCGTAATCTGCTTTCGTACTGTCTGTGCCTCCTTTTGGTAAAACTAAGTAAGCACTGACCGATCCAGCAAACACGACAAAAGCTGTTACTAATACAACCCATTTATGGTTTAATGACCATGTTAGTAATTTTGCAAAGCGAGTAGATGGTTTGTGCTCTTTAATTTTCGCATTCTTTAATAAACCTGCACTCATAATCGGTACAACAGTTAAAGAAACAATTAAAGAAGCAAGTAGTGAGTATGTGATCGTTAATGCAAATGGCAATAAGAAATCTTGTAAATCTCCATTTAATAATCCCATTGGTAGGAAAACAGCTACAGTTGCAAGTGTTGACGATGTAATCGCCGAGCCAACCTCTTTCGTTGCAGCAATAACTAATTTAGCCGATAGTTTTTCTGTTTGCGATTTTCTAAATATATTTTCGATAACAACGATGCTATCATCAACAAGACGTCCTACAGCAACAGCTACTCCACCGAGTGTAAGAATATTTAACGTAACCCCTGACTGTGCTAATAAGAATAGTGTAAGAGCAAGTGAAAGCGGTATGGATATGATCGTAATCATTGTTGAGCGAAGATTACGTAAAAATAACATAATAACAATGGTTGCAAAAAAGGCTCCGAGTAAAACCTCTTTAATCATCGTATGTACGGATGCTTCCACTGAATCTGCTGTCGATAAGATAACACTTGCTTCAAGCTCATCATATTTTTTATTTATTTTATTAACTACTTTTTTTACTTCTTTACTTACTGTCACCGCATTAGCGTTGCCATCTTTCGTAACGACCAAAATGAGACCGTCTTTACCATTGAACTTTGTTAAATTACTTTCAGGCTTTTTCACACTAATTGTGGCAACCTCTTTAAGAGGAATGGATGGTACGATTTCTGTATTCTTCAATTTTTCAATCGTATCGATATCTCCAATTACTTTTAAGTTTGTTGTTTTTCCATCAATATTTTTTTCAGCAATAGAAGTAGAGATGTTTTGTCCTTGTAGAAGAGTTAAGATCGTTTCCATTGGAATTTGTTTCTCTGCTAATTTTTTCTCATCAAGATCTACTGAAACGTAGGAAGGCACGGTTCCATAAGTTTGAAGATTCGCGACACCATCAATATCCTTAAAGTACGGTGCAATTTCTTTTTTTGTAAACTGAATATTCTTCGGAGTAACGCCATCATTAAATGTTAAAGAAACATGTGAGATCGGAATCATTGAAGTATTTAACTGAACGATGTTTGGCTTCATCACATTTGGTGGTAATGCCACATTATTAATGGCCTCTTCAATTTCTCTTTTCGCTTCTTTTTTATCCGTTTTTGACTCAAGATGGATTTCAATCGACGAATATCCATCACCTGTCGTAGAGAAAATATTCTTTTTCCCTTTTACACTTTCAACTGCTTCCTCAATTGGGGTTGTTACTTGCTTCTCCATCGATTTAGAATCAATTCCCTGACCCATTACAACGACATTAATAAAGGGTTGATCAGCAGAAGGTAAAAACTCCATCGGCAATCTAAAATAACTTAACACACCCATGACTAAAATAATCATGGTCATAATCGAAACTGCTGCTTTGTTCTTAAAAGACCATTTCGTAAACCAAGACATACACAAACCACCGTCCGTTCTCCAAATTTAAACGTATCCTAAAGAATTTTTCTACACTGATAATTGTATTAACTATCCGTATTATTATTAAAGGTCTGGAGTAGTAAATCCTCTAGGTCTTGAGATGTATAAATGGAAATTACATGAAATTATTTCCGATATTTGGATTTAGTTACGAACTTGGAATAACCTGTACAGATGTATTATGACTAAAGCCTAGCTCGAAAAGGAAAAAATTTAATCGTTTAATAAAAAGAGAGGCAGGGTAATAAGAGGCCAATTAACACTTTAATTAACACTTTGAGGTCTAAAAAGTAGTACTCGCCAAATTTTATGAATATTATAAAAATTCTAAAGTGTATTTACTTTATTTTTCGCTGTGGTATTATTATAAAAAATATTTCAAAATTTAGAATATTGGTTCTAATATGGAACCATTAAGGAAGTGATAATTTGAGTTCAAAAACTGTAAGTAAAGCTCTTTGTATACTGGATGCTTTTTCTACAGAAACTCCATCTTGGGGATTGAGAGAACTGGCTAGAAAATTAGATATGAGCCATTCGATTGTCTATCGTATACTTTCATCATTTGAGGAGAAAGGATATGTTGTTCAGAACTTGGAAACGAACAAATATGAATTAGGTATAAGAATCATTGAATTAAGTAACATTGTTGAGGAAAATATCAAGATATCGGAAATGCTGCAGCCAATCATGAAGAAGATTGCTTTAGAGACAGGGGAAAGTGTTGTTTTAACGATTGTTGATAATGAAGAAGGATTATACTTGAAAATTGTTGAGAGTGAAAAAAGTGTTAGGTTTTCGGGAGCTGTTGGAAAAAGAAGCCCGCTATATATCGGTGCTTCACATAAAGTAATCCTGGCACATCTTCCACAAGATATTCAAAATAAAATAATTGACCAGGGAATTCAGAATAAGGCAAAGCATATTGATACGAGGGAAGATTTCCTTGAGCTGCTGGATTATATAAAGAAACAAGGTTGGTTCTATACCTCAAGTGAAACTTTCGATGAAGTTGCTGCTGTTTCTATCCCGTTATTCGATAATAAGAATAATATTTTAGGTTCTTTATCGGTTGCTGGACCTAACTATCGTTTATCAGAAAGCCAAACGAATAAAATCCTTCCAATATTACAAGAAAACCAAAAAAATATGAATTTCATTTTCAGTAGAGTTTTTTTTCCTTCTAGAAGAAATTATTTAATTAATGAATTGTCTTAATTGAGAGGAGGGATAATTTGGATAAAATTCTAGAAGTTAAGAATCTCGTTACTGGTTATCAAGGCAAAGACGGTTTTATAAGAGCTGTTGATGGAGTTTCCTTTGATATGAAAAGAGGAGAAACCATCTGTATTGTAGGCGAATCAGGGAGTGGAAAAAGTGTTACCTCTATGAGTATTATGCGTCTCGTTGAATATGAAAATGGGAAGATACTCAATGGGGAAATTAGCTTTAATGATGAAGAACTCACAACTAAAAATAATAATGAGATGAGACAAGTAAGGGGATCAAAGATATCGATGATTTTCCAAGAGCCTTTAACTGCTCTTAACCCCGTTTTTACAATTGGCAAACAAATTGCAGAAGCCATTCATTTTCATCAGCCGATTAGTAAGAGAGACGCTTTGGATCAGGCAGAAGAACTTGTTCGTCTTGTAGGAATTTCAGATCCTAAGGCTCGCTTGAAACAATACCCACATGAACTATCAGGAGGGATGAGGCAAAGGGTAATGATTGCGATTGCATTAGCATCTGAGCCTGAGCTTCTAATTGCCGATGAACCAACAACAGCCTTAGATGTTACCATAGAGGCTCAAATATTAGAATTATTACGCAAATTACGTAAAGAGCGGAATATGTCGATTCTTCTTATTACTCATGATATTGGGGTAGCTGCTGAAATGGCCAATCGAATCATTATTATGTACGCTGGTAAAATCATGGAAATAGCCGATGCGCAGAATATTTTTGATCAACCATTACATCCATATTCAAAAGGATTATTGGAGTCGATCCCCAAAATGAATGGTCAGCGTGGAATTCCTTTGAAATCTATTAAAGGGTCAATTCCAAGTTTGAATGAAGTTCCAAATGGATGTCGTTTTTCTCCTCGCTGTCCATTTGCAACAGATAAATGCCATAATGAGGAACCCTATTTAGAAAATAGAGGTGATAGACAAGTTGCCTGTTGGCATGTGGATGATCTAATCGAAAAGAACTTACTTAATATTGATGAAGAAGGAGGTGTATCCATTGAATCTTAATCAAGAGGGCTATTTTTCTAGCAATACAGAACCACTTCTTAGAATCGAAAACTTGAAAAAGCATTTTCCAATTAAAGGAGGTGGCTACTTTAGTAAAGAAAAAAAGGTAGTAAAGGCTGTTGACGATGTATCTTTTCATATTTACAAAGGGGAGACATTAGGTCTTGTTGGTGAATCTGGTTGTGGAAAGTCTACCCTTGGTAGAAATATTTTGAGATTGCAAGAGCCAACTGATGGTCAGGTTTTTTTTAATAATACTAATATATTATTGTATAAAAACCATGAACTTCGAAAGCTTCGAAAACAAATGCAAATAATCTATCAGGATCCATTTGGTTCCCTAAATCCCCGTTTTACAATTGGTCAAGTAATCGGTGAAATGTATGAAATTCATGGAATTGCTAAGGGTACTGAAAAAGAAAAGAAAGTAAAGGAAATGCTCGAACTTGTTGGACTTGATCCTAGTCGCTACAACAGTTATCCACATGAATTTTCTGGAGGGCAGCGACAAAGAGTTGGAATTGCAAGAGCCCTAGCTTTAAATCCAGAGTTTGTTGTGGCTGATGAACCTGTATCAGCACTCGATGTTTCAGTCCAATCACAAGTTATCAATCTACTTATGAAACTAAAAAAAGATCTAGGTTTAACTTTACTGTTTATTGCGCACGGACTAAATGTTGTTAGGCATATATCAGATCGAGTTGGAGTCATGTATTTAGGAAAACTCGTTGAACTTTCGGAAACAGATAATATCTTCAAAAGTCCGGCTCATCCATATACGGCAGCACTTTTATCGACTGTTCCTGAAGCAGATCCACGATTAAAAAAAGAACGTATTGTTTTAAAAGGTGAAGTACCTTCTCCGGCAAATCCACCATCCGGTTGCCGTTTTAGAACAAGATGCCCACTCGCAACGGAACGATGTAAAAATGAATTACCACAATTAGTAGAAGTACGAAGTAGCCACTATGTCGCTTGCCATTACCCACTTAAAGAAGGACAAGCTCTTAAAGATGCGATTCTTTTAAAGAACTAGAATAAAAGAGCTTTGAATTGTAAGAATATTATAACTTTTTGAGTTATGTATGTTTAAAATATATGTTAAAAAGGAGATTTTAAGATGACACAAATTACAAAGCAAGGAAACAAGAAAATATATGACGGATACAAATCTTTCCAGTATTTAGAAGCTGGTGTGGATTATAAAGAGTACAAATTATCGAAAGAAAATGACCGAGTAGCCCCTTACGTTTATCCAGTATCTGTAGATGAGGAAGAAAAGGTTCAACAAATATTTGAAGAAGATTATATCGTTTCTATGCATGAACATACATTTGTGATGCCAGAAAATTTACAAGAATTTTATGAGTTTAGACGTCAAGGTCGGGATTGGACAGGCTTTGAAGCTCTAAGCCAATCTGGATTAGATGTAATATTTGAGAACTTTATGGATGGTACTGCGATGATTACTTCCCAAGCGGGATGGAAATGGTCAGATGTCATTCATGATTTAGGTATTCGTTTTAGTGATATTGCTCATCAAGACATGGTCATAAAGGCCGAACGTATTGCAGACCTGTATCGAGCAAAAAAAGAAGGGAAAATCGCTTTTGTTGGTGCATTAGAGTCCTCGACAATGATCGAAAATGAACTTGATAGACTGGATGTTTTATACGGTTTTGGTATCCGAACGATGGGGATTGTTTACTCAGAGGCGAACCAATTAGGTGCCGGTTTAAGAGAGCCTAACGATGGCGGGTTAACGGTATTTGGTAAACAAGCTGTTCGGCGTATGAATAAGCTTGGAATCACGATTGACGTTTCTCATGCAGGTGATAAAACTTCATTAGATACAATTGAAGCAAGCGAAAAACCAGTTACGATTAATCATGCCGGGGCACGTGCTCTATGGAATACAAAACGCTTAAAGCCAGACGATGTTCTCAAGGCTTGTGCAGAAAAAGGAGGAGTTATTGGGATAGAGGCTGCTCCGCATTCAACGATTACCCTTAATCATCCAGCCCACAATATCGAATCTTTTATGGAGCATTTTGAGTATACAGCAAATTTAGTTGGGATTGACCATGTGGCATTTGGCCCTGATACTCTGTTTGGTGATCATGTGGGCATCCACGATCTTCTATCTGGCCAGCTATCAATCAAGAGTGCTCAAATGCCGAACTTACAAAAGGTGGAATATGTTAAAGGGCTCGAAAATCCAGCAGAATGTTTTCCTAATATTGTTCGCTGGTTAGTGAAGAGGGGTTATAGCCGCGAAGATATTCGGAAAGTTGTAGGCGGCAACATACTCCGAGTGCTAGAAGCCACTTGGGCAAAATAAATAAATTGGAGAGGGTAGATAAAAATGAAGAAAAGTAAATGGACATATATACTAAGTACTCTATTGCTTTCCACCGTGCTTCTTGCGGCATGTTCCTATGGGGGAGAAAGTAATACTTCAAGTGGAGAAAGCAAACAAGAAAACGGAAATGGTTCAGGAAATGGAACTAAAAAAGGTGGAAAAGTCTCAATCCCGATTGTTGCTGACCCAACATTTAATCCTTGGCATCCAAATGCTTATGCTGAATCAAATGTTATCAACAGGGTGTTGTTCTCAGGCTTGACACAGCCTAGTAAAGATTTGGCACCTGCACCTGATTTAGCAACAAAATGGGAGGTATCAGAAGACGGTCTCGAATGGACTTTCTCTTTAAGAAATGATGTTTTTTGGCATGATGGTGAAAAATTCACTGCAGAGGATGTCGCATTTACGTTTAATAAAATCGCATTAAACAAGGAGTTAGGAGCAAATAATGCTTCTTATTTCCAAAAGGTAAAAGAAGTTCAAGCAGTGGACGAATATACAGTTAAATTCTTGATGGAAAGTCCAGTCGCAGCTTTACCAGCTTATTTAAGCTTTAATACAGAGATTCTTCCAAAACATATCTTTGAAGGAAAAGATCCTTGGGAATTAACCTCATTCAACAAAAAAAATCCAGTAGGGACTGGTGCATTTAAATTAAAAAGCTATACTTCTGGGCAACGTGTCGTTCTTGAACGCAATGAAGATTTTTACGGAGAGACTGCATTTCTTGATGAAGTCGAATATAAAGTTCTTGCAGATGCAAATACACATGTTGCACAAATCTTAAGTGGCGAACTCTCTATTTTTGCGTTAGATGATCTCGCTGCACTTGAGCGAATTAAGAATGCTAAAGGTGTTACTGTTGATGGAAGAGAAACAACCCGTTTTTTCTGGGTTATTGTGAACCAACAAAACGAAAAGTTTCAAGATGTACGAGTTAGACAAGCAATTCTTCATGCTATTGATCGTCAAAATATTATTGATACTGTTCTTAAAGGATATGGGACAATTGCAGATGCGGGAATTGCTCCTGCACTAAAAGAGTATTATTCAGATGATGTGAAGCGGTATGAGTATGATCCGGAACGTGCAAAAGCACTTCTTGCTGAAGCTGGTTGGAAAGATACAGACGGAGATGGCATGGTCGATAAAGATGGCGAGCCGTTTAAAATCGACTTCAAAATCGGGATTCAAGGAGACTTAGAGGCTGTTTCTCAAATGGTGCAGCAATACCTAAGGAAAGTAGGCCTTGATGTTAAATTGAATGCGATGGAGTGGAATACAATGATTCAAGATGTTGTTGTAAATCGCGATTATGAAATGAGCTTAAACTGGTGGAGATATCCTGCTGATCCAGATTTATCGGCTTATATGCATTCTAATAGCATTAACGGAATGAACATTCCTGCATATCAGAATGTGGAGTTAGACAAGCTGCTTGATGCAGGTGCACAGGCAAGCGATGTTGAAGAACGTAAAAAAATTTATTTAGATGCACAAAAATTAATGGCGGAAGATCTACCGTATATATTCCTTTGGTATCCACAAGAAGCACAAGTACGTCTTGACAAACTTAAAGGAGTTCCAGAACTTGCATTTGGCGATGCTCTTCATTATATCCATGAATGGTATATCGACGAATAAAGGAATAAATGAGAGGTGATGGAAGTGTGTTTTTAAGCACACTTTCATTGCTAGTATAAAGTAAAGCAAGGAGGAGATAAAGTGCTGAGATTTTTACTTAATCGATTGGGACAAAGTGTAATTTTATTATTTATCGTTTCACTCATTACTTTTTTTCTTATTAACCTTGCCCCTGGCGGACCTGCTAGCACCATGAGGATGGAAGCATCTCCGGAAGAACGTCAAGCGATGATTGAAAAATTAGGACTGGATAAACCAATTTATGTTCGATACATTGATTGGATAGCAAATGCAGTTCAAGGTGACCTTGGTACATCGTTCACCTCAAGTGAGCCGGTTATTCAACGTATTGCAGAGCGGCTTCCATATACAATTGAACTTACCGTTTTCACCATTATAATTTCAGTTATTATCGGGATCTTTTTTGGGGTTTTATCCGCAATTAAACGAGGAAAAGCTCAAGATCATGTTATTAACTTCATGAGTGTAATTGGCTTATCTGTTCCAGCATTTTGGCTGGGGCTTATGCTTATATTACTATTTTCGATTACGCTTGGTTGGCTGCCTTCATCAGGTGTAGGGGCACGTGGAGCAGATTTTAATTTATGGGGCTGGATCTCACACTTAATTTTGCCCGTCTTAATCTTAACTACAACTGTACTGCCGAATATTGTACGTTTTACACGGTCATCCATGCTCGAAGTAATTTCTCAAAATTATATTCGCACGGTTCGAGCAAAAGGAGCAAAAGAGTCAGTCGTCCTGTATGTCCATGCACTGCGTAATGCTTTAATTCCAGTTGTTACGATAATAGGTGTGCTAATTCCACGTCTTTTAAGTGGTGCGGTTATTACTGAAGCAATTTTTGGTTGGACAGGAATCGGAACTTTAATCATTGAAGCAGCAAGAGGAAGAGATTATCCCCTTGTGATGGGAGTCACCGTTATGATTACGATTGTAGTAGTTGTTTGCAATTTATTAGTAGATCTTGTTTATTCTCGAATTGATCCAAGAGTGAAAAACGTATAACGAATTCTAGGGAGGTGAGATGGGATGGAAGTATCTACTCAATCGAATGTTAATCGCGGACTAGCGGTACAAGTCAAAAAAAGAAAGAGTACGTTACTTAATCGACTACGTCAAAATAAAGTCGCTTATTTTTCATTATGGTTTTTGATTGTGTTACACCTAATTGTGTTTATGGGTCCGTTAGTGTGGACAGTGAACCCAGAAGAATTACAGGAAGTAGGGGCTTTAGCTAGCTGGTCTTTACAACATCCGTTCGGCACAGATGATCTTGGTCGCGATGTATTTGCTAGAATGCTTCATGGAGGTAGAGTTACATTATTAGTCGGTTTAGCCGCAATGCTATTCTCATTATTTATTGGTACCTTTGTCGGAGCCTTTGCTGGATTTTTTGGAAAAGTTGTAGAATCAGTATTTATGAGAATTACAGAAGCGATGATGGCGATTCCAAATTTTTTCTTTGTTCTTGTTGCCCTAACGGTTCTTGGTACTAGCCCTCCTATGGTCATTGTGGTTATTGCTTTATCTAGTTGGATGGAAATTGCAAGAGTTGTATATGGTGAAACGTTAAAATGGAAAGAATATGAGTTTGTTGAAGCAGCTAATGCGTCTGGTGCAAATTCAATAAGAATTTTAACGAAATATATTATTCCTCAAATTATCCCTTCTATTATTGTATCAGGGACATTAACGATTGCTGCAGCAATATTAACTGAGAGTGCCATTAGTTATCTAGGCTTGGGGATACAACCTCCAACACCAACATGGGGCAATATGCTGCAAAATTCTCAGCAATACATTTGGACAGCACCAATCCTTGGAATTTTGCCTGGGGCTGCCATTACCATCGCAGTTCTTGCTTATAATTTCCTCGGGGATGGCTTACGTGATGCGCTCGATCCTAGATTTGTAAAAAAGTAACGAAAGGAGCAATGACAATGTTTATGACGATTAATGATAATGAGCTATATTATGAAATTCATGGGAACCCATATGGAGAGACTATTTTTTTCATTCATGGGGCTCCGGGTTTAAGTGATTGCCGAGGTGATATTAAATCCTTTTCACCACTTGGTGATAAATACCGTCTTGTATTTATGGATATGCGTGGATCTGGCAGATCGGGGGGAAATCCCCCCTTTACGCATGAACAGTGGACAGCTGATATTGAGGAAATGCGGAAAACATTAGTTGGAGGTCCAATTAAAATCCTTGGAGGATCTTATGGAGGATTTCTGACGCTGGAATATGTTTTGCGATATCCCAATAATGTAACTCATGTGTTATTACGTGATACAGCCGCAGATAATAAGTTTGATCATTTATCAGTTGACCGGGCTTTAGAGAGTAATTTGCCGGGGATAACTGAAGAGGGAATTCGTCGGTTATTTGCTGGTAAGGTAGGGTCTAATGAAGAACTAAAGGACATGTTCACTGCGATTCAACCACTTTATACAGTTGAATTTGATGAGGAAGCAGTAAAAGCCCGGCTGGATACTATCTATTATAGATATGAAACTCATAATTTTGCTTTTAGCTATAATAAACCCGATTTTGATCTAGTTCCTGACTTACACAAGATTTCTGTTCCTACATTAGTGACAGTAGGTAGGCATGATTGGATTACACCGGTGGAATGCTCAGAGCTCATTGTTGAGAAGGTGCCTAATTCGAATCTTGTTGTTTTTGAAAATAGTGGACACTCTCCGCAGCAAGAAGAAAATAAGGATTATTTAAAGTTAGTTCGTGAGTTTCTTCAGACAAATGCTTAATTGAATGTACGTAAATTTTTAAAAATCACAAAAATTAGGGAACCATTTGGGTATCCCTAATTTATGATAAATATCAACATTATTTAACAAAACTTTTCTTGGAAAATCAGTTTACTTCAAAGTAGAATTTATCTTTTTATCAATAAGAGTGGTTAAAGCTTCGATTCCTTTAGGCATTAAATGTACCCCATCAGGAGCAAAATATTCTGGATGGGTTATGGCTTCAGAATGCCAGTCAACTAAGGTGATATGCTCATTCTCTTTCGCTTTTGCTTCGAATGCATTGTTCACTTTGCTTTCCCATGGACGGGGTACTCGAGTGTTCACCAAATAAATATCGGCTTTTGAGAATGATTGAAGCAATGAATCTATTTGCGTATTTGTGAAATAACCATTTGTCCCTAATTCAATAATGACTGCATGATTGACTTGATTAAAATTGGCGTAAGATTGTGTGAGCTGAATTGCCTGAGATACTTGCCTTCCGATCTTTCCATCGATCGTCATATCTGGATATTTTTTATGCAAGCTTGCTGCAATATCTAACATAATCGAGTCCCCAATGGCAAGTATTTTCGTATAGGCTTTATTTTCATGTGTTACATTCGTTTCTGTTTTCTCTTCTTCGGGGGTTTCTTTGTTTTGTTCAACTTTCTTCGCTAATTCTTTTTCATTCTTTTGAGTAGAGGGTTTTTTTTCTATTTCCACGCTTTCCTGCTTTTCAAATGAGCTGAGAACAGAGCCTTTACTTGCAGGAGACTGCTCATTACTTATTTTTATTTGAGTCGGATGTGTCTCAATTAACTCTTTTTGTCGATCACCTTTTACCACACCTGTGATACCAGTAGTAAACAATAGGAGGACTAGTGGTAGAAGAATAGTTGTTATTTTTCTAAAAAAAGGACATCCTCTCCAATTTAAAATATTGATTGCAAGATACTGTCGAAAGTATGAACGGAAGCCATGTTTCCGAATCGGCATTTCAATTAAGCGATATGAAAATTCCGCAATGATAAATGTGATAATTAGCTGCAAACAAACACGCCAGTATACTGGATTTCCTATTTCATACACAGGAGTACTCAACACCATAACAGGGTAATGCCAGAGGTAAATCCCGTAGGATCTTGAACCAATCCAGTGCAAGGGTTTAAAAGAAAGCAATTTTCCTAGAAAGCTCGCTGGATGACAAATACAAGCAATTAGGATAGCTGTATTTACACAAACTAGCAGCATTCCTCCTTTATAGAGGAAAGATTGAAATTCATCAAAAAATAGAACAGAAAGAATGAGCATCCCAAATGTAATAAAACTCGTTATATTTAAAATGTTTCCTAACTTGATTGACAGATTTTTAGAAGAAAGTCTCTTCATTGGCCAAACAAAGGCAAGAAAACAACCAATAAGTAATTCAAAGGACCGTGTATCTGTCCCATAATAGATGCGGCTCGGATCTGCACTAGGCTGGTATAATATGCTCATTAAACTAGCCGAAATTATGATTCCGATAAGTACTGAGATTGCCAAGATGCTACGCTTTTTAAATACATTAAATCCCGCAATTAAAATGAGTGGCCATAAAATATAAAACTGTTCTTCTATCGCTAGAGACCATAGATTCTTTAAAGGTGATGGTGATCCAAAACTATCAAAATAGGAAACCTTATGAAAAATAAACCACCAATTACTCGTATAAAAGAGAGATGAAATGGCATCTCCTCGTACAGTGTCTAAGAGATCGCGATTAAACAGCATAACCCACACGAATGTAGTAATAATCATTACATAAGCTGCTGGCAGTAATCTTCGGATACGCTTAACCCAAAATTCACGCAAGTTTAAATCTAATTGATTTCCTTCTGCTGGTAAAACAATAGATGAAATTAAATAACCCGATAAAACAAAAAAGATGTCGACTCCTAGAAATCCTCCTCTAGCCCAGCTAAAGCCGAAATGATAGGATAAGACGGAAAGTACAGCGAACGCACGGAGTCCGTCTAGTCCAGGAATGTAGCGGTGTTTCTGTGTCATACTAAAAAAATCTCCCTCATATTTGTCGTATTCTTATGATGTTTGTATAAATATTCCTTAATTATCCAAAATGGTCATTCCTTCTATCCAATATAAGCAAGGATAAATCGTTTCATTCTGTTTATTTTTTCGTTCTAATTAATAGACGTTAGCACTAAACCATTTTGTTTTTCTAAAATAGTAAAATTTAATGGAAATAACATCTTTTTTAGGAATGGTAAGCCTTTTTTTATCGGAATTTCGAGATATCAGCCCTTTTTATTTGTTCTCATAAATATAACAGAGGATGGCTTGTAGATATATAAATAGTGTTATAAATGTCGTTGTGAGGCTATACTAATAAAAAAAGGTGAGTAATTACTTACTTTTTCTCGCTTTAATATAAATGATCGTTTACACTAATTATGGTAAGTAATTACTCACTTTGACTAAAGGAGGAATTAAATTGTCAAATAAATTATTTGACGCACTTCTTACACAAGCTGTCACAAAGATAAAAACGGAAAAGCAACAAAAACTAGTCGAAACTGCAATTCAGTTATTTGCTGAAAAGGGTTATGCAAATACTTCGACGGCTGAAATAGCAAGGGCTTCCGGTGTATCAGAAGCGACCATTTTTAAGCACTACGGAACAAAAGACAATTTATTGCTTTCTGTGATTTTACCGTTCGCAAGTGAATTATATCCATATATGGCTCAGGAAATGCTAAAGGAGACATTATCAGAGGATACAACATTTGAACAATTCCTTCGCGCACTAATGAAGAATAGGGTTGAATATATTAGTGAAAATAAAGAAATTTTTCAAGTCCTTATCAAAGAAATCATGTACAAAGACGAATTAAAAAAACAGCTACTTCCTTATGCTGTCGAGAATATTCCCCCATTATTCGAAGCTATATTGGGGAAATTTAAAGAGCGTGGAGAATTAATTGATCTCCCTGCTGAAAGGATTTTGAAAAATTTATTTACTTTCTTAGGTGGATTCTTTGTATCACGCTTTCTCCTGTTTAATACCTTCACCGTGAGTGAAGAAGAAATTGAAGATGCAATCCAATTTATCATAAACGGAATAAGAAATCCCCTGTATGACGTTCGAAAATAGAAATAAAAATAAGGAAGGGGTATATATATGGCTATTATTCAGATTGAGCATTTAACAAAAGATTATGGTCATAATCGTGGCGTTTTCGATGTTTCATTTAAAGTTGAAAAGGGAGAAGTATATGGCTTTTTGGGGCCAAATGGAGCTGGTAAGACGACAGCAATCCGTCATATCATGGGCTTTTCACGTCCACAGATTGGGCAAACCTTTGTAAATGGAATGGACAGTTGGAAAAACGCAAGTGAAATTCAAAAAGACCTTGGGTATTTACCAGGAGAAATTGCCCTGCCCGAATCGATGAAAGGAACAGAGTTTATCGAAATGATGGCAGAATTACGTGGAATCAAAGATATGACATACACCAATTATTTGATTGAAAAATTCGAGTTGGAACCTTCGGGCAGCTTGAAGCGAATGTCGCTAGGTATGAAACG
Organism: Bacillota bacterium; assembly: GCA_023389895.1. GTDB lineage: Bacteria > Bacillota > Bacilli > Bacillales > Cytobacillaceae > Cytobacillus. The sequence goes on from JAEWDX010000285.1 coordinate 25,425, forward strand.
TAAACTCGGGATTGTCACTGCCTTTATGCATGATCCAGCTGTCCTTGTGCTTGATGAGCCTACAAGTGGGCTAGACCCGATCATGCAAAATGTCTTTATTGAATTCATTAAAGAGGAAAAAGAAAAAGGGAAAACGATTTTACTATCAAGCCATATCTTTAAAGAAATTGACGCTACTTGCGACAAGATTTCCATTATTAAAGACGGGCGGTTAGTTTCTTCTTTTGTCGCAGATGATTTACGTCATAGTGAGGAAAAAACATTTAAGATGGAATTCAATACGAAAGAATCATTCGAACGTTTTTCAAATGAAATAAAAGCGCATAAAGAGCATAAAGTAATTTCTCTAAAACAAGACAAGAATCAGGCGGAAGTTTCTATACGCGATGCTGAAATTAACGATTTCGTCGCTTTTATATCCAATTTCGACTTAAAGTTTTTTTCAGAAATCAAGTTTACCCTCGAAGATTTTTTTATGAAGTTTTATGACCGCAATGCAAACATGAATGGGGGTGTCGATCGAAATGGCGTTAATTGATATTAGAAATATGACAAAAGACTATGGGGATGGACGAGGAATTTTTGATATTAACCTTTCGATCGAAAAAGGAGAAGTATTCGGCTTTGTAGGCACAAATGGAGCAGGTAAAACGACGACAATCCGTCATTTAATGGGATTTTTAAAGCCACAAAGCGGGACTGCGAGCATAAACGGATTAGACTGCTGGAAAGATGCAGCGGAAATAAAGAAATTGATTGGCTATATTCCGGGAGAAATTGCTTTTCCAGATGCTCCGACAGGTACAGAGTTTCTCAAAAGACAAGCAGAATTATTGGGATTGAAAGATATGTCCTATTCGCAATCAATCATCCAAAGGCTACAACTGGACCCAACTGCCAATTTAAAAAGAATGTCAAAAGGGATGAAACAGAAAACGGCTATCGTGGCTGCTTTGATGGCTGATCCAGAAATCTTGATTCTTGACGAGCCGACAACGGGGCTCGATCCATTGATGAGAGTAGAATTTCTTGACATTCTGGATGAACAGAAGGAAAAAGGAAAGACGATTTTCATGTCGAGTCATATGTTCGAAGAGGTGGAACATATTTGTGACAAAGTTGCTCTTATAAAGGACGGAAAGTTAATTGCCGTCAAATCAACAAGAGAAATTAAACATAATCAAGATAAAGTATACAAAATAGAGTTTTTGTCACTTCATGATTATCAAAGATTTCTTTCAGAGTCGTTCGATATTGTGGATAAACATGAAAATTATAATCAAGTGATTGTACATGTGCATGACCGTCATATTAATACACTAATGAGGGCGTTGAAGGGCTACAACATCAAGTTCATCTCAGAAATTAAGTACACGCTTGAAAAATATTTCAACAGCCTATATTAAGGAGGAATTTCAATTGTTTAGTAAAACTATTTTCAAACAAACATTAAAAGCCAATTTAAAATTATGGATCATCTTTACCGTAATAACTAGTGCCATTTTAGGTTTACTTGTGGCTGTTTTTGAACCATCAACGATATCCAGCATGACAGATATGGTGGAGGGCACTGCATTAGCTGACCTATTGAAGAGTACGACGTTTTTAGGGATGCTTTCTTCGACTTTTTTCACATTACAAGGTGTCCTTTTGCCAATCGTTTATATTATTATGACCGCAAACAGTTTGATTGCTTCACAAGTAGATAGAGGCTCAATGGCGTATTTGTTATCAACGCCGACAAAAAGAAGCACAGTCGTGTTAACACAGGCTCTTTATTTGATTGTCGCACTCGTAGTCATGCATTTGATTATAGCCCTTGTTGGAGTTTCGGCTATTCAGATTTTTCAAAGTGATGTTGACATTAGTATCTCCGATTTTCTCATGCTTAACGTAGGCTTGTTCTTATTGATGTTTGCGATTAGCGGAATCTCGTTCTTATTCTCTTGTATATTCAACTTGTCTAAAAACTCTATTGCTTTAGGGGCAGGAATTCCGATTGCTTTCTTTCTCTTCGAACTGATGTCTTCAGTCAGCGGAAGCCTTGATAAATTGAAATATATAACACTTAATACATTGTTTGATAAAGATGCTATTTTAAGCGGGGACAGTTATATGATTCAATTCCTTATTTTGGCTATTATCGGTATTGTATTATATGGAATTGGAACTCGTGTCTTCAAAGAAAAGGACCTGCCTCTATAATACAGATTAAGATTTGTAGATTAAAGAAGTATTGTTTTTTCTACTAAACAAGGAGGGATTAAATATGTTAAAGAATAAATTGGTAAACAGTAAAAGAACAAATTACTGAAGTAAATGCTTGAATTATTAACTAAAATTTAAAGCTGCTTCCTAATAAAAGGGAAACAGCTTTTCTTTTTTGATTTAGGGAAGCTGTTGCTATTTAACCTTAGCCAGCCTCC
>JAEWDX010000293.1 GCA_023389895.1 Bacillota bacterium
GCTCTGTGTTTAGTCTCTCAATCATGAGGGAAATTGCTCTTTGCTTATATTCTTCAGCTGTTTTTAGTTCATTGCTTTTTCGATCTTCTTCCATTTCTTTTTTCATTTCTGCTTCTACAACTGGAAGATTCCGCTTATATGTATTACTAACAGTTTGATAAAAATAATCTACCCCCATCTCTGCTAGCGCAACCGATTGTGATTTCGTCTCTACTAAATTATTTTGTTTTACGCTATTAAAGGACTGGCTAAAAAAAGCTAAACTAACGACCATAAAAATTACAATTATCAACAATACCGTTAGAAGTGCATAGCCTGATTCATTCTTCATAATGAACACCCCCTTAATAATTTTTTAATCTAGATAGAATAATTTCAACAACTATATAGTTTGAGCTATCATTTTTATCCGAGATGGTAAGATTTATAGGGAATATATTATTTGTAGTGAGTGGATCAACTCGTACGGGATCTGAATAGCTTGCCTTCAAACAAAGACTACTGTTTTCGGCTTTATATACTTCAGTCCCTGTTTTTTTCGTTGCTACAATAGTAAATGTGCAGGAGTTATCTGATTCTATTGTGTATTCAGTAGAAGTTTGATGAATCATGGTAAGATTTGTAATAACAAGGTTCGCTTCTTGTTGCATTTGATTTTTGGAAATTGCTTGATTGGAAAATTTAACCCCTTGATGATAGGTACTCCAGATTAATACGCCTACAATAGATAGAATTGCAATTGTCAACAGTGTTTCTAATAGAGTTATGCCTGTTTGATTTTTATGCATACTACACGCTCCTATTTAGGCATGATATATCCGTATGTTTCTGTAATTATTACCCCTCTACTATTCAATAGTTCAATATGAATTTGATAAAGTTCTTTCCCGCCTGCTTCTGTAATATCTGGCTCATTTTTTATTTTAATTCTCACAGCAAACCCAGCAATGTTCTCTCGGAATTTAAAAATATTAAAATTCCCCGTTTCTTCAATAAGCTCAAAGTTAGCCGAGGACAGGGGATTTTTTATTAAATTTCTTACTTCATCATTATCTTGAAGATCATATAAGATTTCCTTAGCTGTATTAATTGCCTGCTGTTTATCAATATTTTGCTTATTCATCAAGCCCATTTGCGGAAAGAAGTTCATAACGGATATAAAAATTATTGTTAAAATAACAATTGATAATAACACCTCAAGAAGAGTTATCCCATTTTCATTTTTATATAAATGCATAAAGCTTCTCCCCTTCTCCCGCTAGGATGAAATACCTATATTTAATTATAACATGTTTTTCCAGTGATTTTTCAACATTCTATGTATATTTGTGGAAAAAAGTTCATATTTTCCCAATCGAGTAGTAGGGGGTGATTAACCCCCTACCTCTCACCTATATCGGTGTCCATAAAAACTTAATACCTTTCAAGACATCTTCAAAATCCCCAATATAATAATAGCTTTGTATTTGTTTTTCATCCTTTTTATAAATAAAATGATAAAGAGTATCTACTATTTTTTCGCTTTCAAGCAATTAACCATAAATTATTTGGAGGAACAATATGATAAACAAATTATCCCAATTCATGAAAGAGCATTTTGATAATCTTACTCTAAGACCACCCCTATTTTATTCCTGGAAATATGGCATTCGTTTTGAAATATCAATGCCTTGGGTGGAACACGAAGATAAGAGGAACCTTCAGCAAATCCAAGAAAGAATTAATGGTATATTCAATAAAGTTTTTAATGATGGGGATGAAATATTGCTAATCACCGACATTCATTGTGAGAGGATTGATAGCTTCTTGCAAAAAAGGCCAACAAAGGTCTACCAAAAATATATAAGAGAAAAGGAGTTAAAACGGAAACTGCACCATAGGATGTTACCTAATGTTTTCTTAGAAGATGAAGACGGTAAAGATTATGGAGAAATGGTCACGCATCGATTTGCTCTGTCCTGTAAAAAAAACAACATTCGTTATAAACCGCTCTTAACTGCTATTAGTTACGAGGATTTTCCACATCCAACTCAAATTTTAAAGGGGTTTCCCAGAAATGGAATAGATATTTACTTTGTTAATGTGACAAGAAAAATGATTTATCACCTCTATGATGACCGAGGCTGTGATGTAATTGCTTCAAATAAAGAAGATTTGCATTCAATTTATAAAGACCTAAGTAAATGGATAGTAGATTATGACCGGGAGCAAATTGATAAGTTATTCAAATAAGTTGAAAATGAATCCCAAACAAAAAGTCGAGGGATTTCAAAATTGAGTGAAGAGAAATTTATTTTAGGGAAAATGTTAAGCCGTCAAATAGATACTCAAAAAAGGGCGTCTAACTCAAGTAAAATAGCACACAATCTATTAAAAGTAGCGAACATCCGCCTAACTACATTCAATAACCCAAAAAAACATAAAAGCAGATGGAGTTAAAACGTGCGTTTATCTCCATCTGCTTTTATTTTTTAGTGACGTATTTGACAGCCCCTAAATAAAGGCTATTATTTAAGTATCATGCTAATGGGGTATTTCAGAACTATACAGGTCAAGAGGTCAGGGATTAATTTTCTTCTTTAAAACTGTTGATCAAATTCGTATATTCGTCTTTATATTCATCCCATTTGCTCTTAGTCGTCCAAGCCATCAATTGACCATAATGTGTAGGTGTTTCGATAACGGTGATTAAATAAACAATATTTAAATTGTCTACAGTACCTTCAAGCGTATATTGTAGCGCCTTATTACCATTAATCGTAACTTCTTTTACATCTCCTTGGTTTGGAGTGTCTAATGAAGAAAGGAATGGTTCGGTAACTATATCATAATACGTTTGTAGTGAAGAATCGGTGAAATCCTCTTTTGATTCGAGTAGTGCCATGAAATATTTTTCTTTTTGAGGATTATAGATTTCAAGGTCACTATCTGGATGTAGCGCGCCGTTCGCATCTTTCCAACTACTAGAGGCACTTACCTGAAACTTGTTGTCTTCACTCTTAAAAACTGTTAAGTTGTCTTTTGAGTTGTCTTTTGAGTTGTCTTTCCCACCACATGCCCCAAGGATAGCAACCATAGAAATAGCTAATACAAATATTAATATCTTTTTCATTGTTAATTGAGTCTCTCCCTTATTATGAAAATTCAACCGCAGCTAATACCTAAATATTCCCATCTTGAATTACCTTATGAATGAAAATTCCCCCAAAAAAATAGCCTCCTACTATATTACGGTATTCGCCACTAAATTACCAGCTTTTTGGATAAATATTTACAAAATACGCCAAAAATCGCGTGCGACAGGGGGGACGTTTCTTGATTGTCGCGCAAAATGTCATGCCCTATATATGTTATCTTTGCTAAAACCTATCATTCTACTTATTCTCGAACCGATACCTTTGTATCTGCTTTAACGAAATCTTTGTTAAAACTCCAAAAGGAGTTTCAAGGTCGTTCTTATGATTCCTTAATTAGTCATACAACGATCGTCTTTAACTCAAATATTTAAACCCTTTTCCACCATAAATTTTATCTATTAGAAATATATAATAAATTAGTGTATAATGATAGTTAAAACCTATCATTATAAATATAAATACTTGGGAGGAAATTCGATGGAACTAAAACAATTGGAATACTTTATCGTATTATGTCAAGAGCTGCATTTTACACGTGCGGCGGAGAAACTAGGTATTGCCCAACCTTCTCTTAGTCAACAAATTGGCTTGTTAGAACATGAAGTAGGGATGCCTTTATTTGATCGAATTGGCAAAAAAAATATACTTACTGATGCAGGTAAAACATTGCTCCATCACAGCTACAATGTTTTTCATGAAATTTCTCAGGCACGTGCTGCAATTAGCGAGCTTCAGGGATTAGAGAGGGGCACGCTCAAAATAGGCTCCCTACTCACAGTTGTTAATTATTTGCTTTCCCCAACAGTTATCGGGTTTCACAATGCTTATCCCAATGTAGAACTTTCTGTACAAGGGTTACGAACTGGAGATATTTATAAAGGACTATTACAAAATGAATTGGATTTGGGTATCGTTTTTTTACCGTTGGAACATGAAGACCTAGAAGCTATTCCGCTCTATAAAGAAGATCTTGCTTTTGCTGCACCTATAGATCACATCATTGCAAAAGAGGCGTGTGTATCACTTCAAGTTTTAAAAGAGACACCATCTATTTTATTACCTGAAACCTATTTTCTACGACAAGTTGTTAACGAACAGTGTCGCTTAATGAATTTCGCACCCAAACCAGTACTTGAAATGACGACGATGGAATCTATCATTCAAATGGTAAGCAAAGGCGTCGGTGTTACGATACTACCAAAAGCTTACTTAGATTATATTGATAATATTCAAATTAAAACGATTCCTATTCAAGATCCGGTGATAACCACACAAATTGGCATCGCTTATCGAAAGAACAAACATTTATGTGCGGCTAGCCGTGTTTTTATGGAACAATTGATTACAACAGTTAAAGATGAACGCTTTTACTAGAGCTTTATCAGGAATAATTTTTGTGCTTTTCAATACTTTTTCAGCACTACTTCAATGACGTCAACAGCTTGGTCAATTTCTGGATAATAATAACGGAATCTCATATTCCGTAATTTCCATTCGCCGAATAACCGTTTTTAATACCGAGTCTTGTTTTGGGGTGCAGTTTCGGGCAGCTACCAAATGCAAAGTTCTTGTAAGCTTCGGAATGTTGGAGAGTTCGGATTGTAAATATTCCACACGTAGCTTCCATTCACTATACGACATAAGCCAAGTTTCTACTTTCTCATAAGAGATTGGTTGTGCAGTTTGCAGATCAACCTCTGCTTCTGAACATAGTTCCCGCTCCGTTTCTTTTCGAGCCATTGGTATCGTCTCCCTACAAGTGATATTTAGGAGTGGCCTCGTCAAAATTAGTCAATAACAACCTTTTTCGAATAATTAAATCATGGTCACTGTCAGCCAGTAATACTTTTGTGCTCCGTCTCTATCTGAGAATCAATTCTTTAATCTCTTCTGAATAATTCTCCAATCTATCCATAAATAATAACCTCTTTTCCACTTTAAAAACAGAAACAGACACAGCCCCCTCCGAGCTGCATCTGTTTCTCAACATCGTGTATTTCGAGAGGGGAACCCGGCGATCATTGCATTAAGAAGAAGACCCGTGGTTTTGCGTCCCAGTCTTTCGATCTGGTTTGCCATTATCCTTCAAGGTAGATATAACATAGAGCAAATTCGCTAACATATTAAATGTGCCGAAAGCTGCACCTATGCCAATCAGATGACTAAAATAGAGCAATCTCAAATATCATCATCAACAAAGAAAACGTCAGGAAATAAAGAGAAAGTCGAAAGTTGTTTGAAGCCCATCTCGCTTCATTTTTTGTAATCAACCCATGTAGACATGCGATCAACCAAATTATTAACAGCGCACCAGAAACGATCAAATATCCTACACCAACGTAGTTATAATCAAATAACAAATAATTAACGAAAAATAAGCTCACAACATACGGTAGCATTTGTATTTTTGTGCGATATACACCTTTTATAACGGGAAGTAGTGGATACCCTGCTGCTCGGTATTCTTCTTTTTTTAAAATCCCAAGTGACCAAAAATGCGGTGGCTGCCATAAAAAAAGAAACAAGAATAAAAGCCATGCGCCGAGTTCCAGCTCATTTGAAAAACCGCAGTATCCGATCATTGGTGGCATAGATCCGGAAATACCTCCGATTGAAGTACTCCAGGTTGATGTCGGTTTAAGCCAAGCCGTATAGATCACTACGTAAACAAAAAGTCCAATGAAGCCTAAGGATGCGCTTAATGGATTAACGAAAATATACAAAGTAGCCAATCCAACGAACCCCGTTATAATCCCAACTATCAATACATTCCGAGGTTTCAATCGCCTGCTCGGTAACGGGCGAACACGAGTCCGTTCCATTTTTAAATCTCGTACACGATCCAAGAAGTTATTTAACATCGAAGCAGCCGCAACAACTAATGTTGTTCCAAACAGAATGAATATCAAAGTTAAATCGTCAAACTTCAATCTTGAAGCAAGACAATAACCAGCAAACGTACAAAATAAATTAGAAGCCAAAATTCCTGGTTTAGTAACAGAAACCCAATCTCTCCAGGGTTGAATTTCTATTAACGAATGGCCAGAGGCTCCACTGCTGTTCTGCATGTTGTTCCACCTCATATCTTCCAGAAAAAAATGATGTTGGAGGAGGTATCTGGATTCGAACCAGAAATCAAGGTTTTGCAGACCCTTGCCTTACCTTTTGGCTATACCTCCATAGGAAATGATAAAATAATTATTCTTGATAATTAAATCTTACCCACTTTCTTTGAATCCCGTTCGCGCATTTCTGATCAAATACAGTATCTCCAACATAAAGCGTTGTCGTCGGGTTGATCTTGGTTTGTTCTACATACTTGAGCAGTGGGTCAGGCTCAGACTTATGCCTAGACGTGTCGTCAGCACAAATAGCCGTGTTTTTATGGAACAATTGATTACAACAGTTAAAGATGAACACTTTTACTAGAGCTTTATCAGGAATAATTTTTGTGCTTTTCAATACTTTTTCAGTACAACTTCAATGAGGTCAACGGCTTGGTCAATTTCTTCTTTAGTAATTAATAAACTCGGTGCCAGACGGATTACATGGGTTCCCGCAGCAAGCACGAGTAGTGATTATATAAATAAAAAGATGACTATTGTCGTTTTATTAGCCTCAAAATTTATCTTGGTAATTCTTAATTGCATTTCTATTACAATATAAGTGTCTAATTCCTCTACTACCCAAAACGTTTTTGAAAATCAATCATTAAATCCGTCAACGCTTGGCATTGTTCGTATGTAACTGCATTATAAATAGAAACCCGAAGGTGTCCTGCATCCTGATGACCCTTCACCCCAATAAATCCACTTTTTTCTGCTTCTTGTAAAAAAAGTTTTTTTATTTCTTCATTAAAGATACTAAATGTCACATTCATCTTTGAGCGGCTTTCTAAATGAACTAATCCATTGTAAAAACCGCCACTCTTATCGATTGTACTGTAAATTAAATCCGCTTTCTGATGATTACGCTTTTCAATAGCTTTTACTCCACCATTAATAAGTGGTACTTCGCCGGTATTTATAAAATTCTGATACTGAGTACCTAAAATTGTTTCATTAGAAGTAAGATGAATGTACGCAGTTTCTGGATCAATCTTCACCCCAGAAAGATTAGGGACCTTTTTAAAATAATCGTCTTCCGAGCTTCCTGCAATAACAGTCTCGCCAAATTTTCTCGCTTCTGCTATCGCCTTTTCTGACCATGTTCCGCTATGAAAGTAACTTGCCTTACGTCCTTCTACTAAAAAGTTCATAGGTACCATGGCAAATTGTGTACTTGCACCACCTTGAAGAAATAACACTTCATAATCAGTAGGAATGTTAAGAAGATCCTTCAACAATTGTTGTGTTTCTCCATTGATATTCTCATACTCCCTACTTCTATGTGATATCTCTAAAATAGACAAACTAGTTCCCTGTAGATCGAGGACTTCATCTTGTATTTGAAGCATTACTTCTAAAGGTAATGTTGCTGGCCCCGCATTAAAATTATAAACTTGTTTCATTCTTGTCCCCTTATTTAATTGCAGATACCTTTAAACTTCTTCATAGCTCTTCTTTTTTAGTATTCTTGTTTCTAAAATTCTATAATGTTTTCTTTGACCCCTAATTCCCCATATCTATTGTAAGCAGCAAAGTCTGGAGGACCTACGCCTCGCTTAAATGTAATGGAATGACGAATGGCAGCTGTAATAAACTTTTTTGCTTCTTTAACAGCCTCTTGGACAGGTTTACCTTTTGCTAACAGGGCTGTGATTGCGGCAGAATAGCTACATCCTGCTCCATTTGTATGAATTGTATCAATACGCTGCGCTTCGAGTATATGTAATTTCTCTCCATCATATAGCACATCAACAGCTGGACCTTTCAAGCGACCTCCTTTGACAAGGACATATTTTGAGCCTAGTTTTTTTAATTCTATTGCTGCTAGTTTTAAGTCATCAACAGTTGTAAGTTGTTGATTCGATTTTAATAATAGTGCTGCTTCTGGCATATTTGGTGTAATAATTGTCGCTAAAGGTATTAATTTTGTTTTAAGGGTATTGATAGCATCGTCTTTTAACAAAAGCGTGTCCATTTTACCAACCATGACTGGGTCCACAACAACATTGGTCGTGTCGGCTTCTTCAATCCACTTGGCTACATGGGAAATATTCTCCTTTGTATAGAGCATTCCCGTTTTTATCGCATCTACCCCGACGTCACGAAGCGCTGTATATACCTGTGCTTCAATAGCACTTAATTCTATAGGAAACACATTTTGATTTGTATATGGATGGTATGCAACAATACCAGTGACAGAACTTAGACCAAACACACCCATCTCCTGGAAAGTTTTTAAATCAGCTTGAATCCCAGCACCTCCTCTTGCAGCAGAACCCGCTATTGATAAAGCTCTAGGTACCCACATATAATCAAATCCTCTCTTGTTTATGAATCTAAATTTTCTTTGTCTTTAATTTGCGCCCTAGTGTTTACCCACCCATCAAAATAGAGTGTATTTACGCGGATATTAAAATAAAATCACTCTTTAAAAAACTCTTTCGTTTTCTCTAGTGCTAAAATGAATCGTTCGACATCTTCTTCTGTATTGTATAAGTAAAAGCTGGCACGTGCCGTAGCACTAGCTTCAAAGTGTCGCATTAATGGTTGGCAGCAATGATGCCCAGCGCGTATTGCTATACCATAAGTGTCGAGAACCGTGGCTAGATCATGCGGATGAACTTTGCCTAAATTAAACGTAACCAACCCAAAACGTCCATCATCAGGTCCATACATTGTCACATCTTCAATTTGTTTCATTCGTTCTACCGCATAGCTAGTTAATTGTTTATCGTGCTTCTCTATCGTATCTAATCCTATTCCTTCTAGAAAATCGATAGCTGTACCTAAACCAATTGCACCTGCGATAATTGGAGTTCCTCCTTCAAATTTCCAAGGCAATTCTTTCCAAGATGCATCATGTAAATCAACATGATCGATCATTTCTCCTCCAAATTCAATCGGTTCCATTTTCTCAAGCAATTGCTTTTTTCCGTACAACACTCCAATACCAGTTGGTCCACACATCTTATGACCTGAAAAAGCATAGAAATCGCAGCCCAAATCCTGAACATCTACCTTTATATGAGGGACACTTTGTGCACCATCCACCATGATGACAGCGCCATGTTTATGAGCAATTGCAGCCATTTGTTTCACTGGGTTAGCAATTCCCAATACATTAGAAACATGCGAAACGGCTACAATTTTCGTGTGGCTAGTAATTGCTTTCTCGGCATCTCCAATAGAAAATGTTCCGTCATTTTGGAGTGGGATATATTTTAATTTAGCTTTCGTTGCTTTTGCCACTTGTTGCCAAGGAAGTAGATTACTGTGATGTTCCATTGCGGAGATCACAATTTCATCCCCTTCATTGCAGACAGCCCGTGCATAGCTACTAGCTACTAGATTTATAGAAGATGTCGTACCACGAGTGAAGATAACTTCTTTTTCCGTCTTTGCATTAAGGAAATTAGCTACTTTCTTCCGTGCTCCTTCATAAGCATCTGTAGCACGTGAACCTAACGTATGTACTCCTCTGTGTACATTAGCATTATCTTGTTCATAGTATTGTTGCAATGATTCAATGACTTGGAACGGTTTCTGTGTTGATGCTGCGTTATCTAAGTAAACCAACGGATACCCATGAATCTTTTGATTCAGTATCGGAAATTGTTTTCGTATATTGATCGATTCCATTATTATTCTCACCCTATACTTTTGACATTACTAAGTGCTTGATAATGAGCCTTGATTGTATCTTCAATATCTTCATCGGAGTGTGCTGCCGATATGAACATCACCTCATAAGGTGTAGGGGCTGTCAAAATTCCCAAATTCAGCATACTCGTATAATATTTTTTAAAAACTTGCATATCCGAACTCTTAGCTGTTTCATAATCAACAACCTCTTGTTCTGTAAAAAAGGTAGAAAGCATGGAGCCTACTCTGTTGATTTTTAATGGCACACTTGTCAATTTAGCATTTTGTTTGAAACCTTCTTCTAATCTAGCCGCTTTTCTTTCCAACTCATCATAGATTTCAATCTGCTCAAGTAACCGCAGAGTTCTATATCCAGCTGACATTGCAAGTGGATTCCCTGATAATGTACCTGCTTGGTAAATAGGTCCTGCGGGTGCAATTTGCTCCATGATTTCACGTTTACCTCCATAAGCTCCCACAGGCAATCCCCCTCCTATGATCTTTCCTAAACAAGTAATATCGGGATCGACTCCGTATAGATTCTGTGCCCCATGATAGTCTACGCGAAAACCAGTCATTACTTCATCAAAGATAAGCAAGCTACCGTACTGTCTGGTAATCTCACGTAACCCTTGGAGAAATCCAAGATTTGGAGGAACAACTCCCATATTTCCTGCAACTGGCTCGACAATAACAGCTGCAATTTGTTCCCCAAATTGTTCAAAGGTATGACGGATACTCTCCATACTGTTATAAGGTACTGTAATAGTATCAATAGTGACATTATTGGGTACCCCCGGACTATCAGGCAATCCTAATGTGGCCACCCCAGAACCTGCTTTGATTAACAAAGCGTCAGCATGTCCATGATAGCCACCTTGAAATTTCACAATTTTTTGCCGCCTTGTATATCCTCTTGCTAAACGTAATGCACTCATTACAGCTTCTGTTCCAGAGTTCACCATACGTACCATTTCAATAGATGGAACAATTTCACATATTAATTTAGCCATTTTCACTTCAATCTCAGTAGACAATCCAAAGCTTGAACCATCTCTTACTGCCTTCTGTATCTCTTCCTCCACTGCTGGATGGGCATGTCCAAGTATCAAAGGTCCCCATGAGCATATATAATCAATAAATTCATTTCCATCAACATCAAATATGTGAGATCCTCGACCTTTTGTAATAAAAACAGGAGGAGAGTCAATCAACGAAAATGCACGTACCGGGCTGTTCACTCCTCCAGGAATTACACTTTTTGCTTGTTCGAATAATATTTTTGAGTAAGAATCCACTCTTTTTGTATTCATTTATTTTCCCCTCTCAATAAATCTTCCGCTCATATAAGGTGAACCTCGAAGTTATTTCTTTGACCTCATCACTAAGTCGTTTGATTAATGTTGAATCTTGTAGATTCTTCAATGCTTGTGAAATAATGCGTGTTATCTCTATCATTTCACTTGGTCCCATTCCTCTCTAGTCTCTTTATCATCAGAGAATATCTAACTTTCTATTTTCTTTTGTAAGTTCCTTATGTAATTCACTCCCCAACTTCGACTGGTCAACTGAATGAATACAAGTTACATATTTTAATACTTGCTTCACTTTAAAGAGGGAGTATCTGGATTCGAACCAGAATATAAGGTTTTGCAGACCTTCGTCTTTCCACTTTGGCTATACTCCCATAAGTAAGTTTATTGCATTATATTCGATATTACCCACTTTTAACCATAAGTTCAATCTCTATATTTTACTAATAATGATTGGTTTTTCCTATCATTATTAGTGAATCTTTAATTAAAATTCCATCATTACTTATTTTCATGATTATTTTATTATGATGGTTATTCCCTATGAGTATAGAATAATTATAAAACTTCCCAAGTAAAACTCTTTTCACCAATTTTTTCTTTTCACTTTTAAAAAGCTGTATGTTCAGGACACTCTTTAAGTGAGGCTTCATGGGTTAAATATTTTTGTATTAACTGACAATAATGCGGTGCAGTTTTTTCTCCAGTACTTGGGCGAAAATAAATACAACCTGAACAAGGTTCTGATACAACTAGATGTCCCTTTTTTTGTAAAGTAGAAACAACAGCTCCAAGTCCGAGTTCTAAATGTGACAAGACATTTTCAGGCAGAGACTGTAGTACATCCTCTAATGATTGCTCCCAATCATCAAGGTTAGAGATGACCTTTTGTCCTTTTTCAGTTAATGAAACTAAAGTCACACGTCTATCATCAGCCTTTTGTGTTTTATAAATTAGTTTTTTTTCTACCAATCTATTCAGTATTTTTACTGCTGTCACATGTGTTGTACCGATTGTACTAGCAAAATTTCCTACTGTAGCCATATCATTTCTAGTGTAAGCAGCAAATAATAATCCTTGAGTTTGCACAGGTGATAATCCGAGTGAGTCACTTTCCGCCTGTGTCATTTTTTTGATTGCCTGCGAGATTCGGAATAAAGCCATGCTCATTCTTGCAGATCGATTATCTTTTCGATATTGGGGATCAAACATCATAATATTTCATACCTTTCCACACTTAATTTATCGTCATATTATACTATGAAGCATAATATGGGTCTCCCTATTTATTATATGTGGTAAATAGATTAGTTAAAGGCATGTTTTAATAAATCTTATTGTAAAAAGGGGAAGGTGCCCAAACAGCACCTTCTTTTAGAATTTATCCCCTAACGTCAGCTAAACTTGCGCCAAAATTGATATGATATACATTTTCATCAATCACCAATGCTGGGACTGATTTTACTCCCACTCTTTCTGCTTCTTCAATACGATTTTGGTCTGTGCCAAGATGCACCACTTCCGGAGTAATTTTTGATTTGTCAAGATAATCAAGAATCATTTGCTCCGCGTCTACACAAACTGGACAACCTGCATGATAAAAAATTGCTTTTGACATTTACCATCATCTCCTATATTTTTTGTAGCATTGCTACTTAATTTAAATTATAGAAGGTGCCATAAAAGTAAACAATACCAAATTACCTATGGTATCCATAGGTAAAACTAATTGAGTTTTTCAAAAGCATTATCAGTTTCCATCGAAGTTATGTTTTATTTAACAATCAAAAGAATTAGGTATTTATACATTTCCGATAGGACTCCTACAAACTCCTATCGGGATGCCATTCTGATTAATAACTTTTTTCACGTTTACAATAGCATTTCCTTCATAAATTTGACCCATAATCTTATCAATTTTTTCGCCTTCTTTTTCACTTAATCTTTGTTTCATAAGAAGGGTTTGAAACCATTTACTAATTTCAGTTGGGGCAACATTTCCGGCAATGGAAGAAATACGATCATATCCATATAACAATTTTTCTTCTAAATCAACTTCTCCCCCAGCATAAATATAAAAATCATCTTTATACTGACCGTTTTTTATTTTCTTAACCTTATCTTTATTGCCAGGATCTTTTATACCAATCACTAAATCTATCTTACTTAATTCAATAATACTTTTTTCTGATAAATCAAATCCTGTTCTTCTTGGATTGTTATATAAAATGGTTGGTTTATTACTAAGATGTATGATCCTCTTTGCATAAATGAGCGCTTCTTCTTGTGTCGGTATAATATACGGTGGATACCCAAGCATAATACCAGATATTTTTGTATATCGAATCTTTTCCGCTAGCTCCTCCGCCTCTTTTTGTCTAATTGAAGCCACACCAAAGATAACTTCCATATTATTCATGAGTTCTTCTTCCAGTTCTAATCCGTCAATGATGTCAAATTTCTCTTGAAGGTTTAGACTATGCTGTTCTCCAGTAGTTCCAGAAACAAGAACAGATTTTACACCTTGTTGATATAAGTTTCTTATATGGCTTATTGTCCCTTGAACATTTAAAGATTCATTTTCATAAAAAGCTGTTGGTACGGCAATATGAACTTTTTCTGTTAGCATTACCTTATCCCCTTTATTCTTTTATTTGCTTAAAATAATCTACCCATTTGTTTAAGTATATAATTATTCGATTTATTTCAAACTATTAATCCTATTATTTTTTGAAAAGAGGCTTCTTAATATTCTATAAATGTTTACCGAAATTTAGCGATATATAAAACTATATGTCCCTATCTATTCCAAAGCTTGTAACAAATCTTCTTTAAGATCTTCCACATTTTCAATTCTAACGGATACACGTAATAAGTTTAATGGTGCCATTGTTTGATCATTTTCAACGGAAGCACGATGTTCATTGAGACTATGAGTACCACCTATAGTATTGCCAGCTCTGAGGAGGAAAAATTCTTCGGAATAATTTTCAATTTTACTACCCTAAAATACGACAAATATAGGATAATTTAAACTATAAAAAGCATTGAATCAACGTATTTTAGGGGTGGGTTTACTTTGGCTACAAGAAAATAGAAAAGGGATAGGG
>JAEWDX010000308.1 GCA_023389895.1 Bacillota bacterium
CGTTTTGATCGTGATTGTGAATACTTATTTTATTTGGAGGGCCATTCCTTATAAAATTTGGAGTCGGAAATTGACATCAATGGTCTTCTCATCTGTCGTCATGGGACTAGCTATCGGCCTGCCAACCCTCTATTTTCATATTGAGGTATGGGGTCGTAAAATGGCTTTGCTGTATACAGTTGCTGCCATTGCAGGCGGAGCAGTGATATACTTTGTTTTGATGATTTTAACAAAAGGGGTAAGCTTTGCAGACCTAACAAAGCTGCCGGGTGTATCAAAATTATTTAATAAGCTCAGATCGACAAATATGAAATCAAATAACACCAACCTTGGGAAAGGTGGAAAAAAATTGAAAAAAATTCTTTGGGGATTATTAATCGCCTCCTTACTTTTAGCAATGCCAGGAATTGTCGAACGTTTTCAGACAGAATGGAAAAATACAGCCTATGAAATGATCATCCCATATGGAGATATTGAACGTACTTCATTGAATGAAAGCGATCTTCCTGTTGAAGAAATTCTCGATCGATTAAAGGAGGCTGGGCTTCAAGCAGTCAGCATTGAACCAGAGAACCTCGATAGCTTAGAGAAAAAAGGCTATGTTACAACGATTTCAACTGAAAGAATGCAGGAGCTCGCTGTCTTTGATGGAGAACCTGCGCATATGGATGAACAAGGAATGCGTGAAGGTCTTTATGTTTATGTAAAAAAAGCGACAGACTTGACAGCAACATTGTCTGAGCATTTTCCTACTGTCCAAACGGAAGAAGTAACTTTTCAAAATAAGAAATTCTTATTTATCCCTGGAATGGTGAAGAAGTTAGAAGATGTTCCGCTCGGTTTTTTACCAGAGACGATTGAGAAAATTAAGCGTGCCGATTTAGCTGTCGTTTTCAGAATGCCGAATATGGAAGAAATCGCAGAGGATCGATTGCTTGCACAAGTTCTTCAATTTGCTGATGAAAACAGTGATCGTGTTTTATTTTTAGGAGAGGAAGTTTCTGGCTTCTCGAATCCGAAAGAAATTAAAGCCTATGCGGAGCAGTTTAAAGCAAATAATCTGTCCGTATATGGAATTGAATTTGCGGATCAAAAGGGCTTTTTCACATTAGCTAATAATATCGATATGAATGTGATTCGCCTTCACAGCATGGATTTGAACAAAATCTCAAGTCCTAGGGAAGGAATCGATCGCGCAATCCGTGCCGTGAAGGAAAGAAATATTCGCGCACTATTCCTTAGAATGGAAGATAAGATCGGTGGCGAAAATTCCTTAATCAATATGGAAGGGTTTATTCAGGACGTTCATGCTGAAATGCCATCCTTATTCCATGCAGGTAAGGCTCAATTGTTTGAAAAAATATCTGTTCCAACTTGGAGCTATTTCTTTGCATTTGTTGCAGCGATTGCTTTTGTCTCATTGGCTGCATTAAGCGTGTTCCGAAATCGACTTTTATTCCTGCTTGCCCTTGTAGGAATGCTTGGAATTAGTCTTGGCTATGGCGTTTTAGGTAAAACGTTGCTTATACAAGGTGCTGCGTTAATTGTTGCCGTTATTACGCCAGTTTTTGCGATTTTACCATTGTCTGACCATACGAAGTCATTGAAGCAAATTCTTATGTCATATTTAAGAGCAGCAGGCATTAGTGCAATCGGGATTGCGATTGTCGTCGCGTTATTAAATGGCAATGAATATCTCGTAAAGGTTGAAGCATTTAGAGGTGTAAAGCTAATTTATGTTTTCCCAATTCTCTTCATGTTCCTTTACGCGATTCGTTCACAATTCATGGGCTTGCTTAAAGCAGGGGTCAAGTATTGGCATCTTGTCGTTATTGCGGTAATTGGCGTCATGGCGCTTTACTATATTAGCCGGACAGGAAACGCAGGCACGGTTTCTGATGTTGAACTGAAAATTAGACAATTGCTAGAGGAAGCGATGTACGTAAGACCGAGAACGAAGGAGTTTCTAATCGGCTTGCCGTTCTTTGTGTTGGCACTATATGTAATTCCAACGTATAAAAAACTTGGTACATATTTGCTTATTCCAGGTGTGATCGGCTATCTATCCATTGTGAATACCTTTACCCATTTGCATATTCCGCTATACGTGTCCATTTTACGAACAGTGTACAGCTTAATCCTTGGATTGCTAATCGGTTGGATCTTTATTTTGATTTATAAAAAAGGTCATTCACTATATGTGGAGAAGATAAAACCGAGGTGGTTTGCGTGAGAATTGTCACATCGGGCTATCAGGGTGGAAAAAAATTGAAAAAGATTCTTTGGGGAGTATTAATTGCCTCCTTACTTTTAGCAGTGCCAGGAATTGTGGAGCGGCTTCAGGCAGAATGGAATAATAAAGCTTATGAAATGATGATCCCGTATGGAGATATTGAACGTACTTCATTGAATGGAAGCGATCTTCCTGTTGAAGAAATTCTTGATAGATTAAAGGAGGCTGGACTTCAAGCAGTTAGCATTGAACCAGAGACCCTCGATAGTTTAAAGAAAAACGGCTATATTACAACGATTTCAACTGAAAGAATGCAAGAGCTCGCTGTATTTGAAGAAGAACTTGCACAAATTGATGAACAGGCTAAGCATGAAGGCCTTTATGTTTATGTAAAAAAAGCGACAGACTTGACAACAGCATTGTCTGAGCATTTTCCAACTGTTCAAACGGAAGAAGTAATTTTTCAAAATAAGAAATTTTTATTTATCCCTGGAATAGTGAAGAAGTTAGAAGATGTTCCGCTCGGTTTTTTACCAGAGACAATAGAGAAAATTAAGCGTGCTGATTTAGCTGTCGTTTTCAGAATGCCGAATATGGAAGAAATCGCAGAGGATCGATTGCTTGCACAAGTTCTCCAATTTGCTGATGAAAAGAGCGATCATATTTTATTTTTAGGAGAGGAAGTTTCTGGCTTCCCGAATCCGAAGGAAATTAAAGCCTATGCGGAGCAGTTTAAAGCGAATAACCTGTCCGTCTATGGAATAGAATTAAAAGATCAAAAGGGCTTTTTCACATTAGCAAATAATATCGATATGAATGTGATTCGCCTCCATAGCATGGATATGAATGGAATCTCAAGCCCTAGGGAAGGGATTGATCGGGCAATCCGTGCCGTGAAGGAAAGAAATATTCGGTCACTATTCCTTAGAATGGAAGATAAGATCAGCGGAGAGAATTCCTTAATCAATATGGAAGGGTTTATCCAGGATGTCCATGCTGAAATGCCTTCCTTATTCCATCCAGGTAAGGCTCAATTGTTTGAAAAAATATCTGTTCCAACTTGGAGTTATTTCTCTGCCTTTGTCGCAGCGATAGCTTTCGTATCATTAGCTGCACTAAGTGTGCTCCAAAATCGACTTTTATTCTTGCTTGCACTTGTTGGCATGCTTGGAATTAGCCTTGGCTATGGCGTATTAGGTAAAACTTTACTTGTACAAGGTGCTGCTTTAATTGTTGCCGTTATTACGCCAGTTTTTGCGATTTTGCCATTGTCTGATACGAAGTCATTGAAGCAAATTCTTATGACGTATTTAAGAGCAGCGGGGATTAGTGCAATCGGGATTGCCATTGTTGTTGCATTATTAAATGGCAATGAATATCTCGTAAAGGTCGAAGCGTTTAGAGGTGTAAAGCTTATTTATGTTTTCCCCATTCT
This sequence comes from Bacillota bacterium, assembly GCA_023389895.1. Lineage (GTDB taxonomy): Bacteria > Bacillota > Bacilli > Bacillales > Cytobacillaceae > Cytobacillus. The sequence continues at coordinate 3,669 of JAEWDX010000308.1, forward strand.
CTTCATGTTCCTTTACGCAATTCGTTCACAATTCATGGACTTACTTAAAGCAGGGGTTAAGTATTGGCATCTTGCGGTCATTGCGGTGCTTGGAGTCGTGGCGCTTTACTATATTAGCCGAACTGGAAACGCAGGCTCGGTTTCTGATATTGAACTGAAAATTAGACAATTGCTAGAGGAAGTGATGTACGTAAGACCGAGAATAAAGGAGTTTCTAATCGGCTTGCCATTCTTTGTCCTAGCGCTATATGTGATTCCAACGTATAAAAAACTTGGCACGTTTTTGCTCATTCCAGGTGTCATCGGGTATTTATCTATTATGAATACCTTTACTCACTTGCATATTCCGCTATACGTATCGATTTTACGAACAGTGTATGGCTTAATACTTGGACTGCTAATCGGTTGGATCTTAATCATGATTTATAAAAAAGGCCATTCACTTTACATGGAGAAGATGAAACCGAGGTGGTTTGCGTGAGAATTGTCATATCGGGCTATTACGGTTTTGCAAATGTCGGGGATGAGGCGATTCTTTATTCGATTATTCAAGCGTTGAAAGCGAATGAAGCAAATATTGAGATTACCGTTCTCTCGAATAATCCTGAAGAGACGAAAGCGACATATGGCGTTCAAGCAGTGAATCGCTGGAAACTCGGTGAGGTGCTTGCCGCGTTGAAAAAGTCAGATGGCTTAATTAGCGGCGGCGGTAGCTTGCTTCAGGACGAGACTGGCTTCAAGTCGATTCCTTACTATACAGGTATTATGAAAATGGCCCAGATGCTTAGGAAACCGGTGTTTGTCTATGCACAAGGTATGGGCCCCATTCATAAATCTTTTAATAAAAAACTTGTTAAGCATGTATTAAAGAAAGCGAAGATTACCGTTAGAGATGAGGCATCTGAACGCTTACTTAAAGAGATTGGACTGAATCATCCGATTGACATTGTTCCAGATCCGGTGCTGGGATTAACGGTTAAAGAACAAGTGGCGGAAAATGTAGCGGACTCGACTTTAGAAGAGGGGAATCAGGCCATTTTCTGGTGGGAGGCTCAAGGTTTCCAAGGTGCGGTTCTGACCGTTTCTGTTCGGGACTGGCCTTCTGAGCTCGACTTCAAACGAAAGATTGCTGGGGCATTGGATGAAGTTGCAAGAGAAGGCGTCGATATTGTTTTCGTCCCGATGCATGGTGAGCACGATGATAAGTCCTCAAGAGAAGTAGCGGCACTTATGTCAGGGAAAAGCTCTATTTCTCCTTATGATGCTTCAATCGAGGATAAAATTACGATTATTGGTAAATCTAATTTGCTTGTTGGAATGAGACTTCATGCACTTATTTTCGCTTCGATTACCTATACGCCCTTTGTGGCGCTATCCTACGATCCGAAAATCGACGCATTTGCTGATATTTGCAATCAGCAGGTGGCTGGTCATGTGAATGAAGACAATTGGAATGCTGCTTCTCTCTACGAGTGCATTCAATATGTCAGATTAAACGAAGAATCAGAAATAGAAAAACTAACGAAAAAAATTAAGCCACTACAGGATAAAGCAATGACAACCGCCCTGAATGCAATTCAAGCTTTTTCATAAGGCGATTCTAACTATGTCGTTAAAAAGCCCGAGAATTCTCGGGCTTTTTTTAAAACTATGTTCTAATTCAACTCGAAAGGAGTAACTTTCTTGTTTTTTCGTTGAAAAGCTGCCGCTATAGCCCCGATTAGAGCATCATTCCTCCTATTCTATTGAAAAAGTTACCTCTTTATCTCCCAATAGAGCATCATTTCTCTAACTCTATTGAAAAAGTTACCCCATTCACTTCGATTAGAGCACCTTTTTCCTAGCTCCGTAAAAAAAGTTACCCCTTTCACTCCGATTGGAGCATCATTTCTCCAACTCCGTTGAAAAAGCTACCCCATTCGCTTTCATTAGAGCATCATTTCTCCCACTCCGTTGAAAAAGCTGCCCCTTTCTCTCCCGATAGAGCATCATTTCTCCCACTCTATTGAAAAAGTTACCCCTTCATCTCCCAATAGAGCACCATTTCTCCGACTCTATTGAAAAAGCTCCCCCTTTCCCTCCGATTAGAGCATCATTTCTTCTATTATGTTAAAAAAGTTACCCCTTTCTCTCCCAATAGAGCACCTTTTTCCTAGCTCCGTAAAAAAAGTTACCCCTTTC